>DATKKX010000069.1:0-5159 GCA_035542775.1 Phycisphaerae bacterium | reverse complement strand
ACCTGCTTGTAGAGGAACCCGGTGCCCTCGACGTCAACGACGACCTCTCGCCCGATTCGGCAGATCTCGATCCGCAGGATGGTCCTGATGTTGGAGTCCCGGACGTTACCGGCGGATGCGAACGCGCTGAAATCGTGCGTGCCGATCCAGCACTCCGCCGCGGCGCGCATGACGTCCATGTCCAGCGGCTGCCAGCAGTGATAAACAAACCGTTGAGCGAGGTCCGCGCACGGCCTGGCCTGCGTGTTGTAGATCCGATAGCGATAGAGCTTCGATACGGCTGACTGCGTGGAGTGAAACGTCAGCGGCACTTGCGCTAGATGGAGCACCGTCATGTCCTTCGGCAGGCGCGAGCCGATGCTGCGGAACATGCCCTGAATCGGCGCCGGGCTGGTCGTGTAGCAGTTGGCGACGTACCCGGCCGCGTGAACCCCCGCGTCCGTCCGGCTGCAGCCGATGACCACCACCTGATGACGCAGGACACGCCGTAGGGCCTGCTCCAGGCAGCCCTGCACCGTCCGCGTCTCCGGCTGGAATTGCCAGCCGTGAAACTCCGAGCCGTCGAAGGCCAGCGTGATCATCAGATTCCGCATCATCGGATGTAAATGGTATGAGCAGATCGACCCGGGGGCAACGCGTGGACGTGTTCTGCTGACCCGCTCACGACCGGAGGCACATGGCGTGACATAGGGCCAACAGTAGGAATCAGGGGAAGGCTGGCCCGCGGGCTGCGATGAACCGTGGAAGGAGAAGCTTCTTGTGTTTGCCAGCTTGCCCCCTGGACCAGATGCTCCAATGCCTCGACAAGATTCTGGACTGAAGGAAGCAATTCGGCGAGCCCGCACCGCTGCGCCGCCCACACCCACCGCCGATCACCGAGTGATGGACTTTCGCGGGCGTTCTCCTCCTCTCGGCCGCCTGCCCCTGCTGTATCTATCCGCGGCTTGACCCTATAATGCCTCCATGCGAAAAGACCTGGCGCGCATCCTTCTCACGAGGGAGCAGATCAAGAAACGAGTCAAGGAATTGGCCGAGGCCATCAGCCAGACCTACGGTGATGATTCCAACGGCCTTGTCATCGTCCCGGTGTTGGCCGGCTCCATCATCTTTCTCGCCGATCTGATCCGACAGCTTCCCTTCAAGATGAAGATCGGCCTGCTGACGATGAGCAGCTATCGCGGAGCGGTCACGACGCCCGGCAAGGCCCGCTTGGTGCAGGATGTGGATCTGGATATCAAGGATCGTCATGTCCTGGTCGTGGACGACATCCTGGACACCGGCAATACCCTCCGTATAGTCATGGATCTGCTGAGGAAACGGGAGCCCGCCAGCCTCCGGATGTGCGTCCTCCTCCGAAAAACGGCGAAAGCCCCGAAAGACCTGCTCGCCGACTTCGTTGGATTCGACATCGAGGACGCTTTCGTGGTCGGGTACGGGCTCGATTACAACGACCACTATCGCAACTGGCCGGATATTGGCGTGCTTCGCCCGGAGTTGTACGCGTGACCGTTGCCACCGAGCCCGACCGACAGGATCGCAAGCTCACCGCTCATGCGGAAGGCCCCAGCAGCGGCGCCGTGGGATTACCGGCCCAGGCCATTGTGCCGGCCCATCTGCTGGACGGCGGCGAGATCGTGCATTTCGCGATCAAGCCGTCGCCTTGGTTCGTATTGATCGTATCGTTGCGTTGGCTGGCGGTGGCCATTCTGCTGGGCGCACTGGCCAGCCGGGATTTGTTCCCCCTGGCGTACCGATGGTACATGTATCAGTTGGCGGCCGCGGTGGCCGGGGCAAGACTGGCTTGGGCCATCTTGGAATGGGTTTCCCGGCTTTATGTGCTGACCAATCACCGGGTGATGCGAATCCGGGGAGTTTTCTACGTTGAGCTGTTCGAATGTGCTCTGAGCAGGCTGCAAAACACCTATGCGACCTTCTCGCTGCCGGAACGGCTGACCCGGACAGGGACAATCACGTTCCAGACGGCGGCGGCCGGCGGCGGTGGTCCGAGCGGAACCGCTTCGTGGCGGATCGTGTCGCGGCCGCTGGAAGTGCATGAGAAACTTCGTGAGGCGATCAGACGTGAGCAGAATCGTAACAACAATGGACTGTGAGACACGGCGCGTGCGGCGCGGATGGCGTGGAATGGTCGGCGTTGCGGCGGCGGCTGGCGTTGTTCTTTTCGCTCTCGGCCTTCCCGCCCAGGCCCAGAACCAGCCTGAGGTCACGCCGCAGGACATTGAGCAACTGAAGGAGGTGCAGAAGAACGCCGACCTCATCGGCTCCTGGGACCAGCAGTACGTCGTCATCGATCAGGCCACCAACAACGTATTCCAGCAACAAGGCTGGACGTCCGAGCCCGATCAATACGCCCAGACGCTCATGCGCGACGTCGGCCGCATTCCCCCTTGGAAGCCGCAGGAGCGTCAGGAAGCGTTCATGAACGCGCTCCAGGCGCGGTACAACCTCTCGCCCGACCAGCGATCGAACATGAACTCTGAGATCCAGCGCGAGACGTTGCTGGTTACGGCAAAGCATTTCAAAGAAATCCTTCCCGTGGCCATGGAGGTAGTGAAGACGCGGGCCGCCAACGAGCCCTTCACCCCCGAGCAGGTGCAGCGCTGGTCCACAGCAATCAAGCCGATCATGGCCGACGCCCTCGATTCGATGCAGCGGGTCACGGGAAATCTCAAGAAGACTATGACCCCCGAGCAGCAGCAACTGCTCGACGCCGACGTCTCGGCGCTGGTCAAGCGACACCACGACGTCACCGAGATGGTCAAGCGATGGGAGCAGGGCGGGTGGAACCCGACCGACTGGGGCCTGCAGGATGATCCGATCCACCTAGCAGCGATGGACGCGTATCGACGCTCGAACGCCGCCAAGGACGCCCTGGTGGCCGCGGCCAACGAAAAGAAGATCGCCATCGACAATATCAACCCCACTGACGACTCCGCGTGGGATCGGTACGTCAAGCTGTTCTGCGACAAGTATGGGTGTACCGACGTGCAACGGACCGCGGCCCAGGCGATCCTGAAGGGCTCAAAGCAGGAGGCCATCTCGATCCGCGACGCCCGCCGTGATCAGATTGCCAAATGCGAGCAGCTCATCCAGAAGTCGGCCGGCTCGCCGGAGCAACTGAAGATCCAGCAGGAGGAATTGAAACGCCTGCTCGCCCCCATCGGCGACATATTCAACCGCATGAAGAACCGCTTGTGGGAGCAGGTCCTGACCACCGAGCAACGAAAGCTAGGACCCCCGGAGGGCCAGCCCCAGCGACCGGCCGCGCCGGCAACGCCGCCGACCCCGCCTCCCGCTCAGCCGCAACCCCCTCCGTCCCAGCCGCCGCCGGCACTTCCGGCCTCGGCGGGCCCGCCGCAGCAGCAATCTGCAGCCCAGCCCCCGCCGCCGGCGTCTCCTCCGCCCCCGGCGCAGACCCAGCCGCAGCCGGCGACCACGCAAAAGTCCTCGCCTGAACCAGCCTGAAACGCGTACGAAGGATGGTGACCGTAAGGCCGGCTTCTCGGAAAAAGCTCGCCCCGTAAAGTGGAAATCGCCCTCGGACCTCCCCGCCTTCTCGTCGGGGCCTGCCCGCAACCCGTGCGCCGCGCGCATCGCGCCGCCCGCGACGAGCCCTCAAGATGCCGGCGCTACTTTAGCTGCGGCTCCACGGTGCTGCGCTTGAGTGACGCGTGCTGGGCTTCCAGCATGCCGCGGCCGTCACGGAAAGTCGCTGCCCCCAATTTCGCCGCATGCGTCAGCGTGGGCCGTGATTCACGGCGCAAGCCTAAACCGCGCACCGGACGGAACGTAGCCAGCGCCGCGCAATCACCATGCCACCGGCAACCGGTGCGTTGACAGACCATCTCGGTCCTTCCGAAGCATGGTTCAAAACCTTCCATCTTCTGCCGGGCGTGGATGACGTCCATGTTGGGCATGTGGCCCGTTTCGATCGCACGACGCATGGCCCTGTCGCGCGCTGACCTGAAATCGAGCATGACTGCGGCCTTTCATCGCAAGCCCGACGCGCGGTGAATATGCAGCGCCGGTGAGATCCGCCGGAGGCGGATTTCTCTGCTTGAACGGTAAGAGCGGGAGAGACCCCGCAGGCTGACAACACCAGATGCGGAGGTGTCTAAGTCTATCGCCTCACGAGAGTGTGTCGGTAAGAACGACGCGAAGGTTAAGAAAGAAACCGAGGCGCGGTCGACCGCGCTCGACGATGGCGACTGCTCGCGAGAACTGTCCGGCACCGTGGGCTCACGGCGATTGGGAACGCAGGCCCGACGCGCCCGTACGTCATGTTTACGGGCGTGGAAACGGCGTCACACGTTCTCCGGTCGGCCATCGACCCTTGGCGCCACTGGGAACACCCAGATGAGGCTCGGTGCGAGTGCCGCGTCTATCCTTGCCCACCCACATCTACGGGAAGTCCTGCACTGCTGGTCGTCAATCCCCGGCGAAACCCTCTCGCCTGAGGCCCATCAAGCACCAGGAATAATTCGAACTCGCAAGTACGGATATCCGTCATCAACGGCGGAGCGAACTGTGAGAGCCTCCCTTCGCCGCGGTTTTCTTGGATTGACCCTGGAAAACTTGGACGGAGTGGCCACATCCCCTTATCGGGCGTCGACCAGCATGGAGGGTGGTCCATGTGAGTTCGGGGAACTCCGCACATCTCCCCTCCATCAGACCGACAGGCGTCGGCGTTCCCCGACCCATGAGGTCACCGGAGGCAGGCGTACACGAAGCCGGTTGGATAGGAACACCTCCCACCCCCAACGAGAAGAAAGAGGCTTCACCGTGTTTAGCCTCGGCGAGGCAGACGGGGCTCGCAATCCCAATGAGTGCGGGCACTTCTCGCCACGGCGGGCTTCACCGCTGGGAGCCGCCAAACCCAGGCTACGGCGCGGGATGAGACCTCCAGTTTGAATCCGCGCTGCGAATAAAGGTCCTTAACGAGAAAACTGGTCCATGAAAGGAGACAAGCCATGAAAACAAATGTGTTTCCATTTCTGGCCGGGACGTTGTGCCTCCTGGCCGCCTTCAGTCCGGGAGCGCCGGCGTTGGGCAGCCCCTACTTCGTCACCGAATCGCTGGACCAATGGCAAACCGCAATGTCCAGCGGACACGTGGAGCCGGTGACATCCGCCGAATGGGGA
>DATKKX010000068.1:0-17241 GCA_035542775.1 Phycisphaerae bacterium | reverse complement strand
ACGGCCGACGAGGACGTCGGCCGCTACCTTGCCGTGCGAGGTGGCACTGCTGGAAACGGCACTTGTCTCAACGCGATCGCCGAGCACGTAGAGCATGTTATGCAGATCGTGGGCCATGGCGTTATTTGCCGGGCTGTCCAGCACCCATCGGCCCTGATCATCGCGCAATCGTCCGGCCCAGCTGTTCCGTCCGTAGTAGGATGCGTCTCGCGGCCAGAGGCACAGACTCTTCAGGCGTCGCGGCTGCCCGAACAAACCCGCCTGGATGTCCTGCTTGAGCCGCTGGATGGGGCTGCTGTAGGACCATTGATAGCCGATGGCCACGAATCGCCCGGCGTGATCCCGGGACTCGATCATCTGATCGACTTCTTGAACCGTCGCCGCGGCGGGCTTCTCGCACAGAACATAGCTGCCCCGCGCGAGGGCCTGACAGGTGTGGGGGCAGTGGAGATGGATCGGCGACGAGATGACCATCAACTCGTCGGAATCAGTGCGCGCGGGCAACTCCTCCATCGACGAGTAGATCGGCACGCCTTGGGAGCGCAGTTCCGCGAGGCGTGAACATCGCTCGGGCGACGGGTCGACTGCTGCCGTCAGGCGACAGCGGCCCCTTCGCATCTCATCCGGCAGGGCAGAGAGATAGACCTCCCCGTAGCCGCCGATCCCGACCAGGATGACCGAAACAGGTTCGTTCACGAGTGCATCACCTCAGCGGTTCTTCCAACAGGTTCACTTCAGTGAACCGCCGACGGCGGACATTGAAACGCAGGGTCTTGATCTCGAAGGCTCCTAGTTTCGCCTTTATCCGCGCTGCAAAAGCCGGCAACGCCACCGTCGTCGCTCTGGCGCGTCCGGTCGGCTCAAACAGGCGGATGATCAGATCCTCGCCGTCTTCGGCCTTCTTGAAGACGGTCGCTTGCACCACGTCATCTCCGAGAACGAGGGCTGGCTTGGGGATGCGACCCTGGCCGGAGGCGGCGGGCAGAGCCCGCCCTACAACGTGCCCCTGTCTGGACGGGAAGAAGTTCAACGCGAACGGCCGCTCGTTCCTGACCAGAGCCTCCCGGTCGACCTGCGCCAGCCGCTCGGCCGATGATCCACCGTTGAGCCAGAAACGGAAGACCCGTTCGCCCTGGTCCATGCGTGGCGTGAATCGGTCGGCGCGGACGATCGGTCGCCCGGGGCCGGTGGGGTGCCCGGCATGGGCCGGCGACCGGAGCAGCGAAAGCCGCAGCTCGCCGTCAAGCATGTCGGCGCCGTGCGTACCGTCGTTGATACAGGTGAGGGCAACGCGGCGATCCCGGGCCACGACCGCCCCCCACTTTTGAGCCACGGCTTCGTCGCCGCTATTGAGAAGCTCGTCGGTTCCGTAGGCCACCTGGCCGACGTGCCGCGCGTTGGGAAACGGCGTCGGAATCGACAGCTTCAGCATTCGATCCTTCTCGTTCCAGAAAACGCGCGTCTCGACCTCTATCTCGGTTCCCTGGCGGGGCAACTTGTAACGCTGGCAGATGAACGAATGCTCGAAGGCCATCACCGCCTCGACCACGGTTCGCACAGGCCCGTCCTCGATCACGCGAACGGACGGGATCGTCGTGTCCCGGACTCCGGAGAACAGGCTGCCTTCCTTCGCGGACATCAGCCGGAACCGCCCGGCCAAAGCCCGGAAGCTCCGGACGGTCATGCCCCAGGGATCGGCGTTGTCCTTCATGACCAACGGCTGGCAGGCGCCGCGGAGTACAAAATCGACGCCATGCGCGCGATACCGATCCAACAGGCCGGTTCGCGAGTTGATGACGACGTCCAGGTCCTTCGTTTTGAAGCGAATCCGATCGCCTCGAACGCGCAACGACCTCGCGGGCTGACGCGGCAGTTTTGTTAGCCGGCAGTCAAACCGGTTCATGCTGCTGGGCTCCAGAACCACCGCGAACACGACCCGCTTACGGTTGTCCTCGTTGATGTTCGCGTGCTCTTTTTCCGCCTGCGCGGCCAGCGGCCGCCCGCGGTGGAAGACCAGAGGCTTGGCATAGTACTCCTGCGGGTGCGGCCAGGGCGGCTGCAATTCGCACTCAACTATGGTGGCCACGCGGTAAGGATGCGGGTTGTACACCAGGATCGGGAACTCACCCTCGCGGGCCCGCCGCTGCCCAGATGACAACGCAAAGAAAGCCTTCGTCTTGATCCGGGACAGTGTCTCCAGCCCATGATCGAGCAGTTGGACGGTAGCCTCTTCGACGGGGGCGATCGACGAGCCCGGCAGGGCGTCATGGAACTCGCCGGCCAGCAGGTCGCACGCCGCCTCGTGCAGTGCCGCTCGCGGATAATCCATTGACCCCGCGATCGCCGCCGCCGTGGCCATCTTCTCCGTTGAATAGAGCTCGTTCTCGAGCCGGCGGTGCTTTTGTTTCACGCGAGCCATCGATGTGTAACAGCCCACCGCCCAGGGATTCAAATCGCGGCGATGTCTAGGCAGTGCCGCCCTGCGTCGCCGGAGGTCGCGGAAGTAATCCTCGGGAGTCGAATGGCGGATCTCGGGTTGCGGTGTTCTTCGAATCAAACCGGCGAGGTCTCGCAGATCCTTCCGTGACGGTCCGCCACCATGATTGCCCACGCCCCAGAGAAGGACGCCGCAAGGCTCGCCCGCATGTTTTTGCAGCCAGTCCTCGACCTTCAGCCGGGCTCCGCCGGGCGCAGAGTTATAGTGTGCGGTCGCCAGGCCGCCGACAATCTGCGAGCCGTCGTACCCCACCCACACGAACTCCGGCTTTCGCAAGCCGCTGTCCTGCTGAGTGGGGCGGCAGAACAGGTATGAGTCGTAGCCGCTCTTCGCCAGGATCTGCACCAGCCCGCGCGTGTGGCCGAAGGGATCGAGATTCACGCCGGTCGAGACTTTGACGCCGAACTTCTCCCGGAAGTATCCCCGCCCCAGCAGTATCTGACGAACGAAGGACTCACCGCTCGGCATGTTGCAATCCGGCTGGAGATACCATCCCCCCATGATGTGCCACTTGCCGGCCTTGACCAGCTTGCGGAGACGCTCGAACAGGTCGGGATCGTATTCCTCGATCCACTTGTACAGGATCGCCTCGTTGTGATTGAAGACGAACCCGTTGAATTCCTCGCAGAGGTCCGCGGCCGTCCGGAACGTCGCCAGCGCAACAGCCGCTCCCTCCGGCCACTCCCACAACCAGACCGGATCAATGTGCGAGTTACAGATCAGATGGATTGTGTTCTTGCGCATTCGTCATCTCAAAATGATCTTGACGTTCAGGTCCGCCCGCGGCCGCGGTAAGTGCAGCCCACCGGCAGGGTAAGCACTCGTGGCCCCATTGACCGTGATCGTGTTGCTCTCTCCCGATCGAGCCCGGCGCAGCTCGAGGTGCAGGCGGTGCGCGTCCAGGGACAATGTCGCCTCTGCCCGATCAACGCCGGAAGGCAGCCGCGGTCGCAGCAGCAGATCATTCAGGCCCGGTCGCACGCCGAGGACGTGATTAATGAAGAAGACCACGATCTCCGCCCAGGTCCAGGGGATGATGCCGTTCTGCGGGCACGGCGGCACCGGTCGGGGGCCATAGAACTCGAACCACGACCCGGCTTTCGAACGGCCCGCTTCACCCAGCCACCGCAGGATGCGCCAGACTTTTTCATCCTCGCCCGCTTCCCAATATGCCCGGGCGACGAAAATCGACGCGAACGGCCAGGGCCCCGGCGAATCCGGCTCCGAGCTCACGTGATAACGGCTGTAGCCTCCGCCGGTCCAACTTTGATTCCAGAGCTCCTCCATAGAGGCCAGGGTGTTGCGGGCCAACTCGCCGCGGGGATCGACGAACTCCAGGGCAATCGGCAGAACCGACGAGGTGTCAGGGTTCAGGAGATGAGGACCGCGCCCTGCCAGCGGCGTCCCCGGGGGCAGGTTGGCACCTGCGGCCGGCTCGATTTCCCAGTGAACATCCCCGCTGACCTTGCGTCGCTTGATGAAGCAGCCGTCGTGGACCATTCCATAGCGATCATCAGACAGCATCGCCCGCTTGATGCGGCCGGCGTCAGCCTCCCAGCGAGTTGCTTCCTCTGTCCAACCCGCGTGGCGGGCCAGATCGGCGGCCGCCGAGAGCCCGAGCGAGGCAAAGAGTTGATGGGTGAGTTCCATCCCGTCTTCTATGCCGTAGACCGCATGACGCTCCCAGTATTCCCGCCGGTTGTGCAGCAGACCGGATGGCGAATGCCGAAACACGCTGCGCAACGGGAATTCGGCCAGGGCGCGGATTCGCTGCCGGTAGGCGCCGAGGATGGACACATCGCCAGTCCACTCCACGTAGGCCTTGATCGCCAGCAGCAACGCGCCGTTCTGATCAAGTTCCACATCCTCCGCTTCGCGGCGCCGGCTGGAGTCCACGGTGTCGCCGTCGTCGGTCACGAAGTCACGGAGCAACCGATCCAGCATGGTACGAGCCAGCTCGAAATCGCCCAATAGCACCAGCGCTGCGGCCACCACCGACTGGTCTCGGACCCACTCCAGGTTGTACTGCCAGATGCTGCCGTCCACGCGGCCCGACGAAGTGATCGCCGCCGGAAGCTGATTGCGGGCCGCGGTGAAGACGTGGTTAAGCAAGTCCGACGAGAACCGGCATTCGCTCAGTTTGCGCCAGTAGGGCGCGGCATCCGACAGACTCGCATCGTGGCACCATTCCGTCTCCAGCAGCGGTCTTCCACCTTGCTCCACAGTACGATACACCAGGGCGATCGTTCGCTCCTCGCTGGCCGCGAGCGTAATCGGCTGCTCCAGCGGCTGGTCCTCGCGTCCAGTCCGGATGGCAACGTTGCAGGCATTCCCCGTGTTCCGCAGGCGAACCTCGCGCCGGAGCTGCGGCAGTGAGCGATCCGGGCACCAGAACCGTTCCTCGACTTCCAAGTCCTCCGCCTGCCACGTCACGCTGACCGTCGGGACGCCTGTGGACTCGACCCAGCACGCTCTTATCCGCCCCGGCACCGGCTGTGAGACCCCGCCTCCTTGATGAATGCGGATCATCGTCGGCTCCAACCCGGCCTCGGGATCCATCGTCAAGACATCACGCTTCGGCCCGAGCCTGTCCGGGCGCATCACCAGCAGACCGACCGGCGTGCCTGCTCCTGAGTCACAGACCTGCACGGCGGCCTGAATGAACCCATTGCCCACGAAGAAATAGTCAACGCCGTCCAGGTTCGTCCGGACGTCACGAGGACCTCTTGCGGGGTCGTCCGCGTAGATATGTTCCTTGACATCCACCGCAGCGATCTCCTTTCCCTTCGCGGACCCGGTCTTTTCTTCTTTCGCTCTTTTCTCCGGCATTACAACGCAAGCGACGCTCCTGTACAATCGCCTTCAATTGGCAAATGCATCATCCGCAGAGGTGCGCAGCGCGCCTCTTGCACGGACAAGTTCGCGGCCAAAGACGCGAGGATTCTCGCCCGAAGGAGCCTTCCATGAACCCTGAAGACCGACGAACGTTCATCGCCCGCCTCGGTGCGGCAGCCCTGGCCGGCGGCGCCTTGACCTCCGCCCTGAACGCGCAAGAAAAACCCGTGGAGCACGGGCCGGAACCGAAGAAAGAGATCGTGCCGGGAAGTCCCTCCCCGGCCTTTTCGCGGGCGGTTCGCTGCGGGGGCATGGTGTACGTTTCCGGCGTATTGCCTCAGGTGCCGGGCAAGACCGACTTGGTTGGGGAGGACTTCGAGGCCCAGGCCCGGCAGGCGATGGAGAACCTGAAGGCCGCGGTGGAGGCGTCGGGCTCGAAGATGGAGCGAGTGGTGAAGTGCGGGGCGTTTCTCACTGAGGCCGCGGACTTCCCTGTGTTCAACAAAGTGTACATGAAGTACTTCCCGGCCGACCCACCGGCCCGTTCCACCGTCATCGTCAAAGCCCTGGTTCTGGCTGGGGCCAGGATCGAAATCGACTGCATCGCCATGGCCTAAAGACATTTCCAGTGCCAGAGCGTCACGGCGTAAGTGGGGCCGACGCCCTCGTCGGCCTTCTGCGGCTTTTCCAGGTGCTGCCGGCTTGCCCTATCGCCACGCGGCCGGTGAGGGCACCGGCCCCACTTGGCGTCGGCTCCACAAATAGAGGTAGGAAGGACGGGTTAACGCCGGTCATGGGAACCGGCTATTCACTTTGCCGCGCCTGGGTCACCGCAAGGCGCGGAGAACGTGTACCGCCCGGCGGGGACGAAGTAACACGCAGCGCCGTCCTCCGTGCCGAGGCACTTCACGTTCTCTGCAATCGCAGCCGGATGCCCGCCTTCCTTTACCTTCGCTGCGTCATTCGTCGGCACGCTGACCGTGGCAGTGGTATTGGGGGGCACGGTCAGATCGATCGTCAGGCGGCCATCCTTCTTTCGCCAGGCACATTCGATTTGCCCATACAACGAGCGATACTCGCCCCGCGCCCAGGTCAGCCCGCCGCCCGGTCGCGGGCGGATGAAGAAGTGTTTGTAGCCGGGCTTTGACTCGTCCGGGTTGATGCCAATGATCGTGCGGTACATCCACTCCCCGACCGAGCCGATGGCATAGTGGCTGAAGGAGTTCATCCCCGGGTCCTGGAAGCCGCGACCTTCGACGTAACCGTCCCACCGTTCCCAGATGGTGGTCGCCCCATGGTCGATGGCATAGCCCCATGACGGCATCCGGCGGTTGTTGATCAACCGGTAGGCCTCGTCGCTGCGGCCACATCGGGTCAGCTCGTTCATCAGGCAGATCGTGCTGTGAAAGCCGGTCGAGATCAGGCCGCCATACGTTTGAAAGCCCTCCAGGAGATAGTGCTTGGCCGCGGCACGTTGCGATTCGGGCAGTAGATCAAAAGCAAGGGCGATGGCATAACCAGCCTGCGTATTGCCTTGGATGCGGCCGTCCGATGCGACATATGCTCGATTGAACGCAGCCCTGATGTCGGCGGCGAGAGCCCGGTAGTGCTCGGTCTCATCCGGGCGCCCCAGCACGTCGGCCATGCGGGCCACAAGCTCAGTCGAGCGGGCGAAGAACATGGTCGCAAAGACTTCCTTCGGTACCTCCGCCCCGGATGCCGGCCACCCTTCCAGTTTCAAGGTATCCGCGTTCAGCCAGTCGCCGTAATCATTGCCGCGGCTGTTTTTCCAGAGCAGGTCGGGGTTCTTCTGCTGAATGCAGTCCACCCAGCGCCGGGCGGACTCGAAGTGCCGCTCCAACATCCGCTTGTCGCCGTAGTTCACATAGGCGCACCACGGCACGAATACGCCGGCATCACCCCATGCGGGCACGCTGGAAAAGCGCGCGTTGGGGTCGAATGGGTGCGGCGCGAAATCGGGGTAACGCCCATCCTCGGCCTGGGCGTCACGGACATCCGGCAGCCATTTCGTGAAGAACGCCGTCATGTCCATGTCGAAGCAGGCAGTCTGGGCGAAGGCCAGAATGTCACCCATCCAGCCCAGCCGCTCGTTGCGCTGCGGGCAATCGGTCGGAATGCTCATCAGATTGGCCCGTTGCGTCCAGACGATGTTCGACCACAGCTTGTTGAGCATCGGGCTGGAGCACTCGAAGCGACCGGCCTCCGGTGCGGCGGAGCAAAACACGCATCCGATCAGGTCATCGATAGCCGGTTTCCCGGTCAAGCCCGTTACCTCGACATAGCGAAAGCCGTGATAGGTGAAGTGCGGCTCGAACACTTCGCCGTCACCGCCGCGCAACGTGTAATGGTCGGTTTGCGCGGCGGAGCGCAGGTTCGCCGTATAGATCGTGCCATCGGGATTCAGCACTTCTGCGTGGCGAAGCGTGACGGTCGTGCCCGCCGGCCCGCGAAGCCTGATGCGGCACCAGCCCGCCATGTTCTGCCCGAGATCGAAGACATAGACTCCGGTCTGCGGCTCGGTGACAGCGACCGGATGAATCTGCCGGACAATCCGAATCGGTTCGTTCGGTTGGGCGACCAGTCTTGGTCCGGCATACGCGGCGTCTACCTTCTCGAATACTCCCACAGGCAGCCAGGCCGAGTCATCAAAGCCCGGCATGTCCCATCCCGGCGTCTCGCGTCGGGCGTCGTATGTCTCCCCGTCCAGGATGTCGCTGACGCGGATCGGCCCGTCGGTGCTGAGCCGCCAGGCGTCATCCGAAACGATGATCTGGGTGTGGCCATCGGCGAACTCTATCGCCAGACGGACCAGGAGCCGGGGCTGCCTGCCGTAGAGGCTGCGCTTCGGCATACCGGGCACCAGGTCGGCAAGCCCGATTCTCCCGGCATACCAGCCGTCACCGAGCTGGGCGGCCAGGGTATTCGCTCCCGGGTGCAGTTGCGCGGTCACATCGTAAGTCTGATACTGAACGCGCCTGTGATAATCCGTCCACTCCGGCGCCAGCAAATGGTCACCGACACGCTGTCCATTCAGCCGCAATTCGTACAGCCCCAGCGCACTGACGAAAGCAATGGCCCTGCGGACTTTCCCGCCCTCGCCGGGAATGGCGAACTCCGTACGCAATCGCGGCGAGGGCAACGGTTCGTTCTGGTCGAGCGGCGGTGTTCGGGTGTCTCCGATCCAGCAGGCGTCCCAATCCGACGGGCTCAGCAGCCCCATCGACCAGCGGGCCGGCCGGCTCCAGGGTGAGGGCTTGCCGTTGGCATCCCACAGGCGAACCGTCCAGTACACCTCCATGCCTGAACGCAACGGCCGACCGCTGTAAACGATCTGCACTGACTCGTCGGATGCGACCTTGCCGGTATCCCAGAGATCGCCCGAGTCCTGCTCCAGGGCCGTCTCGCTGCTTGCGGCCATGATTTGATAGGCGCGCTGCGCGGCCCCGCGGCGTGGATCGTCCATCTCCCATGACAGCCGCGGCGCGGTCTCGTCAATTCCCAAGGGATCAACCAGATACTCGCAGCGGAGATGCTGCGGCGCCCTCAACTCCCCAATTGATGATGCATGTGGCGCCGCACAGCCCACGACGAGGACATTCATCAGTACCAACCCCACGACTATCAGCAGGAACATGCACCACCCCTTGTCCATGGCAATCGCTCCTACTTGCCAGGGCTCGCCCCCGCGGTCAAGTCAAGCCACGCCTGGAAAATCCTGTCCGCGTTTTCAATCCGCGCGCCGGCGCCGACCTCGAATTGTGCGATCACGCCACCTTGAGGGCGGTACAAGTTGTCCACGACCCGCCGCACCGCGTCACGCACCCTGTCCGGGTCCGGGCTGGGCAACACGTGCTGCCGGTCGATCTCGCCCCAGAAGGTGATTCGCCCGGCAAAGCGGCGTCCGATCTCCTCGATGTCCATGCAGAAGAGCTGACTGTTGATCGCATCTATGCCGACCTCGATCAGATCTTCAAGGATGGCGAAGATGTGCCCGTCAGAGTGCATGAATAACTTCTTGCCCGCCGCGTGGGCGATCCGGGCGTAGTCGGCGTAGAGCGGCTTGAACAGGCGCCGCCACTTCGCCGGGGCGATCAACAGGTTCTGCTGTGAACCCCAGTCGTCCATGAAGCTGATGGCGTCAACGCGCGTCTTTGACCAGACTTCCATCTCTCTGCAATTCAGGTCGTGGACGCGGCGCAGCAGCTCGCCAAGCTCCGGCGGCTCCCTGGCCAGATCGCGGTACAGGTTTTCCGTGCCCCGCAGGAACTGCATCCGCTCGAACGGCCGCGGGCAGCAACCTGACAGCATGAATTTGTCCGACGCCGCGCACGCCCGATCGATCGCCTCGGCATCGATGTCCAGCACTTCGACCGGCACGCGAAGGTGGTCGAGCTTGGACCAGTCGTCGAGGATCGGCCGCTTGACCTGCCCGATGACCCCCCCGTGGATGTTCTCGAAGACGCAGCCCCACTCGTCGCGATACCGGCCGATGGCGTAACGATCACCCTCGACCAGGGCGAGTGCTTTCTCGTTCACGACGGCCGGCTTGTCGAAATCGTTCGGCCAGCGGCGCTGCAGCGCCTCGACGGCCTCGGCCCCCTGCTCCCGGGTGGTAATCGGCAGAACCCACAGATCGCGCGGCACGCGATCCGGGTGGTCGAACTCCAGGCATCGTCGCACGCGTTCTCTGCCGGTCATGGGCGTAGCTCCACTTCGCCTCGCGCGGCGTTTGCTGCCGCTAGAGACGTACGTGGCCGCAAGTTTATCGGGGCTTCATGGGCCCGGCCAGCCGCCGGCCGCTTGGAGACTGCGCGACAACGGCGTACAATCCGAGCCGTCGCCGGCCGGGATGACGCCGCCGTTGTCCCTCAGACGGCGATCGGGAGACCATGATGAGCGCATTGGAGAAGATCGCTGATGCCGTCCTCAACGGTGACGAGCAAGCTGCCGTGCAATGCGTACGAGAGGCCTTGGCCGAAAAGCGGCTGGCCAAGCAGATTCTGGATCAGGGTCTCCTGGCCGGAATGACGGAGGTCGGCAAGCGATTCCGCGAGGGGGAGTACTTTCTGCCCGAAGTGTTGATCGCCGCTGAAGCGATGAAGGCGGCCATGGACGTCCTCCGGCCGGCACTGCTGTCCCAGGGTGTCCATGCGGAGGCCCGCGCGGTCATAGGCACCGTTCGCGGTGATCTGCACGACATCGGCAAGAACCTAGTCGCCACCATGTTGGAGAGCGCCGGTTTCGAGGTCGAGGATCTCGGTGTGGACGTTTCGCCGGAGAAATTCATCGAGGCATGTCGCCGGAAACCGGCCCAGATTGTGGCCATGAGCGCGCTTCTTACCACGACCATGCCGGAAATGGAGAAGATCGTAAGTCAGATCCGGCGGTCGCTCGACCCGCCTCCGCACATCATCATCGGCGGCGCGCCGGTGACGCAGGAATATGCCAACGAGATCGGAGCCGACGGCTACGGCCGCGACGCGGCTACCGGCGCCGACGTAGCCAAGCGACTGTGCATATCCCGGCAACGGTAACCCTACGTGTGGGCCGTTCACGGGAATCCCGGCGCTGCTGCTTGGCACCGTTTCCTCCTGCTCGCTAACCGAAACGGCGTTACCCAGGTCGGCCACTTTACCGCCACACAGATGGGCAGTAGCGGCTAGGGAAGCGTGAGCGTCGCGTAGAGAGACCAATGGGTCGTTCCCTGACCTGCGATTGCCGGGAACGTCGAGGGCATCGGGCCAAATGCGAACGTAGCATATTTGTATGAGCCGATGCTGTAGTTCGCCGCGAAGTTCAAGTCACTGCTGCTTGGCAGATAGGCAAGCCAGTAATTGGCCGGCGGCAGGGACACGGGCGTGACAACGTTCCCGGTGTTCCACCCGACGACGGGAGCAAATGCGTTCGTCTGCGCCCGGAGTCCGCCCGGTCCGCCACCGGGACCGCTCGCGTCGTAGATGCCAAGTCGCAGATTACCGCTTGCTGCGTTCACGTAAAACGAAAGGCTCTGAATGGTCGCGGTTTGCGACAGCGTCGCGTCCTGCACGACAAGCAGGTTACCGTTGCCGCTGTCATTGCCACTGAACACGGTCGTCTCGCCGATTCTAATTGTCCCCGGGGCCAGCATGGCGCTGATGAGGAGCGAAGCCGATGTGGCGAAATTCACGCCATCGGAGACCGTCAGCCGCGCCAGATACTGCCCGTCCAGAGAATAGGTGTGAACCGGATTAACCTCCGTCGATGTCGCGCTGTCGCCGAACATCCAGAGGTACGTGAGGGACTGGCCCTCGGGGTCCGAGGACCCGGCGCTGGAGAAATCCACCGTCAGGGGCACCACGCCTTCCGTGGGATTGGCACTGACGATGGGGATCGGCGGGAGGTTCGCAGACGAACCGGTCACCAATATGCAAAAGCCCTGAATATCGCGACCATCGATCTGGCCGTCGTGATTGATGTCGGCGTGGGTCGGGTCACAGCCGGGGTACGCGGCGACGTAGGCGGAGGGGTTGACCAGCGCGAGGACGAAGGCGGGTATGTCCGAGATGCTGACCAAGCCGTCGCAATCGGTGTCGCCCGTCAGTGTTTCGAGGACCAGCAGCCAGTCTCCGTCGCCATCCCCATTGTTGCCCGGCGGGGAGAAAACATGCGAGCCGGAATTCGGAAAGGGAGAGCCGGCGATCGGCGCAAACAAGCCGTTCGTCGGGTCATACCAGCGGGCTGTAACCGGCGCACTCATTTCCGCGAGGTTAACTGTGATGTCGCGGATGGTCGGCATGTACGCCATGGCCAGTGTGCCGTCAGCCGTGCGAGCGGCCGTCAAGTAACTATTGTCCTCGACATATCCGCTGCTCGAAAACGTGCCATTGCCGGCCGTGACCAGGGTATGGTCCTGGTCCGGGATCAAGTTGCACCAGGCGCGCGGCTCGAACAGGGCCTTGAGGTATGCCATCTGGATCGCCCCGGGCGTGTCCAGGTGACTTTCCCAGCCGCCGGTAAAAGTCCATGTGTAGTGATTCCCGTAGAGCTGCCCGGTAGCGCCGCTCAGGATGCTCCAGTATTCCTGCTTCCGCAGATTCAACGGCGTCGTATCCACCGTGCCCTGCAAATGCTCAAACTCGTAGTTGGCCTCGACCATGAACACCGGCTGGAAATTGGGGCGGTTATAGTCGTTCAACACCTGCGCGTACGTCGGGAAATAGGTATAGGACGCATTGAGCTGGATGATCGACGCCCAGTTCTGATCATCCAGCGAGCCGCTGGAAAGATAATTGAGCTCGACCGTGTGAATGTGGTTTGGATCGTTCTCCTGAATTCCCAGGGCCACCGCCGTCACGAACGAATCGCTGATGCCGTCACTCCACACCTGATAGTCGTTGCCGCTCATCCAGATGATGTTGGGAACATCCCGGTATCGGTTGCCGAGGTACCGGCCATAGTCCCGGCAGGCGGCGGCGCCATTGTGCGGCATGATCGCATCACCGCCTCCGAAGGCCGGCAGGAATGACCCGGTCTCGATTGGATCGAGCAATACCACGAGTCCGTGGTTGGCGGCGAGGGCGAGCATCTGATCGCACCGGGCGAAGTACGCGGGATTGGGCGTGGCCAGGTCGTAATACAGCGGGTCGCCGGCGTGGCCCGGCAGGTAGCTCGTGAACGGAATGATGCCGTCGTAGGTTCCGGCATCCTCACGGCCGGCTGTGTACGTGGAGCAGAGCAGGTTGATCCACACGGCGTTGAACCCATGTGAGGCGCGGTTCGCGAAATACATCTCCGCCTCGCTGGTCGAGAGATTGACCATCAGCGATTGCGGGGCATCGCCGGTGATGAGAAAGGGACGATTCAACTGGTCGACAAGGTATCGGCTGTTGGCGCTCTTGCGCACCGGATACGCTTGCGCGAACAGCTCGGCAGGCGTCGAAAAGCACACCGCGGCTGCCAGACCAACCGCTGCCGTTCGCCACACCAGGTGCAACGATCGATCACTGAAGCGGCGAGACATCAGCAGACTCCTGTCCGGCTTCGGACTTGCGTGGGTTGTGCGCGTGGGTGCCACTGCGCTCCATCATACCGCAAAGGGCACCGCGAATGCTGCGCGGGGGCGGTTCAGATTCGCTTTCGGCGGAGGGTCGTATGCAAACCCAGTCCCGATCTCGCGGCCTGAGTCGGTGTCCGCGCGTAATGCTATTGGTCATGGTCAGGTCGAGCGTGTGCCGATCTTAACCTGGTCTGGAATCAGGGTATCTGATCATTATCTTCAAGTTCGTTTTGACGCGCACCCGGCGTCGTCGTGACCCGGCCGGCCTTGCCGTTCCTGGGACTGAGTGCAATCCGCGGCGGTTCGGCGCCATCTCGCGGTTCGTAGGTACAGTCGACCTCGTAGGTTTCCTGCCGTCGGCGGATCTTGAGGTGCAGTCGTGTGTCACCGAACTTGAAGTTCTCGACCCGGACCTCCTCCCAGCCGGCCGGGAAGCACGGCATTAATTCCAGGGTATTGTCCAAGACTCTCGGCCGCAGACCCAGCATGCCGCGAACCACAGGGCCGACGGTGGTCATCGCGGAGAACATCTGATTCGGTACCGCCGCATCAAGGGAGCGTTGCCGGGTGCCTGACAGCAGTTCCGGCACGCGCCCGAGGGCCTCGGCGAAGGTGAGCTCAACGACGCTGCTGACTTTGGCGTATCCGGCGTCGGCGCGACCTCTCTCGAAATCCGCGTAGGCGACGAGCCCGGTGATGAACGGCCAGACGGCGCCCTGGTTGTAGCCCATGGGATTAAAATGCGGCGACTCTCGGGAAAGCAGGCGGCAGCCCCACGGAGTGGTGATCGCGTCTGAGTCGATGTAGTCGAGCGTAGGATCGGCGATGGCGCCGTCCACCAGAGCCAGCATGATCGGTACAGCCGGCCAGGCAGTCCGCTCGCGGGAGAGGGTTCCGTCGGTACGGAGGCAATGGGCAAGGATCTTGGCCTGCGGATCCCAGAATCCGTCGGCAATCCGCTTCGCCGCTCGCTCGGCGTGGCCACGTGCTTCGTCGGCGAGGGCGTTCTCATTCCTTCGTGCGGCCAACTCTGCGACGTCCCGGAAGGCGGCCGCCGACACCGAGGCCAGAAGTATGTCCGTCCGAAGATCGTTCAGCAGAACGCCGATCTCCGATGCGCCCATTCCGGCCCGAGTGTTGTCCGGTAGACCGTCGCCGTCCTCGTCCTGGGCCAGTATCCAGCGGTAGCCCTTGAGCATGGCGGGCCAGATCTCATCGAGGAACGCCCGATCGCCCGTCGCATCGACGTACGAACGGCAGGCATGGATCCACAGGCCGGTTGTGTCGCCGTGGATATATGCAAACGGGTAGGCCTTGAACCAATCGCACAGGTGCGCCGAGAGCACGACCTCGTGGGGGATCTTGCCGTCCGTGCGCTGGTGCCGGGCGGCAAATCGCAGGCCGACTGCAAGATGGTTGTGGAGACCGGCCGCCAGATAGGCCGGAGCGTTGAGTGACACGTCGCCGGTGAAGAACCAGGCAAATCCCGGGCGCTGGGAGGTCGGCCCTGCCGGCCCATAGCCGGCGACCAGGCCGTCACCGAGCGCTTCTGAGCGGACCAGGGACTGGCTCAACGACACCGCGTTGCGGAGGAACGCCTGATCGAGTTGCTTGTCGGGCGTCGTGATGCGGGTCATCTCCGTCAGCTTTTCTCGCCAGGAGGCATGATGCCGCTCGACAATACCGCGAGCTCCCTGCACCACGCGCTGGTAATCGCTTGCAGCCCGCTGCGGCGCGGCGGCACCGTCGGCCGCGGTGAAGACGAGAGGAATGAACGCCTTGCGACACTGGTCGGGATCGACGTCTATCTCCAGACGCATCGGCGCGTTGGGCAGCAGATACTGGATTCCCTGGCTTCCCCGGACGGCATGGGGCGATCCGACGATTGCGGCGAAACGCGCGGACGGCTCGGAAATGCGAAATGCGCGGAGATCACCATCCCACTGGGCAGCGACGCCGCCCAGGGAAGCAGGCCACTGCGGCGCGAGCCGTGGGGTGAAAGAGAAAGCCAGGGTCCCGGGCTTGTCGATGTTGACGGCGAGGAGGATGAGGATCACAGGTTCATCGTCCGGCGTGACAAATGTCGCGTTTACGGCGATCTCGGCCTGTAAGTAGCGGATAGTTGTGTGGTCGGGTGCCGATTCGATGGTGTGGGCGTAGCGGTGCAGCTCAAAGAAGTCCAGCTTGTCGGCCGGCCGAAAGGACAGGCTGCCGCCTACCAGCACTTGCAGCGGCCAGATCCAGGCCTCGTAGGGACCATCTTCCGTACCGCAGATGTACGACCGGTTGCCCACGGCATCGAAGTAGGTCGCGGGCCGGCATCGTCTGGAGAGATCTGCATCGCCGGGGGTAAGCGAGAATCGTTGGAGCTCGTAGCCATCGAACACCCTTCCGACGGTCCGCCCGTCGCCGGACTTCGACGCCGGCTCGGGGAACTGGGCGAAGCCGATTCCGGGACTGACCGAGAGCATCAACCCTGCCACGACAAGATAGAGGTTAGGAGTCTTCATAGGCCTTAGCCTCCGTTCTTCCCAGCAGTTGCTACTGCGCGGGGGGATGTTGCTACACCTGTGCCCGGCCGTGCGCACGGTGGAGCGAACGCCCAAGGCGGGTTCAATGTGCGGCGTCGCACTATGCTTTTGAGACACGGTTCCGTAATCTATTTGCCGTCGGCAGAATGTGAAACACCGGGCGATGGGATTAGAACTAGCCACGTCCAAGTTGAGAAGCGAATGCCGAGCCCGCGCGACTGGGTCTCAACGCCTGTGTCCACAGCAGGTTAGTGTTTTTCCCAGTGTTCGCAGATCGTCATGTTTCGGAGCGTTTTGACGCATTTTGTGGTAGTACTACCATTCTATTTCTGCTTCGCCGTATCGCCGATACCTGCTCTTCAAGGCGACGTTCCGACAAATACTGTCGCGTAGCGGATTGGGAGGGCATCCCTGTGATCGCAGGTGCGCTTCATGACGCCGGTCTTCGTGTTCGCCTGTCGCCGCGGAAATCGGGCCGGCTGTGATCGCCTGCTGGGAAGCAATCACCGCAATCGAGAGCGGGCGCTCGCGCCGCCCTCCTGCCAAGCCGAGCCTGGCGATCACGACCAGATCGATGCTCTCGGTCCGTGCTTGCTCCGAAGAGAATAGCCGCCAGTACGACGAACCCCGTTCCAGGACCCCGTGCGCCCGCCCTTTACGTGTGATGCTCATGCGAACGGCGTCTTTCGGCGGGCTAGGCGCCGCCGGTCATTTTGGCCGGATCCAATACTTCAGCGATCTGCTCCTCCGTGAGAAGCCCTTTCTCACGCACCAACTCGACAATGCCGCGCCCGGTCCGGAGCGCCTCGGCGGCGAGTTCGGTCGCGGTGTCATAGCCGATTACCGGGTTAAGGGCGGTGACAAGCCCGATGCTATGCTCGACGTGATACCGGCAGACGTCCGCGTTCGCGGTGATGCCAACGACGCAGTGCTCGCGCAGCGTCCGAGCGGAGTTCATGAACAGCGTCTGCGAGTCCAGAATGCACGCGGCGATGACCGGCTCCATGACATTCAGTTGCAACTGGCCGGCCTCGGCCGCGAGGGTCACCGTCAGATCGTTGCCGATTACGCGATAACACGCCTGGTTCACGACCTCCGGGATGACAGGGTTGACTTTGCCCGGCATGATGGTGGAGCCGGGCTGTTTCGGCGGCAGGTTGATCTCGTTCAGACCGGCGCGGGGCCCGGACGAGAGCAGGCGCAGATCATTGCAAACCTTCGACAGCTTGATCGCCAGGCTCTTCAGCACCGAGGAGTAGAGCACGAAGGGTTGGGTGTCCTGCGTCGCCTCGACGAGGTTCGCCGCGAGGCGGAACTCCTTG
>DATKKX010000067.1:0-14818 GCA_035542775.1 Phycisphaerae bacterium | reverse complement strand
TACCGCCCTCCGTGTCGTCCAGGATCTGCGTGCTGTACAACGTCTGGTAGAGCTTGCACCGCCCCATGAGATCATGGTGCCGGCCGGAATCAACGATCCGCCCGCGGTCCATCACCACGATCCGGTCCGCCTGCATGATCGTCGAGAAGCGGTGGGCGATGATCAGCGCCGTCCGACCTTCGAGGAACCGCTCGACCGCGTCGTGGATCTTCTGCTCGCTCTCCGCGTCGATCTGGCTGGTGGCCTCGTCGAAGATGAAGATGGGGGCGTTTCGCAGGATGGCCCGGGCGATGGCGATCCGCTGCTTCTGGCCGCCCGACAGCGTGACGCCGTGCTCGCCGACGTAACCCTCGTAGCCGCCCGGCTTCTCCTGGATGAACTCGTCGGCATAGGCCGCCTTGGCCGCGGAGACCACGGCCTGCATGGCGTCGTCGATGTGATACTTCCGCTCGGGGTGGCGCCGTTTGAGGACCAGGCGTTTGAGGTAGTCCTCGTTGCCGTAGGCGATGTTGTTGGCCAGGGTGTCGGCGAAGATGACCGTGTCCTGCGTGATCAGGCTCATCTGCTTGCGAAGCGAGACGATGGAGAACTCGCGGACATCCTTTCCGTCGAAGAGGATCGCGCCCTCCTGGGCGTGGTAGAACCGCATCAGCACCGCCAGCAGCGTGGTCTTGCCGGAGCCGTTGGGGCCGACAAAGGCCACCCGCTCGCCGCGGCGGATGGTCAGGCTGATGCCGTCCAGCGCCGGCGTCTCCGCGGTGGGATATTGGAAGCGGATGTTGCGGAACTCGATGGAGTGCTTCAGCGGCGGCAGCGGGATGCGCGGCGGGTAGATCGACAACTCGTCCGGCAGGTCGATGACCTCAAAGACCCGGTCCACCGCCGCGTTGGCCTGCTCGATGCGGTTGTAGAAGGAGGACAGCTTTCGCATCGGATCGAAAACCGCCGCCATGCACGCCGCCAGCGTGGCGAATCGGGCGAAGCTCATGGTCTGGTCGAACATCAGGTGGGCGAAGTACATGATCGCCACCACGCCCACCGTCGCGCCGATCACCTCGAACACCGGGCTGGACATGGCGTCGGTCCGCTCGATCTTCATCTGCTGCTTGAACATCTGCAGATCGACCGCGGCGAGGTGCCGGCGCTCGTACTTCTCCATCGTGTAGCCCTTGACCACACGGATGCCCGACAAGGAGCCTTCCAGCGCGGCCAGCATCCGCCCGAAGCCTTCCAACAATCGCTTGTTGGCCCGGCGGATGATCTTGCCGAAGCGGCGAATCAATATGGCCGCCATCGGCGCGCCGATGCACACCACGACGGTGACCCGCCAATCGATCAGCAGGGCCGCCATCAGGGCGAAGATGGCCTTCAGCGGCTCGCGGAGGGTCTTGCCGAAGACGAAGTTCAGGCCGCGATAGACCTCCTGGCTGTCCTGCACGAACCGGCTGCTCAGATCGTTAAACCCGCGGCTCTCGAATCCCGAGAGCGGCAGGCTGAGGGCCCGCCGATACATTCGCCGGCGGATGGCCAGGATGGTCCGGCCGGCCGACAGGGCGATCAGGTACTCGCCGGCGAAGCGGCAGACCGCGCCGGTGATGCCGATGCAGAAGACCGCCGCGAGGATCATCCGCAGCGTGGCCATCCGCGCTTCCTTGGTAGTCCCCTGCGGCAGTCGCTGGGCCGCCCGCAGGCCCCAGCTCTCGCTGAGCGTGACTCGTCGGGGCGTGGTCACGACTTCGCAGGGCCGGTGATCCTTGCCGCACAGCGCGGTCAGCCTGACAGGCTCCCCCTCCTTGGCCCAGGCCAGCTTGCGGACGAGGGCCTGCGAATCCACTTCCTCGCCGTCCAGGTGCGTGATGGTGTCGCCCGGGCGCAACGCCCGCAGCGTCTGATCAGCATCCCCGGTCACTTTCATCACGTGGGCGGGTTGTTCGGCCTCGGCATCCGCCAGGGCCAGCCCCAGCCGTTTCTCGGTGACGTATTGGCACACCCACGCGGGAATACCCTGCTTGTCAGCGATGAGCTGAACGGTCGGCAAAATCGCGAGGATGTTCACCGAGATGACCAGCGCCACGATGACGGTGCAGATCAGGCCTGGAATCAGATACTTCAGGTAGGCCCGGGCATATCGCATGACCCGCAGAAAGTGCAGCGGCGAGGCGTGCTTCCGCTCCTTCTTCTCCCGGTTCAATCTCGGTCCACCCATCATCGTGCCACGATCTCCCTTCTCGCCGGCGCTGAGAGGCAGCCCATTGTATGGGATCGTCCGGCCGCGGGAAATGGCCGCTTCCGACGTTGCCGGCTGCACTGCAGGACAGCCTCCCTCCTCGTTCGGCTGCCCGGCCGACACCGTTATGCCTGCCATACGATGGGTTGTGGATCTCGCTCCGGATATTCCACCAGCCCCACTGTGACCTGCTCACCCCCACGCGGTCTCCGCCGGGCCCGGAGTACGCACCCCGCTGATGCCCCCCGCGTTGCTTGCAACCAACGCCTGCACCCGCGAGAATCTCGGCTTGGAATCAACGGACTTAGGAAAGCTTCCATGAGCATTCTCGTCGACAAGCACACCAAGGTCGTCGTTCACGGCATTACCGGCCAGGCCGGCGGGTTTCACGCCAAGCAGTGCCTCGATTACGGCACCAAGATCGTCGGCGGCATCACGCCCGGAAAAGGCGGCACCAAGACCGAGCTCGGGCTGCCTGTCTTCGACACCACCGAGGAGGCCGTCAAGGCGACCGGCGCCAATTGCTCTCTGATCTTCGTTCCGCCGGCCTTCGCCGCGGACAGCGCCATGGAAGCCGCCGCGGCGGGCATCAAGCTGATCGTCCTGGTCACCGAGGGCATCCCCACGCTGGACATGGTCCGGGCCCGCAAGTTCCTCGACGATGCCGGCACCCGGCTGATCGGCCCAAACTGCCCCGGCATCATCACGCCGGGTCAGGCCAAGATCGGCATCATGCCCGGCTACATCCACAAGCCGGTCAACGGCTCCACGAAAAACGTCGGCATCATCTCGCGCAGCGGCACGCTGACCTACGAGGCCGTCTGGCAGTGCAGCACCCGCGGCATCGCCCAGACCACGTGCATCGGCATCGGCGGCGATCCCGTCAAGGGCCTCAATTTCATCGAGCTGTTGGAGATGTTCGAGAAAGACCGCGACACGCACGGGATCATCATGATCGGCGAGATCGGCGGCACCGACGAGGAGCAGGCCGCGGCCTACATCAAGGACAACGTCAGCAAGCCGGTCGTTGCTTTCATCGCCGGCCAGACCGCCCCGCCCGGCAAGCGCATGGGCCACGCCGGCGCCATTATCTCCGGCGGCCAGGGCACCGCCGCCAGCAAGATCGCCGCCCTCAAGGAAGCCGGCATCGCCGTGGCCCCATCCCCGGCCGAAATCGGTGCGACGATGGCGCAGGCGATGGGAAAGTAGCGCCGCGCAGGCAGCGCGCGTATAATCAAGACGTGGCCGATTCTCGGATTTGGAGACATTCCCGGAGGTGCCTATGCGAGCGGCAGTTTTGCGCCGGGGCGAAGATGGGTATTGGGTAGCTGAGGTTCCGTCCCTGCCGGGCTGCATCAGCCAAGGCAAGACACGAGCGGAGGCTATCAGCAATATCAAGGAAGCCATTGACGGTTGGATCGAAACCGCCACGGCCAATGGACAGCCTGTTCCAGCAGAGGACTTCGAGACGCAGGTGGTTTGCATATGAGCAGACTGCCCGTGATCTCGGGGCGGAGGCTTGTCAGCGCGCTGGAGAAAGTCGGCTTTCGCCTGGACCGTCAGCGCGGGAGCCACATGATGTTGTTCCGAGAGAAGCCCCCTACGACTCTATCGGTGCCGGACCATGCTGAGTTGGATCGCGGCACGTTGCGAGCTATTCTCCGGCAGGCGGGGATAACACCGGAAGCCTTGCAGGAGCTACTGTAGTCACGTTTATCCCGCCGATCACCGAGAGGACGGTCTTCCGAGATGTTCGCCTCGTCCATCAAAAGAGCGAACCGGGCCGTCATGGAGGATGGGGGCCTCCCGCCTCCAACTTGGCACACACATCGACCACCTGCCGCATTTCCTCAACGTCATGCACTCGGACCATGTCAACGCCCGCCAGCGCGCAGTGAGCAACCGCCGCCGCCGTGCCCATGCGACGTTTGGCGGCGTCAGGCTCATTGAGGATCTCGCCGAGGAAGCGTTTGCGTGACGGTCCGACCAGCACCGGCCAGCGAACCCCGAACAAGCGGATCGATCGCAATAGCGCCAGGTTGTGCTCCAGTGTCTTCCCGAACCCCAGGCCCGGATCGACAATCATCCGATTCACGTCCACGCCTGCCGCGGCCAACGCCTCCGCCCGGGCAACGAAAAACTCCGCCACCTCTGCTACCACGTCCTTGTACTTCGGTGCCCGCTGCATGGTCTGCGGCGTGCCCTGCATGTGCATCACCACGAATGGCACCCGCCGCCGGGCAAGCAGCACCGGCATCGCCGGATCGTCACGGACGCCGGAGATGTCGTTGACCATGTCCGCCCCGGCATCGAGCGCCGCGGCCGCGACCGCCGCGACTCGCGTATCAACGGAAATCGGCACTGTCACACCGCAGGTCCGGGCCTGAAGAATTACCGGCACGATCCTGCGGATCTGCTCTTCCGGCGCCACTGGATCAGCGCCGGGCCGCGTGGACTCCCCGCCGACGTCGATCACGTCGGCCCCTTCCGCGGCCATTTCGATGGCCCGATCCGCCGCCGCGCCCGTCTCGACATATCGCCCGCCATCGCTGAAGCTATCCGGCGTGACGTTCAGAATGCCCATGATCAGGCAACGCTGGCCGAACGCCAGGCGCCCCTGAGACGTATTAAGGATACGAGGCGTCCCGCGAGTCGGCATGCGATCGTCCGATTGACCGGCGGATTCTGGCATAACTGAATGGTACTCCGGCGGCAGGACAACGCCAAAGGCCGGATAACAAGGTAACGAATGGCCGAGACTGTTGTGTCCGAAAGCCCCGCACCGTCTGCGGTGCCTGTTCGCGGCGCCGTCCGGCCCGTTCTTGCCACGATTCTGATGTTGATCGTCGTCGCCGGCGCGGCCCTGGCCTTCGGCTGGCCCACCCGTCACGGCGAGTTCATCAGCGGCGACGACTATCAGTTCGTGGTCGAGCACGTCTTCGTGAATCATCCCTCGCTGCGGCATGCCTGGAACCTGCTCACCATCGTTCACGGCGACCTCTATCAGCCGCTGCCCATGCTCAGCTTTCAGGCCAATTACGCGATGGCCGCGCCGAACGCCGCTCGCGGCGACGCGGCGAGTCCTCTCACTTTTCATCTGACCAACATCGCCTTGCACGGACTCAACGCCCTGCTGGCGTCCTTTCTGGCGATGCGACTCTCGCGGCGGCAGAGCCTCGGGCTGCTCGTCGGACTGATGTTCGCCTGCCACCCGTTCGCCCTGGAACCGGTCGCCTGGGTCAGCGGCCGGATGATCCTGCTGGCGACGACCTTCTCCCTGCTGATGCTGCTCGCCTGCGTCGGCCGCCGCGAGGATGGCCGATGGACCTGGGCCTGGCTGGCTGGTATTTCGTGGCTGCTCGCATTGGGCTCCAAGGTCCTGCCCAGCGTACCGATCGCGGCAGCGGCATGCGATTATCACGTGCATCACCGCCTACCACGGCGCTGCTGGGCAACGTATCTTGTCCTGCTGGTGATCGGTCTCGGCGCGACCTGGGCAGCGGCAAGATCGACCGGCGTGTCAGGACTGCTCGACGCCACGCAGGTGGAGAGTGCCACCAGCGCGCCCGTGCGCGTGCTGCTCGCGGGGCGATACTACCTGGAGAACTACGTCTGGCCGAGCCGGCTCTCACCCTGGTCGCCGCCGCCCCGGGAAGTCGCTTTCGCTTCGAGTGCCGTAGCCGTTGCACTCCTCGAAGCCGCGGCGTTTTTCATGGCTGTGTGGCTGGCATGGCGGCACAATCGGACTTGCTTTCTGGGCCTATGCCTGTTCGCGATTCTGCTGGCCCCGTTCCTGGCCGCGACCACCGCCCGCAGATTTCTGACTGCCGACCGCTACATGTACTTGCCGATCTTCGGCCTGCACCTCGCGGTAACCGCTGCCCTGATGCAAGTAACTGATTATCTGCGCAAGCGGCTGCCACGGCCGGCAGTATTCGTCGCGGGCGCTCCGATTCTGGCAGTCCTGGTCGCTTGGATGCTGACGGGCTGGCGTTACGCTCCCGTCTGGTCTGACACCGTCGCCCAGGCGCGACGGGCGGTCGAGGTCTACCCTGACGATCCCGCGGTATGGGCGGAGCTGGCTCGCGCCAATGTCTCCTCCAGGCAGCCGGATGCCGCCTTGGCCGTCGTCAACACGGCCAGGGAAAGATGGCCGGACTATCCACGGCTGGCCTTGGAGGCCGGAGAGGCCCATCGTCTGAAAGGGGAAATGAAGCAGGCGGAAGTCGAGCTGCGCATGGCTGTGGAAAACATGCCGCACTACGCCCGAGCTCAATATTACTACGCCTTGACGCTGAGCGATCTCGGAAGAACGGACGACGCTCAGATCATTTACAAGAACATGCTCGCCAGGCAGGCCGACTTTCTGCCGGCCGTGACCGCGTTGGCGCGAAGCTACCTCGCGGCCGGGCAGTTTGACCAGGCCGCCTCAACCTTCGAGGAAGCACTGTCAATCAATCCTTACCATCGCGATAGCCTGTTTGAGCTGGCCTGGTTGATGGTTCAGCGCAAGGACTGGGATCGAGCTGGTGAGTACTTGCGGAAGATTCTGGACTTCGCTCCTTACGATCAACAGGCGTTGCTCAACTTTGGTGCGGTTCTGACCCATCAGGACAAGACCGACGAGGCCATCCGCGTTTTTGATCGCCTCTTGTCGCTCAATCCGTCGTCGGTCGCGGCTCGGTTCAACCGCGCAGGCTTGCTTGCAGCCGTTGGGCGGATCCACGAAGCCCAGGCAGATTACCGTGCTGTTTTGAAGAGCCAGCCCGATCATCGCGAGGCGATTCTCGACCTCACCGCGCTTCTGCAACGGCAGCGTCTATTCCCGGACATCATCGACGTGTGGCTGACTTACCAGCGCGTCACCGACACGCCCTCTCGTCCGGAGCGGGAGAAGGAGGAGATCCGGGCATGGCTGGCATGGTTCTATGTGCTGGCCAATCGTACCGCCCAGGCCCGCGAGCTGCTTGAGACGATTCCTCAAACCTCGGCAGCGCGCGGCTTCGCGGATTGGGCCCTGGCCTACGATGCCCTGCGCGACGGAGACGCCGAGGCCCTCCTGCATCGGCTGGGTGCGCCGACGAGGCCCGGCGACATTTCAGTTCCACGTCAGGAGCAGGGCAGGAGCATCCTGGCGGCGTTGGAGTCGTCGCGTCCCGGGATGAGAGACACGCCGATGGGGCTGTACGCCCTGGCCCGGGCCCTGGTGTTCGCCGGCAATGTGGATGCGGCGAGAGAGGTCTCGGAGCAAGTGATCAAAATGCCCGGCGCAGGACGGTGGTCCGAAGCTGCTCAGGAGCTGCATTCCGTGCTGGGCGATCGTTCAGCGGAGGAGCCGTCAGTACCGGCTTCCGAGCCTGTCAAGGAGGACTCATGGCCACGGTAGGCCATACGTTCGCGGGACTTTCAATCGGAGGGCTGGCCGATGCAAAGTCGCGCGGCGGGGCGCTCCGCAATGCCTGGCCCGGCTTCATGGTCCTGATGGGCCACCTCGTGGACATCGTTGAATGGGGAATCATCCTGGCGGCCCCGGGCTACTTCGATCACCACTATCTCACCAACTCACCGGTCCTTACGGCCGGCATCGGCGCGGTCGTATGTCTCGGCCTGGCGATCTTCGCCCGGCTGCGCAAGCCATGGCCGTATCTGCTGGTGGTGCTGGCGATTTTCAGTCACCTTCTGCTCGATGACCATCTCGTGCGCGTTACCCTGGCCGATGCTTATCAGGGCCAGGCGGCAACGGAATCGCCGAGCCTGTATACCTCCGTGCTGGCGGAGGCCTGGCTGTATGGTCTCCTTTTCATCTGTGTCTGGCTGCTCCAGGCATCACGAAGAGCGGATTGTCCCCGCAGCGGCCGGGCCGCGGCGAGGGTCCTCGTCGCCCTCGCCATCTTCGCCTCCATCACCCGAAATCCCGCCGTGTGGATGCCGGTGTATGTTTTGGCCGGGCTGCACGGCCTGCTGATGATCCGGCGAGACCTGCGGCCGAAATCGCTGTGGAACCTCGTGCCCGTCCTGCCTGTGTTTGCATTGCTGGCTGTGGAATTGTGGGCCGGGCGCCTCTACGAGCAAGCCCGGGAACTGGACCGCCAAGGGGCCTATCCGGAGGCCGCCGCAATGTACCGGCGTGTGATAGCCGCTCCCACGCGGTCGCAGAATCTGGCCGCTTACATATGGCTGAGCGAATGCCAGCGCCGCGACAAGGACTACGCGGCCGCAGAAGCGACGCTTATGCGTGGATTGGCGATCACCGACCAGCCTTGGTGGGCGAGAGCTTGGCTCGGCCGTCTGTACGCCCATTCGTGCCTGCGGGGTACGGCCCACTATCAGCCCGAGCGGGCCCGGGAACTCCTGGAGCAGGTCATCAATGACCGTTCGCCTGCCGAAGCCAAGAGGTACGCGCGGTTCTTACTGGCGAACATTCAAGATCGCGGCACCACGGACTAGCCTCTGCTCGATCGCGCGCGATCAGCCCGGGGAAGTTGGCCCGCCCTCTGTGGCGGAATTCATCTAACTATCACCGGCGCAAGCAATTACGTACCGACCTTGTGGATTTGCGCCGACCTTTCTCTCGTCCGTCCGCACGAGTGCTCCAGCAACATGCGCAGGCCCGGTGGCCCCGCCGCGTTTCCGGCGGCGTCAAGCGACCCTGCGTACCAATGGGCCGCTGCCCGCCGTATGATCTGGTCGTGTTTCTGCTTCACGAGACCCAGGGACGTCAGACAGGCAGCATACCATGAGAGCATTAATTACCGGCGGGGCGGGATTCATCGGCTCGCACCTTGCGGAACGATTGTTGCGGACGGGGCACGAAGTGGTGGCCCTGGACAACTTGAGCACCGGCAGAATGCGGAATCTCTCGAACGTGGTCAACGATGCGAGATTCCAGTTCGTCTATGACGACGTCCGCAATCCTCACACGCTTCACGTCCTGATCGCGGAATGTGACGTGGTATTCCACCTCGCCGCGGCCGTCGGCGTCCAGCTCATTGTCGACCAGCCGGTCCATACCATCGAGACCAACATCCACGGCAGCGAGGTGGTTCTGGCCACCGCTAACAAGTTTCGTAAGCCGGTGCTGATGGCCTCCACCAGCGAGGTGTACGGCAAGAGCGAGAACGTGCCCTTCCGCGAGGACGACGATACCGTGCTCGGATCGACCAAGTACTCGCGATGGTCGTACGCCTGCTCGAAGGCGATAGATGAGTTCCTGGGCCTCGCCTACCACGAGCAGTACGGCTTGCCTGTGGTTGTGGCCCGGTTTTTCAACACCGTCGGTCCTAGACAGACCGGCCAGTATGGCATGGTCGTGCCGCGTTTCGTGGAGCGGGCTCTGAAGAACGAGCCGATCGCGATCTACGGTACGGGAAAGCAGTCCCGCTGCTTCGGCTATGTGGGCGACGTCGTTGGCGCGGTGATAGATCTGATGAACAACAAGAGTGCCGCCGGCCGGGTCTACAACATCGGCTCCACGGAGGAAATCACCATCGAAGAGCTGGCCGACAGAATCATCCGGATGACGGGAAGCAAGAGCCAGAAGAAGTACCTCTCCTACCAGGAGGCCTACGGCCGCCCCTTCGACGACATGATGCGCCGCGTGCCCTGCCTGGATCGCATCAGGCAAGCGGTCGGCTACGAACCCAAGACCGATCTGAACGAAATGCTCAAGCTGATCATCGCCGAGAAGCGCGAGGTTCTGGGGCGCCAGGATTCCTCAGGACCTGGTTGATTACCTCTCCCAGCGGCGCAAACTCATACCGGGCCAGCACGCGGCGGAGCTTCCCCTCGACCGTCTTGCGGTTCCGCAGTTGCAGCTTGTGAAAGCGGCGAGCGCGGCGGGCCGCCGCCGCCGGTAAGCCGGACGTGTCCGGCGGAGGTACGTTCAGCTCGATTTCGTAAGGATGAGCGTACAAGATCGCTGGCCGGCTTCGCTGCACCTGCCGAAAAGCCCAGTCCGTATAGAAGGCCGGGAAGTGCCGCAGATATCCGCCCCCGCAGGCCGGCAGCTTCTTACCCAGCAGGCTCACGAAGGAAAGGGGGGCCTCGATCAACGTCCGACCATCATCGAGGGCCATCTCGTGGATGTCCGGCGGAAACCCCGGCCATCCATAGCGCTTGCCGTGGATCGGGCACACGCTGGAATCGTAGCGAAACCCCAACTCCGCGAGGACCTCGAAGGCCCACTTGGTTTCCGGGATGATCGAGAACGCCGGGGCGCGATGCGCCAGCACGGGCGAGCCAATGATGTTCTCGATAAGCGACTTCGCTTTGCCGACTGCGTCCCGGAATTGCGCCGGGGTCAGCTTGAACACCTGCCGGTGGTAGTAGCCATGGACGCCGAGCTCGTGTCCGGCGGCGGCGATATCGCGAACCAGCTCTGGAAACGCCTCGGCAACTTCGCCGAGAATAAAAAAAGTGCCGCGAAGATGCCGCTCGGCGATCATCTCCAGCAATCGCGAGGTGTTGTCGACGACCGCGCGAGTAGGCTTCATGTCCCTTCCGAGCCAGTCGCGCGAGAAGATGCTGTGATAGTCTTCGACGTCAACAGTCAGGGCGTTGACCATAGCTTCCCTGCGTCGATGGAAGTCAAATGCCGCTCTGCCACAAAGCGTCGGCGCCGCCACAGATTGCAGGAGTCAATGAGATGTTACGCCACCCCGGACCACATCGGCAACTGCAGGAGCCGTCGGCCTTGTGGCGATCGAAGCTGGCGTGCCGCCCTGAAGGTCGTACACCGCGTAGGCCGAGTTGTGGTAAAGGCACGACAGTCCGCTCAGATCGCCCGTGTGGCAGGCCTGCTCGATGATCACGTACTGCGCCCGATACCGGCTCGCGAGTCGACCGGCCCGTTCCGCGTCCATGCCGCAGTAACCCGCCTGCGCTTGGTGCAGTGAGTCAAATTCCGTTCCGCATTCGTCCACCAGGCGCCGGTACCACTCCACGGTGTCTTTCGGCAGGATGGGCATGCATTTCCAGTCGATCACCACGGCCCGCTGGGCCTGCAGCCGGAACTCCTCCAGCAGCGGCGGAATGATAAACACGTCCGCTCGGTCTGTCTTCGCCCGGCACCAGTCGTAGAGAGCAAGCTCATCCGCTGCGGGCGGGGGGCCCGTCAGGTCCTTTCTGGTCGAGCCGACCTGCATCAACAGGGCCGCCGCCAGAAGCGGCACGACGGGGCCGGCGAACAACAGGACGTTGGCGGTGACACCGATTCGGCTTCGGCGCCGGGAAGCCCGCTCTGCGGGGTTCGCTGGCGTGGCAGAGCTGGCGGTGCTCTGCAATAGCATCCCATCAGGACCGACGGTTCCGTTATCGTTCAACCGATGAGTCTGCGCCTTCCCGCGGCGGCGATTCCATATTTTCCAGCACACCGCACCGATGACCGCGGCGGCGACAAACGCCGTGCCGGCCTTTCCTGCACCGCCAAGATAAAGCCCGGCCGCGAGCGCTGTCGGCAGTACGACCATCTTCGCCGTCGAGCACGAGGTATCTCTCGCCAGGCGTCCGGCGAACAGCGCCACGGTGGCGGAGCCCGCACAGAGAAGAGCATACCGGCTCACTCCCGCACAGTGCAGCAAGGTACCGAGAACGATCCACAACACGATGGTCCGACCGGCGGGAAGCGATTGCTGGTGGGCGGTTGTCACCATCGCTCCAGCCGCCGCGATGATCGAGGCAAGAACCAGGAAAGGCGCCAGACGATACGGGAACAGCAGCGCAATCAAGTCCACTTGCACAGCGGTCGTCAGGACAAGCCCAATCGCCACGATGCCCGCGATCGTTGCGAGGATGCTCACCGCGACCCGGCCCGGCGGCCGTTGCACGCCGACCACGATCAGGCTGATGCCTCCCGCCGCGAGAAACGCCGCGAACCGGACGAACGGCTCAATCCCCCAGGTGAGCGGCCGCGAATGGTAGGGCATGTAGATGTCGTGCAGTATTCGGCCTGCCGCTGCCGAGTGGGCGGCCTGCTCGGGCGATCTGCCCTCAAGCAGGAACGGCAGGTGAAACGCCGCCGCAATCGCTATGGGTATGAGCAGGAATGCGGCCTGCCTGCGACCGATGGCTCGGAAATTGGCCGCCACCACTACCGCCGCGATCACGGCGATCCACACCATGTAATTCACGTGGCACAGCGCCGCCGCGCCCAGCACCAGACCCGCCAGGCGATGACGCGCATAGATCAGGCACGTCAGCCCCATGAGCAGTCCAACCGCTCCGATCGTGGATGGTTGGAAGTACGGGCTCAGGATGGCCGTCATCCCGATCAGCGTCGTCGGCCCCACAACCCAGCACAACGCCACGATCGCAGTCACGAGAATCGGTGCCCGATAAAGCCTCGCCGCCAGTAAATGCGTGCAAATGACGAAAGCGGCGGCGAAGAACGCGTTGGCCACGGCGAAAGAAACGTCCAGCCGCGCGACTCTTCCGACCAGCACCACCAGGGCGTTGAAAACCGTGTGATGCGCCCGCGTCTGCGTTGTGAACCAGTCGTTGGCGAGGTACGTGGGATCCAGCGCGTGCAGCGCATGCAGCAGGTATTGCCGCAGGTTACCGCTGCCATAGCCCATGCCATTGGCGAGTGCGAATCCGGCTCCTAGAAAGAGTACCGCAGGCCAGACATAGGCCGGCGATTCAAGTGAGACCCCGCCTCTTTTGACGGAGGCATCGCCCCCACGGAAGGGCATCAACGACGGAGAGGTTCCGGCATCCGCCTGGCGATCGGGAACCGGTCGCCGCTCCTCCGGCCCGCCGGGCAGAGCATGCCCTCGCTTCGCTTTTCTCCGTGCCTCCGTGTCTCCGCGGTGAGATGTGCTCGTCAGCATTGTTTCATGGCCAGGATTGCCTGGTTTACGCAAAACCTACCATGAAAACGACCGAATCGATCAAGGAACTTGAGCAGCGGGTGAAAAACCGAAAGCTGGAAGGGAAACAGGTGGATGCCGCGCGTCTCCAGGGTTCGACCTCCGGATTCCTCGACCCATTGGCGGAATTCAGTCCACCGCGGCCAGTTCTCAATCCCTTCATAGGGGCGAAGGTGCAGCTTGTTGGCAATGGCGCACAGCCAGTACCAGAAATGATTGGGAGTTGTAATTGCGATCAGGCCGCCCGGGCGGCAGACGCGCACCAGCTCATGTACGGCCCGGCGGGGATTCCGCGTGTGCTCAATGCACTCCGAGGATATAACCACGTCGAATGCGCCGTCCTCAAAATCCAGATCCAGAACATCGCCGCACACCGTCGTCGCATCGCACTTCCGGCGGACCTGATCGAGCAGTCTCGGACCGATGTCCAGTGCCGTGACCTTGGCGCCTCGCCGGCACGCCTCCAGGCTGAACCACCCTGTTCCGCAGCCCGCGTCCAGCAGCGTCCGGCCGGTCAGATCCTGGTCCCCCAGCAACACGTCGAAGATCGTATCGACCCGCCGCTCCAGGTCGTACGTGTTCATGATCTGATCGAACTGTTCCGCGATCTCGTCGTAGAAGAGCTCGATCGGCGCGGCGACCTTCAGTGCCTGACAGACATCGGCATCCAGAAAGGTCCAGAGTTCCTCCGCGGACAACCGCTCACTGGTGACCGGGGTTACGTTGGCAATCAGTCGCTCTATTTCCTTCGTGGGCGTTGTCGGCCGGGAATCCGCGCGAAGCGTTCTTGAGGTCGGCGCCGCTCGCACGGACGATTTCGCCAATCGCCCGATCCTTCCGCCGGCGCCTTCGAGCCGGCGTTCTCGCGCCTCCATCGCTGCTTCATCGTTGAGTGCAACTGCCTCTGCTTCGGTCCAGCTACCCGCGCAGCGCGGGCAGATCCACCGTGCCTCGCTCCCCTCCGAAAACATGGGCTCGAGAACAGCGCCATCGACCGGACATTTCAATGTGGATGTGACCAGGGTCCTCATGTGCTTCACTCCCGGCTGGCTCCCGCCACTTCACTCCCACAATGCCAATCCTCCTTCCTTATCGGCTATGCCGCGCGGCGTGTGAAAACACTTCGGAAAACCGCCGGCTGCGGAACAGTTATGGGGCTCACCCCCTGAGCCTGCCGGGCGGAGCGCCCGAAAATCTCCGCCCCGTCTGAACTCGGCCGAGTGTCCGGTTCCGTGCCTGCCTGCTGCGCCACTCTGCCGTTATGGGCCGCGCTTGCGTTTCCAAATCGGGAAGCGACAATGCTTCCCATCGATCGCCATTGCGCACGGCATCGTTGTCGGCGCCCCCTGTGACGCATCCACCCTGTAAGGAGAAGCTCAGTATGAATCGCGGTCTTACTGCCACCGTTCTTTTCTGCTTTGCCGCCGTACTCGCCTGGGGGTTGGCCCAGAGCACCGGCCAGACCAAGACCCCCGAGACGAGCGCTTCGCCCGGCGCTCGTGCCGGCGAGCACTCCCTCGCGGTCCTGGACCTCGTACGGATATTCGCGGAGTGCGATCAGATCAAAGACCTCAACGACAAGATCCGCAGGAAGAGCGAGGCGGTCGCCGCGGAAGCGGCCCAGCGCAAGAAGATCATCGATGACAAGCGCGAGCAGTTGACGGCTTTTCAGCCCGGCACGACGGACTATGAAACCCGTCGAAAGGACCTCGTGCGGCTGAACATC
>DATKKX010000066.1:0-6906 GCA_035542775.1 Phycisphaerae bacterium | reverse complement strand
GTCTCGGCGATCTCGATGTCGTAAGAGGCGTCGAGGATGCGGGCCAGCTCTCGCGCCAGCCGCAGCAGGACGTTGACGCCGACGCTCATGTTAGGGGCTTTGAGGACGGGGATGATTTTGCTGGCTTCGTGGATCTGCTGGAGCTGCGAGTCGGTCTGGCCGGTGGTGCCGATGACGATGGGGCGATGGGCCTCCTGGCAGGCCTGCAGCCAGAGGGAGGTCCCCTGGGGGAGAGAGAAATCGACCAGAACATCGAATTCAAGCGGTGTGGAGTCGCTCACCGGCACAGCGATCGCCGGCATGCCGGCAAGCGTGGCGGCATCGGTGCCGATGGCGGGATTGCCGCTCTGCTCCAGAGCCGCGGTGATGCGCAGCTCAGGGTCGGCGGCGGCGAGAGCCACGAGTCGACGGCCCATTCGCCCCGCGGCACCGGCGATGGCGATCTTGGTCGGCATGGCCTATTTCCGCGCGGCCGGCGGCGAGCCGGGCACCCTCGGACCCCTGAACAGGCTGTGACAGGCGTTGCAGGTGGCCATCATCTGGTCCATCGACTGGTTGAGCTCGCGGAAGGTGCCGCGCTGGGCGGTGTCGGCATACGCCAGGGCCTGTTGACGGAGCTTCGCGGCCAGGCCGAGGTAGACCTTGGTTTCGTGCTCGTCGAGCTTCAGGCTGGGCGCCAGGTCGGGGAGCTTTCCTGCGGATTCGGCGAGGCTCCTGGCCACCGTCGCGCATTGATCGCGATCCTGCTGCAATTCCAGCGGGCGGCTGTAGTCGCTCTCGTCGCGCAACTGGCTCATGTTGCCCATGAGCTCGCGGAGGCGGTCGTTCTGCACGCCGTGCATGGCGGGCGTGCCCGTCTCGGCGAGCTTGCGCTTGTACTCGGCCTGGCCGCTAAGGGCACAGCCGGTGGAAGACATCGCGATCAACACGGCGCCTGACAGAACCCCCAGAGACATTGCCACACTGAGCTTCGGCATGTTTTTGGTCTCCAAGCACTTGCTGTGTTGCGTGGCCTGCGACGGATGCGGCGAGAACGCGTTTTCGGCTGGCTGAGCCTGACACACGACGAGGTATGTAATCAACGTTGGTCGGTCGTGTCAATGACACAAACGCGGCGACCGCGAGTCGTTTCACGCACCTTTGGCGAGGCGCCCCGTCACTCCCGCTCGGGCTCTCCTCGTTACAGATCGGTTCAGGAGCGATGTTCTTCGATCACCCTGCAGATTGCATCCAGGTCGTCCGGGACCTTGATGGGCCGGTTAGCGTGCTTACCCCAGGGCTCGCGGTGAGTGGGGGGCGATGTCGTGGGCTCGAGGCCGGTGTGGTAGCGGACGGTAGCATCCGGGTCTTTCAAGGGGTGCCCGGTCAGGATGCAGACGACGCGGGCGTCGCGGTCCAGGGTACCTTTTTCGATCATCTGGCGGAGGCCGGCGAGGCTGGCGGCGCTGGCGGGCTCACAGCCGTAGCCGTACTTGCCGATGAGGGCTTTCTCTTCGAGGATCTGCTCGTCGGTCACTTCACAGACCACACCGTTCATCGCGTCCAGCGTGCGAAGTTCCTTCGAGAGATTGACCGGCCGGGCGATCTCGATGGCTGACGCGATGGTCTTGGCCTTCTGGCCTTTCGCGTCCATCTCGGCATATTTCTTGTCGGCGGCGGGCTTGTCCCAGTCTCCGTTGTTCCAGCGAAGACCGCGATTGTTGTACAGGTCCCACAGCGTGTTGGCGCCGGTGGCGTTGACCACGCAGATCCGCGGGACACGCTTCACGAGGCCGAGCTGCTTCAGCTCGATGTAGGCCTTACCGAAGGCGCTGGAGTTACCGAGATTGCCGCCGGGCACGAAGATCCAGTCCGGCGGCTCCCAGCCGAGGCCCTCCAGCACGCGGTACATGATGGTCTTCTGACCCTCGAGGCGGAACGGATTGACGGAGTTCATCAGGTACAGGCCGAGGCGGTCGGTGGCCTCGCGGATGCGTTTCATGCAGGCGTCGAAGTCCCCGGCAATTTGCAGGGTGAGGGCACCGTAGTCCAGGGCCTGGGCGAGCTTGCCGTAGGCGATCTTGCCGGCGCCGATAAAGACGATGGCCTGCATCAGGCGGCCGTCGGCGAGGTGCGTCTTGGCGGCGTAGAGGGCCATGCTGGCGCTGGTGTTGCCGGTGGAGGCACAGCCGACGCGCGGGCAGCCGAGCTTGCGGGCCATGGTGAAGCCGGCGGTCATGCCGTTGTCCTTGAAGCTGCCGGAAGGGTTCATGCCTTCATATTGCAGGTGAAGCCGGCCGGTCTTGAGCGGGAGACCGAGCGGCGGGACGTCAACGGCCTGAAGGAGCGTCTGGCCCTCGCGGATGGTGACGATCTCATCGGGGCCGGCAAAGGGCAGCAGCTCGCGGAATCGCCACACGCCGGAATGGTCGATGGCGTTGTTGCGAGTGGCCCAACGCTGCTGGAAGAAGGAGAGGCTCTTGGGCGGATTGAGCCGGTTCCAATCGTAGGCGACGTCCAGGAGGTTGCCGCACTTCTGGCACTCATAGATCTGGGCGGAGAGGTCGTAGGTGGTGCCGCAGGATGGGCGGATACATTGGAGGAAAGCGGTTTCTTTCATGGTTGCCATGCTAAACGTTCAAGGGGGAGGGAGTCAAAACGGTGTGGCGGATGAACTGGCTACTGTGCGTCCGGACTGATCGCTCTCAGGTAACGGAACTCGTAGATGCCGGTGGAATGTCCGTCCGCCCAGGTAATTTGCAGGGCGTAGTTGCCGACGAGCCTGGCATCGGCGAACTCGGCCGCTTGAGCGATGCCGGGCGGCAGGACGGTGAGAGGGATTGCGCCTGGCGGTGGCGGCTGCGCGGGCTGGCCGCCGGCCGGCCCGGTGCGGCACGCCGCGCATGGGCAGTGTTTCCGGAGGTAGGTAAGCGAATAGTGGCTGGCATGGCCGTCGGCCCATTTGACGTAGAGGCCATCCCGTCTATCGATGCGCAGGTCAACCGGCCGGTATTGGTTTTCGTCCGGTGGCGACGGCGCGCCTGGTTGCGGTTGGTTTGACATGGAGGGACATTTTACCGCGGGGCTGGAGCGGGCCAAGGTTCTGTGAACTGCGTTCTTGCCGTGGCCATGCGCGATGGCTACCTTTTCATTACAGCACGGATGGCCCAGCGGGTGCCGGCCGGCAGGGCCCGGTTCGAGGAGTCGCTTCTTATGAGCATGGCGTTCGAGCTGCGTGCGGCGACGAAGAGTGATTTGGCGGCGATTGCCGGCATCTACGCTCATTACGTTCAAAACAGCGCATGCACGTTCGATACGGAGGCCCCGAGCGCGGCGTATTGGGCGGATTGGCTGAGCGAGCATGGAGGGACGTGCCCGGTCATCGTCGCGGTGCGAGGCGATCAAGTTGTGGGCTGGGGCAGCCTGTCGAAGTGGAACAAGCGCTGCGCCTATCGGTTTTCGCTGGAGGACTCTGTGTATGTGCGGCCGGACCGCCACGGACAGGGCATCGGGAAGGCGCTGCTGACGGAGTTGATCAGGCTCGCCCGGGAGCATGGCCATCGCAACATCATCGCCCAGATCGCCGACGGCCAGCCGGTCAGCGAAGCCCTGCACGAGAAGCTGGGTTTCAAGCGAGTCGGTCATCTGACGGATGTCGGGAACAAATTTGGGCGGTGGATCGGCGTGGGCATCTGGCAATTGCAGTTGAGCGAATCACAGGCCACGGGCGGCGGGACGACTGGTGAACAGAGATAGACAGCCGGAGATGCCGCCCATTCTCGATGTGCGGCCCGAGGGGGCGTTTCTCAGCCGCCACCGAGCGGGGGCGGCGAACATTCCGCTGGAGGAGCTGGCCGACCGCGTTCATGAGCTTCCTCCGCCGCACGTGTCACTCATTGTCTACGACGAGGACCGACGACGGGCACGCTGGGCGCAATCGCGGCTTCGGGCGAGGGAGCGAGCGGTCGCACAGGTCGTGTCCGGGGAGGAATGGTTGTGTGGCGGGCCGATTGAAGCTGGCCCGTCGACGGCGAGGTTGTGGCGACCGCATGCCCTCATCAAGGAGGCGGTCGAGCTCGCCTGCCGCCTGCGGCCGGCGCTGGAAGGCCGTCGGGCGCTCGACATCGCCTGCGGTAGCGGGCGCGAAGCCGTGTTCCTGGCGATGCAGGGCTTTCAAACCGAGGCCGTGGATGTTCTGCCTGATGCTCTGGACCGGTGTGCGGATCTCGCCAAACGGCAGGGAGTGACAGTCGATGTGCGGTGCCACGACGTGGAGGCCGAGCCGTTTATTGAGCGTGATCGGTACGATTTGATATGTTGTTTCAACTTCCTTCATCGACCGCTGATGCCCATCATCGCGGACGCGGTGAGGCCGGGCGGATTGGTGGTCTATGAGACGTTTCTGCGCGAGCAGCGGGAACGATTTGGCCGGCCCTTGCGAGACAGCCACGTTCTGGAAACGGGAGAGTTGCCGAAGTGGTTTCCGGGTTGGGAGACGCTGGCATTTCGCGAAGGGATGACGGAGCCAGGGCGAATCGTCGCTTCATTGATTGCGCGGAAGCGCTGAGTGGTCCGCGGAGCCGCACGGGAAGGAATGGAACAGCGCAGGTACGCGGCGCGGGAGCGACCATGCTCGGGGTCGGTCCTGAGGAAATCGGCCTGTTGTTGTGCGGCTTCTGCCGCTGCTCTTCCTCAATAAAGCGATGACCAGGCGGTGAGAAACAACCGCGCTGGCCTTATGGAAAAAGTTACAGCCCATGAGGAATAATCCGCAAGCTTTTCAGGGTTTGAGCAACCTCATCGGTTAAGCCTCTGACCGGTCTGCTGTTTCTACCGTTAACGAAAGCTGATACATGGTGGCCGAAAGCTGCTGCCTCCTCTGGCATTGCGATTGCGAGGCACAATGCCGCGAGGCCGCTGTCCGTGGCTCCAGGATGATGCGCCTCCGATGAGCTGCACGATGCGATCTTCCTCCAAATCCAAGACCAGAACGAAGCCGGCCTGCAAGCCCTCCCTCGCACCGACAGCGGAGGCATCTGCGAAGGGCGAGGGAGCGGACGAATCTGTCGCAGCGAAGGCCTACGAGATCAGCCATTCGAGCAGCGGCAGGATCCTCGCGGTCGGGGGCGAGTTGAAGGCCAGCGTGTGTCTGTTTTCGCGACGAGAGGCCTTGTTGAGCGATCCGGTCGGGGACCTCACGGATCCCGGGACCTACCGCCAGTACGTCGATCTGATCGAGAATTTGAAGAGGCAGCATCAGTTCAGTCCCGACGCAGTGGCTCACGATCTCCACCCGCTGTACATGTCCACGCAGTATGCCCGGGATTTGGGCATCCCGACGGTTGCCGTGCAGCACCACCATGCCCACATCGTGAGTCAGATGGCGGACTGGGGAATCGCCGGGCCGGTGGTGGGCGTGTGCTGCGACGGGGTCGGCTATGGGTCGGACGGGGCGGCGTGGGGCTGTGAGGTGATGGCCTGCGACGCCTCCGGCTTCGAGAGGCTGTCCCATCTGGAGTACTTTCCGTTGTTCGGCGGCGAGGCGGCGGCGGTCCAAACCTGGCGCCCGGCGGCGGCGCTCTTGAAGCAGGCGCTGGGCGAGCAGTGGCGCAAGCTGATGCCGCCGTCATTCGCTCGTGTCCCGGAGAGCGATCTCGATGCTTTCGACAGGGTCACGTCGGGCAAGGTGGACCTGCCGATGACCTCCAGCCTGGGCCGGGTGTTCGATGCGGTCGGCTCGATGCTGGGCCTGTGCGATCAAAACGAGCGCGACGGGCAGGCGGCGGCGGCCCTGGAGGCGGCATGCTCGTCGGCTCCGGTCGAGGCCTATCCTTACGAGACGACAACGTCCACAAGTTCGTTTAGCATGTCCCTGGCCCCGATGGTGCGGGCCATCGTGAAGGACTTGCGGGCCCGGAAAGATGTGGAGACGATGGCGGCGCGGTTTCATGAGACCATTGCCCGCATGCTGGCCGCCTCGACCATGATGGTGTGCGAGATGAGCGGCGTGTCCACGACGGTGCTGTCGGGCGGCTGCTTTTCCAATCGCAGGCTTCTTTCGCGAATGACCGAGCGATTGCGGGAACGCGGGCTGACGGTCGTGAACGCGCGTCGCGTTTCCTGCGACGATGCCGGCCTGGCGCTCGGGCAGGCGGTTGCGGCGGCGGCGATGCGTGAAAGGGCGGCACCATGTGCCTAGCAGTGCCTGGAAAAGTGATCGAGTGCTCGGGGGATGAGGCACTCGTCGATTTCCAGGGCAATCGTCTGCAGGTTAGCAAAGTCCTCACACCGGAAGCGCGGGTCGGCGATTGGGTGCTGGTTCACGCCGGCTTTGCCATTTCACAAATCGACGAACGGGATGCCTTGGAAACGTGGAGCTATCTGCGGGACTGCTACGGGCCCGAGGCGGACCAGGCCATTGCCACCGAGGGAGCCGGACCTTGACCTCTTCGACGGAGGAGATGCGCGGCGAACTGGGGGAGCTTTGCGGCAAGATCCGCCGCCGCGTGCAATTCATGGAGGTCTGCGGCACTCACACGGTTTCAGCGTTTCGCAGCGGACTGCGCTCGATGCTGCCGGCCAACCTGCGGCTGGTGAGCGGGCCCGGCTGCCCGGTGTGCGTGACGGCACAGCGGCACATTGATGCGGCCATCGAACTCGCCGCCCGGCACGATGTTGTCATTGCGACCTACGGGGACATGGTGCGGGTCCCGGGAAGGCGGGGAAGCCTGGAGCTCCTGCGGGCCGAGGGGGCCCGCATCCGGGTGGTGAACTCGGCCTTGCACGCCTTGCGGATTGCGAAGGAAGCAGCGGGTGTGCAGGTGGTTTTTCTCGGCGTCGGCTTCGAGACCACGGCTCCGGCCACGGCGGCAACGGTGCTCGAGGCCCAGCGGGAGCATGTCGAGAATTTCAGCGTCCTCATGTGCC
>DATKKX010000065.1:0-2660 GCA_035542775.1 Phycisphaerae bacterium | reverse complement strand
CGCCAGGGACGTGATCCGGTCGCGCCGCATCGGTGCCGACGCGGTGGGCGTCCGGACCGCTGGCCCAGGAGTCTTTTGGAGACGCGGGCTTCATGGCTGCATCAGCCTCTCGACAAACGGCTGGAGATCAGCAAGGTCCAGTGCGCCGTCTCCGGTGAAATCCCCGCGAGCGAGGATGCCGGGGCTCGGATTGGGCAATAGCAGGGCCGACAGGAATGGTTCTACATCGCGGCCGTCCACCAAGCCGTCCCGGTTCAGGTCTCCGACATGCAGGGCTGGCGCCGAGAACTCGATACGCGTGATTTCCACGTCTGCGACGACCGACGGCGACGAGCACCAGTAATCGTTCCATGCCGTCAGAGCAAACGAATCCACCCTGAAGTCCCGCTCTGCGGTGGAGAGCATTTCAGTCTGGATTGTGGTCGGGTCACCGTCCAAGCCGCCCGGTATGGTGCTGGTGTCGGCGTTCATCAAAAGGAATCGATCCCCATCGCGAAGTGTCACGGTCGCCAATTGCGTCATAGCGTCGAAGACGACGCGGGCGGTGTAGATGGTATCCAGGGCGATCGATTCGTCGTCGGGGCCGATTTCTCCCTCAGGTTCCATCGCGAAGCTGATGGCGGGATACAAGTCCGTGCCGTTATTGCTGTAGAGAACGGCCGAGCCGATCGAAGGGCCGCCGAAAACAGCATTCACGTTGGGGAAGTAATCAAAGGTGACGCAATCAAAGGCATAGGGCCCGACAAGGCCGTATGAGCGGTCAATGCCGGTTGTTTGGGAGTTGAGCAGTCCCCAGGCGATCTGGGCGTAGCCCTCGGGGTCGGCAAGAAAATCCTCGCTCCGAACCCGGAACGTCACGCTGAATTCGAAATCATCCCGACGGCTGAGGCTGCGGATACCGGTGGGGTCGATCGGACGGACGTACCACGCCGATGGTTCGGCGGTGTTGTAGTGCGTGGTGAGCATGGCTTGACCTGCGGCGTACGTGAACCGACCGCCTTCTTCGGCGGGCTCGATGTAAAAGCGACCGTCCATAACCGGATCATTCGCAAAATCTTCGGTCCACGCGAGCTGCGGCGAGTCACCGCGAGCGCGGGCGGCGTTGAGGCAAAGCGCCGAAAGCGTGGCCAGCAGGGAACAGGTCAGGGTTAATCGGGTCGGGAAACGATGGGACCAGGAACGACGGAACGACACGGCCGAGCTCCTTTCTGCAGCCATCTGACGTGGCTGCAAAAGAAAACCCTCGCCCACGGAGGCCGGGGGCGAAGGCTTGGAACCTCGGGCGTGCGTCTGGGCGGTCAATGCCAATGCCGCATGCGCGGGCTCCGCCACTCCGCCCAGTTCCGGGGCGAGTTGACGGAATCACGGCGCCGGCAGGTTTTCTGGCTCACGGATCGCTCTACTGGCCGCGCCTTCTCCTCGACGTTGCGAGAATGGCCATTGCGGCGTTCGTCCCCGTTCACAGCGGCGGGACCGCGGTGGATTTGCACCACCTTCCCTTTGTGTCTCCCACGCAGGAGACCGGCACCGAGCAGTATTGAATTGTCAAGTTCGCCGAGCCGGCAGAGATCCGACCGACGACGGCGCCGGGAGTGTGAACGGAACCGGGCAGGTCGTCAAGAGGTGGTTCAGAGAAGGAGTCAGGGGGCGGTAGCGCTGCTTCTATCCGCGGGCGGACGGCCTTTGCCTGCGCCAGCCGGCTTGCAGGCGCAAGAAAAACGGGGTCGCGCCATCTCCCCACGGCGCGGCCCCTCTTGCCACTTCACAGCAGCAACCCGCCGGGAAAGCCCTCTGGCCGGTCGCGGCCCCTCTCCTGAGGTCGCGGTCTCGTTTGAAGGCCTACCCCGGCGACCTGCTGCCTTGTCGCTTACCAGGGATAACTCACTGGCGAGGTGGCGTATTCCAGAACTACCAAACCTCGTGCCAGAATCCTTTCAGAATCGGAGTCGATCGGGGCCTCCAATCTAACAACCGCATGTAAAGAACGTTAGATAAATCATCCATCTCCGGCTCTGCTGGACAGGCGACCAGACGGTACCATCCTTGGGTAAACCGTTTGCGCAATGCGGCTGGGGCAGTGGGCAATACTGACCGGCTCCTGTCCGTGCGACGCCGCCTGGCAGCTCATTGCCCTTGGCGGAGCGGCTCGATCCTGGGTGACGGCCTCTCGAGAGCCTTGGCCCCGGCCTTGTGCTCGACTGGCTCACAAAGTGCATGGTTCTGTTCGGTAGAAGACAACCCGGGTCTTCTAGCCGCGGATTTTTACCTCGCTCTGTCGTCCCAGCTTTGAATCGCTGATCGCCGATATGTAAACTAGGTATTATCGGATATAATGATCTCGATCCGAGCGCGGCGGAGACTACCGTTTGACCATTTTCTTGCTGATCCTGATCGCTTGTGAGGTACAGGTTCTCCTGCTTTGGGTTTGGGGAATGGCGTGGGTGCGCAAGCTTCAGGACGACGACACGATGCAAATCGTCCCAGGAACGGGACAAATAAACGGTGCGCCTCCGTCGCTGGCCGTGCTGATTGCCGCGCACAACGAGCAGAACAAGATCGAGGCGTGCCTGCGCTCGCTGCTCAGCCAGGATTATCCGAATATGCAAGTGATCGTCGCGGATGACCGGAGCGAGGACGGCACGAGCATTCGAGTCCGGGGC
>DATKKX010000064.1:0-23264 GCA_035542775.1 Phycisphaerae bacterium | reverse complement strand
CGGCGGCGGCGTGCTGAACTACACCATCAGCTCGGACGCAGCCTGGGTGATCGTCTCGCCCACGAGCGGGTCGAGCACCGGCGCGGCCGATCCAATCGCCGTTCAATACGACGCCGCTTCGCTGGTCGCCGGCTCCTACTCGGCGACGATCACCGTTTCTGATCCTGCGGCCACCAATGATCCGCAGATCATCAGTGTCAGCCTGACCATCAACGCTCCTCCCTCCGGGCAGCCGACTATCTTGCTGAGCGCGGCTGCGTTGGCGCCATCCGCGACGGAAGGCTCCAACCCGCCCGACGACAGTTTCACGGTCAGCAACAGCGGCGGCGGCGTGCTGAACTACACCATCGGCTCGGACGTTGCCTGGCTGGTCGTTTCGCCCACCAGCGGATCCGGCACTGGGGCGGCCGACCCGATTACCGTTCAGTATGACGCCGCCTCACTGACCGCCGGTACCTACTCGGCCACGATCACCGTCTCCGATCCTGCGGCCACAAATGACCCGCAGATCATTGACGTGAGTCTGACCATCAACTCCGCGTCTCTGCCGCCGGAGATACTGCTCAACGTGAGCTCCCTGGCGCCGAGTGCCGCGGAGGGGTCCAATCCGCCGGACGACACCTTCACCGTCACCAACAGCGGCGGCGGCACGCTGAACTACAGCGTCAGCGCCGACGTGGCATGGCTGATCGTCTCGCCGACGAGCGGATCGAGCACCGGCAACTCTGATACCATCACGGTGCAGTACGACGTTGCTTCGATGGCCGTCGGGTCCTACTCCGGGACGATCACCGTCTCAGATCCGGCTGCCGCGAATGATCCACAGACGATCAGCGTCAGCCTGACGATCAGCGCTTCTTCCAGCGGGCAGCCCGTAATCTCGCTGAGCACGTCCTCCCTTTCCCCTCTGACAACAGAGGATGCCAGCCCTCCGGACGATAGCTTCACCGTCAGCAACACCGGCGGCGGCACGCTGAACTACACCGTGAGCACTGCCTGGGTGGCAGGTGGGCCTGCTTCCCAACACCACAGCCCTGACGGTGATGCCGACGGCGATGCCGGTGGACCGGGCGACGGAGACGCGGATGATATTCCCGCCGCAACTTGGCTGACGGTCTCGCCGACCAGCGGGTCCAGCAGCGGGGAAATCAATACGATCACCGTCCACTACGACACCGCCTGGTTGGCGGATGGCACGTATTCGGCCACGATCACGCTGTCAGATCCTGCGGCCTTCAACAACCCGCAGGTCATCACTATCTTTCTGACGGTCAATGAGGCCGAGGATGGCCACAACCAGGGCTCAGGGAATGAGGGGGGTTCCGGTCATGACGAGGGCTCAGGTCATGACAACCCCCCCGGCTCCAGCTCCGACCAGCCACCGAGCCCGGGCCAGAATCCCGGCGTGGGTTGCGGTGTGGGCTTTCCGGCGTTCAGCATGGTGACGCTATGTACTCTTGTGGCAATCAGGACCGGCCGCGCCAGACGTCGCGGCCATCGATAGTTGTCTGGGCCTTCCTGGATTGGGTTCGGGCTCGGTTACGCAGCGTCGACCGGGTCCGGACCCGATGTCCTTGTGTCCACACTCGGCGGCCCCATGAGCTGGCTCGGTTGCGCGCCGCCCGTCTCAGCGCACGGCTGTGTGCATGCGGGCACGGGGGCATACGCGGGCCCCTAGGCCTCGCGGCTGGTCCCCCTTGCCCGGGAAGCCGGCCCGGTGATGCCCTGGCCAATACGTTCCATTTGCGATGCACCGGTGCTGCGATGGGGCTTCCTTCCGGTTCACCCCCCCGGTTGGGTGCGTCGTTCCGCAATTTATAATTTTCTCTGAAAAGCCTGTTGTCGATTGATAGGTCTATAATTGGTCGATGACGTGCGGGCGTGAAACAGAACCCTGCAGGATGAGCCGCCTTTGCAGTGCCCGCCGATCAAGAACCCGCCTCGATTGCTCCCCGACGACCTTGCCTCGCACGACTTGCTGCTTCCGCCCGCGACGTTCCTTCCGACCTGAGCCGTGACCGCGAACTCGGCGCCGTCTATGTCGGTCAAGGCGGGGCCTGCGATCAAGATCGACAGTCGTCCATCGTAGTGAAGATCGTGAAATCCGGAACCGTTGAAAGAACCCGTTGAGGAGTCCTGACAAATGATCAAGCACATGAAGGGCGTAGCGTTCATCCTCGGAAGTGCCGTTCTGCTGACACAGGCCGGGACCAGCCTGGCTCTTCCTACCTATGGCGCCAACTGCAGCAACTGCCACGGCACCGCTCTTGGCACCATCACGATCATCGGCAATGACACCACCGCCAATCCGGTCGAAGGCTGCGGCACTCCCGATCTCGGCGTACGACCCGTCTTTCAAGTGGCCCAGGGCGGCACCAAGACGCTGTCGGGCCAGGTGTCGGGCCTGCCCTCCGGCGCCGCGTATGCCGCGGTCCTGAAGAACTTCCAGCAGAATGGCGTCGTGACCTGCTCGCCGCTCACTTACACGCCCGATTCCACGTGGTCGCAACACACCAGCCCGGCTCCGGCCTACTACACCCTGCCTCTGACCGGCAGCTGGTACACCGCGCCGAGCGGAGCCACCAGCTTCCCGTTCAGCATCACTGTCGGCGCCGCTACGCCGGCCGACTACTACGACCTGGTCCTGGCTGTCGCCGGCCTGAGCGGCGGCACGTTCTATTGCGAATCTCATTTTTACGTACAGGTGACCGCAGCCGCGCCCGTCGCGCCGACGATCGCCCTGGATAAGACCGCCTTGTCGCCAACTGCGGCACAGGGCTCCAGCCCGCCCAACGACACTTTCAACGTCAGCAACACCGGCGCCGGCACGCTGAATTACACCATCACCGCCGATGCGACCTGGCTGACCGCCACTCCCGCCAGCGGATCAACGACCGGACCGGCCGTGCCCATTACGGTGCAATACAGCACCGCCTTGCTGGCGGCCGGAACATATACGGCGACGATCACCGTGTCCGACGCCACCGCGACCAACAATCCCCAGACCATCGGCGTTACGCTGACGATCAACGTCCCCACCGCGCCGCCGGCGATCTCGCTCAGCACCGCCTCCTTGAATCCCGTCGCGACGCAACCCGCCAATCCGCCCAACGACACCTTCACCGTCAGCAACATCGGCGGCGGCACGCTGAACTACACCATCGCTGCCGACGCAGCGTGGCTAACGGCTTCGCCGGCGACCGGCTCGACGACCGGACCAGCCAACACCATTACGGTCCAATATGACACCGCCACGCTGACCGCCGGAACGTACACCGCGACGATCAGCGCCACCGATGCCGCCGCGAGCAACAGCCCCCAGTCGATCAGCGTATCTTTGACGATCAATCCTGCTCCGCCGCCCACGATCACTCTGAGCACCGCCTCGCTGACGCCGACGGTGACGCAGGGCTCCGATCCGCCCAACGGGGCTTTCACGATCAGCAATACCGGCGGCGGCACACTGAATTACATCATCGCCGCTGACGTGTCCTGGCTGGCCATCTCGCCGATCACGGGATCCATCAGCACAACGGTCGATACGATCGCGGTGCAGTTCAACGCCGCCTCGCTGGCGGCCGGCACGTACCCGGCGACCATCACCGTCTCTGACCCGAACGCCACCAATAATCCGCAGACAATCAGCATAGTCCTGACAGTCAACCCCGTTACCATCCTCCGGCCCGCAATCGTGCTCAGCACGACCTCACTGGCACCCACTGCAACGGAAGGCGTCAACCCGCCCGACGATTCCTTCACCGTGGCGAACGGTGGAACCGGCACGCTGAACTACACCGTCGTCGCCGACGCGGCCTGGCTGCTCGTCACGCGGGTGGGGGGATCCACGACCGGACCGGCCAATACCGTCGGCGTCACGTATCTCACGCGTTCGATGGCGGTCGGGACTTACTCGGCAACCATCAAGGTCGCCGACTCGTTTGCCCCCAACAGCCCGCAGGTGATCGACGTCACTCTGACCATCAGCGATTCTGCCCCCGCTCCCGCCCCCGCTCCCGGCGGGCTCTGCGGCCTGGGCTTTCCGCTGCTGGGCGCTACGATGCTGTGTGTTCTGTTGTTGGTGAAGACGGACCGCGCCCGACGGCGAACAACAGGATGAGCAGAACCGCCGTTCCGGCCGCCAGCCCGTAATAGACGCTCCAGTGCTCGGCGTGAAACTGCGGGCACCAATGCCGCAGCCCGTTCTCCAGGCCCGTCGTGCACAGCATGCTCACCATGGCCACGGCGAGCGCATACGGCAGCGTCGTCCGGACGTGCGCATAGAGCTCGCACTCGCTGAATATCGCCGAAAGGACGGTCACATCCGCCAGCGGTGAGCACGTGTTCCCGAACACCGCTCCCGCCATCGTGGCGCCGACCGATGAGTAAAACAGGACCAGCGCCTGATCGTTCGGCAGGTGCGAGAGCAGGCCTGCCGCAATGCTGACCACCGGGGGGCACAGGATCGCCATTGTTCCCCACGTCGAGCCGGTGGAGAAAGAGATCAGGCAGGCCGCCAGAAAGGACGCCAGCGGCAGCCACTCGCCCGAAAAATGATGCGTCTTCAGAAATTCCTCCACGACGGGCCCAAGCTGCAACGCCTTGCTGGCCGTCGAAAGTCCCCACGCCAGCACGAGAATGATGCACGCCGCGAACATGGCGGTCATGCCCGACACCGCGCCGTCCATCGTCTTGCGCAGGGTTAGAGTTCGCGACAGGACCGTCATGCCGATCGCGACCACCGCCGCCGTGAACGACGCGTACAGCAAGGCATAGTGCGAGTCCGCCTTGCCGAGCAGCACGACCAGATTCTGCCATGAAAGATCCCGCGGACTGAAGCTCAGTGCGATACCGTCGGTCTGCGCTCTGCTCCAGCCCGTCGTCGCCATGAGCAGGACCGTCATGAAGACCAGCACCATCGCCGGCAACGCCCCCAGAAGCCAATGGTTCACTGGTGCCTGGGCCGCAAGGTTGGCCGTCCGCGTCGAATCACTCTCGGCCGCGCCGGCCGCGCGGGCCTCCGCCTTGCGCATGCCGCCGAAATCACGCCCGGTCAGGGCGACCAGCAGTACCATGATCAGCGTCAGAACCGTATAGGTTCGATACGGAACCGTCGCCCAGAACGTGCTGGCCGCGCTGGTCTGCGCGAGGAAAGCGGGTACGTTGGCGCCCAACTGCCTGAAGCCGCTGTCGATGTAGCTGATCTGCACCGCCAGCCACGTGCCCAGGAAGATCGACGAGTCCGGCGCCCCCGTCCAATTGACGATGTAGGCCAGTTTCTCCCGGCTGATCCGCAACCGGTCGAAGATCGGCCGCAGTCCCGGCCCGACAATCATCGCGTTGGCGTAGTCGTCGAAGAAGACCAGCAGTCCGGCAAGGTAGGCGCTGAGCTGCCCCGCCCGACGCGTGTGGACTCTCCGGGTGACGCGCGCCACAACGCTCCGCGTCCCGCCATTGGCCTGCAACACACCGATCATCGCCCCGATGAACAACGTGTAGATGATGATGGTGATGTGCCCCAGGTCCACGCTCCGGCCGTCCTCATTCATCGGCCCGAGCACGCCGAGGACGTAGTTCTCCATCGCGTAGGAGACAAAACGCAGGGGGTTATAGACGCCCTGCATCACGCAGGTCATCGCCGCCGCCGTCAGCACGCCGAACGACATCGCCACGATCACCTGTCGCGTGAGGATGGCCAGGAAGATGGCGACCATGGGCGGAGCAATGACCCACAGGCCGTAGAATTCCCCCGGCTGCACCGATGCTCTCGCCGGTGCTGACGTCGTTGGCGCTGAAGCCTCGCTCGACGACTGAAACGCCATCGCCGCACAACAGCAAAGTGCCAATGCGGCCAGCGCCCACGTCCGCGAGGAAGAAAAAGGCCACCGGCCATTTCGACGGCGATTGATGTGCATCCCGCGAATCTAAGCTTCACCGCGGTAGGGGTCAATTCCGAGCCACGCAGGCCAATTCGCCATGCCTCTGCCGTGTTGCCACTCACCCCGCGGCGCGGTAAAAGGCCAGTAGCCCGAAGCGCGAGCAAGGGTTGAACGGAACCGGATCATCAGCAGGCGAACAGGCTCTCAGGGGCGGACCGGCGCCGAGCCCCGGTGAGCCCTATCGCCAATGAAGATTGAGCATGAGGGGCTTGCCGCCGGCTGGCCGTCGCGCAGCAGCCCCCTCCCGCGGGCCCGTAGCTCAACCGGTTAGAGCAAGGGACTCATAATCTCTAGGTTGTCGGTTCGAGTCCGACCGGGCCCAGTTGGCAAGCCTTCGAGCCGGAGCTGCAACGTATCGCCGCTCCGGCTTTCTCAGCCTGGTATTATCAGGCTCTCACGCCGCGTTGGGACCAGGCTCCGTCGGCAGGGTGGATCGCGTACAATGGGATGTTTGAAGGCGGTCAGCGAAGGCGTAGAAATCACGGTGAAGGTCGTGCCGGGGGCCTCGCGCGATCGGATCATGGGCCTGCTGGGCGACGCCCTCAAGATCCAGGTTTCCGCCCCGCCCGAGCGGGGAAAGGCTAACGCCGCGGTCGTTGCACTCCTGGCCGATGCGCTGGGTGTCAGCGCTAGGGCGGTGGCAGTGAACAGCGGGACGACTTCGCCGCGAAAGGTGGTGCTGGTGCGGGGCTGTTCCATCAAACGGGCCGGCGCCATGCTCGGCCTGGACAAGCAGTAGCTGATAGCCCGGGGCGAAGAAGCTGCCGGACGCAAGCCGTGGGGCTGGATCCTGTTGCTGGACAAGCGACGCTCCCCGGGCAAACGGCAGACGGTTCGATGCCGGCCGCGGATCTCGGCTGAGGGACTCAAAGATGAAACCAGGCTGCAGCATAGCAGCAACCTGCTTGATTGTTCTTTTACTCGGACCGGGCACAGCTCTGGCCACGTCGCAGTTCGTTCAACAGGTCCCGACGCAGTATCGCTACGGTGAATCGCACACCAGCCTCCTGAGCGCCACTAACAACAACTATTGGGCCGATTGGCACACCTACGCGTCGTCGGCCGAAATGGGTGGGGCGCTGGAAGCCTTCCCGCTGAGCCCCGGAACCCACACGCTGGTGGAAGTGGAGTATTACTTCCAGACCAACGGAACCGTCAACGAAACGTGGTGGTTGCTGTGCTCCGCGCCCGTATTCGCCGTGGGGGCCTCGACTGCCGTTACCGTCGTGGATTACCAGCCGCTTCTCGCCAACCAGACGACCGGCCTGAAGACCGTCACCGGGTTGGACAAGTCCTTCAACATACCCGACGACGGCAATTTCTATTTCTGGACCGTCTGGATGTGGAAGGATAGCAGCGCCGCCGGCGGCGGGACTTACGTTGGCGGCAGGAAATCCCGCCAGTTCGGCGCCTCGGCCATCTACCTCGGCCATGAGGGCGTACCTGACGCCCCGGCCGTGGGCGACAGGCTTCTCGACATCTCTTCATGGCAGACAGCAGCCCTCAACGCCGCACAAGCCTGCGTCATTGAGACCGTCAGCGGCATGCCGCTCAGACGCCTCGGCATCACGGGATCGTCCGGCAACTGCTACCTCCCCGTGCACGAGACCGAGCCCACCTTCATTGTCGCCAAGGACCTGCGGATGTCCTCGGACAACGCCACGTTCTCGCTGACCGGCCGAAGCTGCGATGCCGATGGCGCCGCCCTCACGTCGCTCGCCGTCACGCATGACTGGGGTACGGTAAACAGGCTGAGCGTGGCCATCGGCGGCTCGGCGTATCACAACAACTACGCCACCAGCGGGATCAACGCCGAACGGTGCGACGACTATTACGACGTGCTCATCTACATAGATCCAGCGGCCATGAAACTCGACGTTTATTACGTCAACAAGACGCATGGCCAGCTTGGCGGAAACGGCGACGGCCGTGATGTGGTGGTATTCTCGCACTGCGTCCGGAACGGCGGTGTGCGTGGCCAGCGGTACACGCTGCCTTCCGTGCCCTACTACCTTGAAGTGGCGGGCCAATTCGGCGGGTGCGACCTGTACGTTGTCGATCATCCGGCCTTTCAGCTGGATCATTCCCTCGGCTCCCGTCTGTGCATCGGCGCCTACCTTCCCACCGCGTTCGAACCCGACCGTGTGATCACCAACCTGTCAGTGGGCGGTGCCTGCCTGCTGTTCGACCAGGTCGTGGGATCGACGCTGTGGAGCACGAGGGCTACTCAACGGTACAAGAATGACACGCCCGGAGCGGGTGATCTTTGCGAAATGGACGGCATCATCCTGGAGATACACCTCGGCATGAACGACTTCGGCCATTCCGGCGGCGACTACGCCGGCATGGCCGCGCAGCTCGCGGACGGCTTTGACGACTTGCTGGCCGACCAGGACGGCCGAGAGAACTACGTCGTTGTGACCGGGATGGGCCAGCCGCATCCCGATTGCAGCATGTCCGACGATGAGCGTGCGGCGATCACCCTGTTCAATCAGCTCGCGTCCGAGAAGTGCCGCGCAAGAGGCGTAGTCTCTGCGGACTACGAGCGGGTCGAAGACCCATTGACATGGTTTTACCCTGACGGCGTACATCCGACCGAGCTCGGTGCCTCGGCTATCGCTTCATACATCGTCTGGCGGCTGGCCAGTGGCTACGATGCCCCGACGCTGGGAAACCTAGACTGTGACACCGATCTGGACATGGACGATGTATGCGCCTTTGACCTGGCCCTGCTCGATCCTGATGCATACACAGCCCAGCATCCGGACTGCTATATACGCCATGCCGACTGCAATTTCGATGGCGTCATTGACGGCATGGATGTCGAGCCCTTCGTTAACCTGCTCATCGGTGAGTAGGCCGGGCGGGCAATGACGCGCCGCCTCCGACGGCGCGTGACGGGCCTTCCCCCTTGGCGCCGTCGGGACAGCAGCCGGCAAGCCGGACAAGCGAAGCCCGCTCTACTGGCGCTGATCCTTACTGTGATCGACGGTCCAATTGCCGTTCTTGGAGCGAACCAAGTCCAGCACCCTGCCTCGAGCGCCGGTGACCTGGATCCCCTGATAGTCGATCTGCAGGTTCCACGGACCTCGGCGGGGCGCCCCCGCCGGCAGCCTGGTCAGGTCGAGCGTCAGGCGTTTGATATTGTCGGTGTGGACTTCGAGCCGGCTTTCGCCGGTCCAGTCGGCCCGGCAATCGGCGTCCTTGCTCTCATCGAATGCCTCACGAAATATCACCCAGGAGGGTGTTGGACGCTTGGGCATCCGCTCGGCAAGCAACCGGGCGAGCTCGGCCAGTCGGCGCGCCTCTTCGTCAGATTGCTCGGCCTGCTGCGCCGGCTCGGGCTTGGCCGGCTGCGATGTCTGCGGCATCGATGGCGGCTCGGTCCCACGGGGCGGTGGCTTGGGCGCGATCGGCTGGGGGGGCGGCGGCTGCACCTCAGGCTCGGGAGACGGCACGGGCGCGGTTGCCGGCGCCTCGGGTTGGGCCCGCTGGACCGGCGGTGGTCGTGCGGGCTGTTGGCAGGCCGTGCCGATAAGGGCCACAAAGAACACTGCCCACAAAGGTATGGTTCGGGCGGAGGACATGGTATGACGCCCCTGCATTTTGCCCCGACGCTCACGTCGGCTTTCGTATAACATCTTACACCGGAACGTACACCGAGGTTTCAGAAATGGCAAACCAGCGGATGAAAACGCGATCAACGACGATCCTGTCGGTCCGGCGTGACGGTCAACTGGCCATGGGCGGGGACGGCCAGGTGACGCTGGGAGAGGCCGTGTTGAAACACGACGCGGTTAAGGTGCGCCGCCTTCACAAAGGCGCCGTGCTGGCGGGCTTCGCCGGCTCGGCGGCCGACGCCTTCGCCCTCCTGGAAAGATTTGAAGCCAAGCTCGAGCAGTTCAAGGGCAACAGCAAACGCGCCGCCATCGAACTGGCCAAGGACTGGCGGACCGATCGCATCCTCCGCCGGCTCGAAAGCCTCCTGGCCGTGGCGGACGCGAACTGCGGCCTGATCATCGGCGGCAACGGCGATGTGATCGAGCCGAGCGACGGTATTCTGGCGATCGGCAGCGGCGGCAGCTGTGCCATGGCCGCCGCCCGGGCACTGCTGACCCACACATCCATGTCCGCGAAGGAGATCGTCGAGGCCGCGCTCAAGATCGCCGGCGAGATCAACATCTATGCCAATCAGCACATCACGGTGGAGACGCTGCCGTGAGTCTGAGCGACAGCGTACAAGACCGCGGAACGGCGGCGGCTATCGATGCCCGAACACGGGATGCCCCAAACGCCATGGACCGAAGGGGCGGCGGCCTCAGGGGTCTGACCACGCGTTTTCCGGACGCCGCGGTCGTCGCCGTGTTGATTATCCTCACGTTTGCAGAGACGTGGCTGGCGACCCGGAGTCGATTTGTGGCCGGCCGCTGGGAGGATGACGGGATTTACATGGCGACCGCCAAGTCGCTGGCCGAAGGAAAAGGCTACAAGCACGTCGAATTCCCCGGCGAACCCTATCAGACCAAGTACCCGATCCTCTATCCGCTCGTGCTCTCGCTCGTTTGGCGGACCTTCCCTTCGTTTCCCCAAAACGTCGTCGTCATGCAGGTCCTGAACGGCTTCTTCGCCGCCGGTGCCGCAGCTGTCGGGTACCGTCTTGTGCGCCGCATATGGGGGCTCTCGCCTCTGCTCGCTGGTGCGGGGATTGTGCTCGCCGTGTCGACCTTGGACTGGCTGGAATTGATCCGCCTGACGATGTCGGAGCACTTGTATACGCTCTTGTCGCTGGCCGCGTTGATGCTCGCAGTTGATCCAGCGCCAGGATCTCCAGACGCGGTCTCGCGCCGCAGACTGCTGACGCGATCCATCTTGAGCGCCCTGTTCGCTTCGGCCGCGTATCTCACCCGGTCTATCGGCATCGTCCTGATCGTGGCCCTCTTCATCCACTGGCTGCTCCGCCGTCGCTGGCTCTCCGCTTTGTGTCTCATGCTCCTTGCGGCGGCAGCGATTGCCGGTTGGCAATCCTGGCGGCTCATCGCCTCGGAGCACAACGCCGCGATCAGCCAGGCCGCCTGCTTTGCATACGACCTGGACTATACCGTCTGGCTGCCCCGTGACTGGGACTTCGCCTTGCGCGTGATGCTCTACAATGCCGCCGCAATGTGCTTCTGGGTCTTGTATTACCTCGGCCAGCCGTCCCAGGCATGGGTGCAGACCACCCTCGTGGCAGGCTTGCCCGATGTAGCCCTTCTATACGCCCTCATCGGACTGGCTGTCTGCCTGTTCGTGATCGGTCTGGTTTCGGCGTGGCGTTTCAAACACGCCGTCATCCACATTTATCTTCTGGTATACCTGGGGATGGTCTGTGCATGGCCGTTCGATCCGGAGCGTTTTTTTCTGCCGCTGATGCCGATTCTCGCTCCGCTCGCCTTGCTGGGTTTCCGCAGGGTCTGCGCCGCTGGGCAGCGACTGGTTCAACGACTATTCATGCCGTTGCCCGACGAGGCAAGCACGGCTCCGCCGCAGCCGCCCGCACCGGCCGTACCCGTCCATCTCCGCCTGGGCCGCACGGGAGCCATCCTGACCATCATTTTGCTGCTCAATTACCTGGGCGTCACGATGACGAGGTTGAACTCTCCCTACGAAAAGGACGCCGAACAGGACCGCGCTGCGGCGGTGGAGATGCTCAAGGTCAATACTCCTCCCGTGGCCATCATCGCGGCCGCGAACACGGCTTACTACTATCTCGCCGCGGGGCGAAAGACCGTGCCGTTCTACCCGGTCGACGAATACCCCGCACTGTACTACGCGCCGGATCGGGCGGTCTTGTTCTTCGGGCAGGGCCTGTCGGCCGGGCACCTGGCCGCAACCAGGCGCCTGCTCGAGCGGCGGTACCTCGACTACGGACGGATCACCGGGATGACGCACGTGCTGGTTCCGGGCGACGATGGCGTGTACGGCGTTTTTTTGCAATATCGCTCCACGGAGTCCGCTCATTTCCCGCTTGTGGCTGCGAAGGACAAATGTCGCCTGTATCGCTTTCGCCCGTAGGCCGGCCTCCGGTCGCCGCAGCCATGGGGACCGGCACCTCAAGGCCCGGATGATACGCACTCATTTCTCCCGGCGCCGATAGATCTTCGGCGCCACCGGCGTGAATTCAGGATATGCAGTCAGATGGACTTGAGCGGAGCGCTCGTCCATCAGCAGCAGGCCGCCCGGCCGAACGGCCGCGGCCACGTGAAACATGCCTGCGGGCGGATCATCCAGGCGGCATATTACGTTGAACGCAACGACTACGTCGCCTTGCACCGGCAACGGCGACGCGGCGATGTCAATCCGGTGGCATTCGGCATGGGGCATGCTGCAGGAGACGGCGGCGAGCACTCGCCGCGAGCAATCGACCACCACCAGCCGGTGCGGCATGCTCAGCGATGAATCGACCTCCGCCGGCTCCAGCGATCGCAGCGGCATACCGGGAATCCGTCGCAAGACCTGATCGCCGTAACGAGCGGCGTCGCCGATCAGCTTGCGCAGGCGATTGGGCCGCGGTTCGGCGGCATCGTTGAGCAGCCGGGCTGCCGCCCGCGTTACCGCCCCGGGCCCCACGATCACCACGACCGGGTGCTGAACGGCTTCCGCGCGCAGCAGTTCATCGAGCTTGCGAAAGCAGGCCAGATGCCGGTTGTGCCAGGAAGTTGATCCTACGGATGGCAACACGTGATCACCGAGCGGAGCCGACGGAAATCGTCACCACACTGGCGCTGAGACGCAGAGGAGAAGTGTGAAAACGGAAGGATTGGGCTTTGCTCCGGAGCCGGGAGCGGTACCAAGGGCCTCTTCTTCATCGTTTATACTTCATTCTTGCTCTTTTCCGTACCTCCGTGTCTCCGTGGTGACCTCCTTGTCATGGCACGATCTTGAACTTGGCGATGTTGCTGTTGATCTTGCCGGCCAGGACGTCCTCCACCTCGATCTTCAGCGTGTATTCGCCCGGCGTGAGGCTCGCCGGCAGCGTCTCGTTGAGCGTCAGGAAGAAGTCGTGCCGCTGCTGCCGCGAAAGGTCCTCAATGTTGTCATGGCTGGCGCTCCATAGCTCTTCGCCGGACTTGTTCAACAGGCTCGGCCGAAGCGAAAGCAGAGTGCGGTGCAGGCCTGATGGCGTCTTCTCCGACTTGAAGTTGTCCACCTCGATGTAGACGATGACCGGGTTCTTCTGGCCCGCCGGGAATTGCACCGGCTCGATCGGCTTGTACACGCCAAAACCGCTGATGTCGGTGCACAGAACCACCCGGGGCACCTGAAGATCGGCCCTCGCCCGAAGCTGCATCCTCAACTCCTCGACGGGCGTGAGCAGGTCCATGGCCCGCGCTGCGGGATCGCGGCCGGAACTCGAGCGCGCCGAGATCAACGCTCGAACCTGGGTCTGGAGGATCTGCTGGTTTTCCGCATCCATCCCCGACGCCGGCGCCAGCGCTTTCTCATCCTGCCCGTCGATCAGATACATCATTCGCAACCGATACTGCTCAGCCAGGTTGTTCGAATCCTTGGCGACACGAGCCTCCTGCTCCTCCACGCGCTTCTGGAACGTATCCATGGGCTCCGACGGCGGCTGGGCCGCCACGTTCGGCGTCGGTCGAGCCGGCTCCTCGCTCGGTGGCAGCTTCTCAGGCTCGAGCTCCGGACCCGGCGACACCGTGATCTCGGTCAAAACGGGAGGCCGCGCCGTCGCTGTCTCGTCACCTTTCGCGGATCGCTCCCTCGGGGTCCTGGTCTCAGTCGGCTCTGTCTTCGCGTTGACCGCCTCGCCTTCCTCGGACGGTCCCACGAGCACAGCCGGGTCGCTCTTGCGATCAGTTGTCTGCTCGGCCGCGCGGCCTGCGGGCTCCGGCTCACCGAATACCGGCTCAGGACCGCGATCAGCCCCGCCCGGCGTTGCCGCAGTCTTGGGCTTCTCTTCCGTTTGTTCCTTCGCGGCCGGCTTCATGGATGGTTCCGTCGGCGTGGGGCCTGTCGGCGGAGGCGCGCTGTTCGCCGCCCCCGGCGCCTCCCGGCTTTGTTCCGCCACGCGCCGGACCCGGCTCTTGCGGTTGGGGTCCTGTTGTCGCTCGATCTTGGAGTTGAAGTCGTTGTAACCGCGGGCACCGTCGGGATTGGTCCCCATCGCCTGCACATACCGGTCTACTTTTGCCTGCACCTCGCGGCTTTGCGGGTCCTCAGGCTCCGCGGCCTTTTCGGTTTTCGCCGCGGTCTGCGGTTGCGCGGCCTTCGACTCGGTGGCCGGTCGCTGCTGCGGTTTGGCGGCTGTCCTGGGTTTGGTCTGCGGCTGGTCTTCCTGGTTCCACCAGTCCATCTTCCAGCCTTCCTGCGAACAGGCGGAAACGACAAACGCCGCGGCGATGGCCACGGCCCACACGTACAAACGAGTCACACGCATTGATCTAGCCCGCATGGTTGCATTCCTTGTCGTTGCAGCGTCGGTCCGCCGTCAAGGCGCCGCGCACAATTCCACAATCAGCTTCTCCACCGCCGATCTGACCGTCCCCAGGCCGGTCTTGGCGGCCACGTCGATTTGCAACAGTTTAACCAAATGTTCCTGCCATTGGGGCAGCGAAAAACGCTCGGCCTGCGTTTTCAGCTCCCCCGCGTGCCAGCTGTCGCCCACTTGCTTGGCAGCCTCGGCCGCCGAAAGCCCTTGTCCCAAAAGGCGTTTCATCTCCCCCAGCTTGCGAAAGCCGTATGCCAGGCCGCCGATCGAGCGGTGTTCTGCCTGGGGGTCGGTGCCGAGCACTTGGTCCCAGAGAACCAGCGCCTGCCGCGGTTGCCGTGACGCGATCGCGTCGATAATGCCGAAAACCTTCTCCTCGCGGGTGGCGCCGACCAGCTCCTCGATGTCGCCGGTTCGAATCGCGGTCCTGGGGTGAATGTACGTACTCAGTTTGGCCAGCTCCATGTCCAGCCGGCCCAGCTCATAGCCCGCCAGATCCGTCAGCCGCTTCGCTGCCTGCATCGGCAGGTCGCAGCCATAGACGTCTTTCGCGTGACCGACGACCCATTCCGGTACGTTCCAGGGTTTGGGCGGCCGGCAGCTGATATTGCCACCAACCTGTTCGACCCGCTTGTACAGATTCCAGCCGGCGTCCCATCGCGTACAAACCAGGACCAGTACGCCCGTCGGACTGGGGACCTCCAGGTACTTCTCCAGCTCCTTGCGGAAGTTGGTGATGAACTCGTCCGCGTCGCGCACGCAGACCAGCCGTACCGGCGACAGCAGAGACATCGATCGGCACTCGTCAAGCACATCGGCCAGCGCAGCGGTGGGGCCGTCGAATTCCACAAAGGCCATGTTGTCACGCTCGCCTCCCAGCACGACGCGGGTAATCTCGCTAAGGGCTTGCTGCTGCAGAAACGGATCACCACCGTACACGGCATACACGGGCAGGGGCTTCTCGTGCCGTGGGGCTTGCTTCGAACGTGACGTCGTCATGCCTCTAACCAACCTCTGCCGAGCCGGGCACGGACAAACCGACTATGTCCGTGCCGCCCGGCGCGACATCTCTGAGTCTGGGGCTACCTAGCGGGGACGGCGGGAAAGCCATCGCTGCGGTAGATGTCCAGGCGCTTCTGTGCCCGCTCCCTGGTTTCCTCGGACGCCGTCTGCCCCGCCGCGGCCTTGCCCCAGGCCTCCCGCGCCCTCGACCGCTCGCCCATGAATAAACGGATATCGCCGAGATACAGCCACGCCTCGGCATCATCGGCATCCAGCAACAACAGTTTCTCAAGCGACTCCGCCGAGGAGCGATAGTTGTGCCGGGTCGCCTGCACTAGGGCCAAGGTCTTCAACGCCGGACGATGCCGTTGATCCTTCGCCAGTATGAACTTGAGCTCTCGCTCTGCTCCTTCGTAATCGCCCTGCAAATACAGTAGACCCGCCAGGTCGTTCCGCGCCTCCGACAGCGCCGGATTCAGCTTCAGTGCATCCCGAAACCTGGCAATCGCCACGTCGTGCTCGCCCCGGAGGCGGTGCCAGGTCCCGAGATCATAACATTTCTGGGCTTCCTTCGCTGCGCCTCCCGGGACCGGCTCGGGGCCCGCATCGGGTTCGCTGTGCGGCAACCCCCTGGAATCAGGTGAGGCCCGTTGCGACGGCGCCATCGGCCGGGCACCCGGTTGGTCGATCGCGGTCGTCAGAGAGGACGCATGTCGGGCCATGAGGTGCCCATTGGGAGCCACCTCGGGGGCGGATTGCTCTCCTTCAATGGTCGTCATCCGTGTGCCTCTCGAGTCCGTCACCGTGGAACCGTCGACACGCAGCCAATCCGCGACATAGCGGCCGGTGTTATCGGCCTGATCCACCGCCGAGATCTTGATCTCCACGCGCCCCGTGATGTTGTCCGGCACAGTCCAGGAGAAGGAACTGTTGGCCGGCAGGTCCCCGGCGATGAGCTGAAATGCCCTGCTCTGGTCACATCGATAATGAAGCGACACCGGTCGGTTGGGAAGGTTGTCGTCCCGAACGGCCCAGCGAATGTGGATCTCACGATTGAGGTCGAACCTGACGTCGGGCGTAAGCTGGAGCACTTGAACGATCGGCGCAGCCCGGTCCACCAGCACCCACTGCTGAGGAGCTGTGCCTGTCTTCGGCGCCGGCGCCGACGCTCCGTTGGCATTGTGAAGGACGACGTACAATCCGAAGAGACCGTCCTGGGGCGCCTCGAATGCGATCGGGTTTTGACCTGACTCCCCGCCTGCGGACCGCTGCCAAGTCTGACCGCGATCGCATGTGTACCACAACTCCGCAGCAGTAATGCTGTCGGAGCCCCGGGCGGTATGGTAACCAACCATCACGCGCGACGAAGCCACGCACCTTACAGGCGGGTTGTTAGCCTGCGGTGCTGCGTGATCAATGTTGTCAGGGTCCTCTGCGCCGGATGCCCCCCGCGTGATCAAGCAGAGAATCGCGCCCGCGAGGTGCAATTTCCTAGTCGAGCAAGAGTTAGCGATCATCTGGATTTCCTTTCAGACCGGCGCCACTCCCGAAGGCGCAGCTGGTGGGGATCAGACGGCGCCTCCTCACTGCGTCGAAAGCACACGACCGGGCGGATGGGCGCGCGATTCGCGCAGACCATGACCCGCACGGTCCTGGCCGATTATCGGACATATCGTCTGAGCTGCCGCGCAGCCTTGATTCCAGCATGTCTGGCTCGGGTCAAGCAGGCTCGCGCCGTATCGCCAGTGTTCTGTCACCGTCCGAACACGATCGCTCTTTTCAATGCTGCCCACGCGACCCGACCGAAAATCTGGCCCCCCTTACCGGAAGAACAGGCTGCGTCTGAAACTGTGCCGTCGCCGCCAAAGCCTTGTTCACGTGGCTGGCAATGCGGTCCGATGATGCCCAAGGCCGGCGGTCTGGCGGCAAGGTTCCGGGCCGATCTGCGCTGGTCGCATCCTGGCGTTCTTCGCCAATACGATGGATCAGTGCTGAAAAGGGGGGATGGCGCGATTACGCGTCGCCGCCAGACCGCCGACCATTGTGAATGGCCGGCCTCGCGGATTGTGACGAGGTCGTCGGGAGGTGGGAAGCATCGTTGTGGCACCGTCTGTTGGGGGGAAGAAGCATCATGAACATCAGGAGAACCTGCCGTCCGCTATTGAGTGGCCTGGCACTCTGCTTGACGGCGTTTGTCTCGGCGGGTTGTGCCCAGATGCCCGCGCGGTGGGAGACGAGCCATGCCCCGCGTCACGGCACGCCCACGGAAGGCTCTCGCGTCAGGCCGGCCATCGATTCCGGAAAGCCGGCCGATGCGGCGCAGGATTCGGATGACCGTCACCCCTCTCGATGGCGCCAAAAGCTTCGCGTCAGGTACTCATAGGCCGCCGCGCCTGAAGGAACAGTGTGCCTGCGAGATCCGCTCGCCCGCGGAACGAAAGCTGCCCGTGACTGCATCGACGGTTGAAACGCTGACGAACGAAGACACGGGCGGTCGGCTTTCACGATTCACCGATCTCTCCCTCGGCTGAGCCGACGCGCCGTCACTCCTTCCTGACTACCATCGTCTGCCCGCTCACGTATCGACACGCCGGTTCGAGAAGCAGTTCCACGAAAGCCGCCACATCATCCGGCTGGAGCGCTTTCTCCGCCGGAAAGCTGGGAAACGCTCCACGAAGCATCTCCGTCTCGACGGCGCCGGGGGCGATGCCGTAGACGCGGATGCCGTGCGACTTGCCTTCCGCAGCCAACGCTCGTGTGTATGTTACGACAAAGGCCTTGGCGGCGCCGTAGGCCGCAAAGCCGGGATACGGATCGTAGGCCGACATCGAGGAAATGTTGACGATGATACCGCCGCCCTGTTCAGCCATGATCGGCCACACCGCACGGGTGCAGAGAAACACGGTCCGGATGTTCATGGCGATGATCTGGTCGAACACCTCGGGTTCCATCTGGTCGATCGTGGCCAGCGAAGCCAGCCCGGCGTTGTTGACCAGAACGTTGATGCCGCCGAAGACCGAATTCGCTTCGTCGACCATGCGCTCAACGTCCTCAGGCTTGGAGACGTCAGCCGAAACGGCCATTACCTTTCCGCCGGCCCGCTCGATCATCCGGCAGGTCTCGTCCAACTGGGCCTGTGTGCGGGAAGCCAGGACGACGTTGGCGCCGGCCACGGCCAGCCGTCGAGCGATCGCCCGCCCGATGCCTCGCCCCGCCCCCGTCACGATTGCCGTCTTGCCCTTGATGTAGCATTCCGGGTTCATGAATTCGCCAGGTTTACGGCTCTGTTTCGGTGGCTGTCAGCCCTTGGTGCTGACGCCCCTGGTTCTGCGGTTGCTTCTCAACCGTCAACTGGACAAGCTGATGTCGCAGGCTTGAATGCGCGGACCTGTCTCCCGATGCTCCTCCTGGCAGACACCGTGCGTCATTTAAGCAACTCTTCCGCGCCGCCGCCGCGCGCACCATTCTCCGCACTGCATAAACAGCCGCCCCCGCCACGATAACGGCCACAACGACGTACTGCATCATGGTCGAATTGTAGTCCGGCGGGTGGAACTCTTCGAGGGTATGCGGGGACACGGCGAACGGAAGCCCGCCAAGCCAGACCTAGTTCGACGCGGCTTTCGCGGAAGTGGACGAAGCATCGGCGGCGGCGGGCGCGGAGACGCTGCGATGCCTTTCCTTGTGGGCCTGCTCCTCGATTTTCTTCAATGCTTCCACATACGGCTCACCGATAGCGCGTTCTTCCGCGGTCGTGTGCTCCATGATCCAGGCCCGCAGATCGTCCTCGGTTCCTTTGAACTGCTTCCCAAAGCCCTTCGCCACGTCCTTGAGAAACATGGCTCGATTGCGGTACTCGGTCGCCCGGTCCTGAAGGAATGCGTATCGCTCCTCCTGGGCGAGCTTGGTGTAGGCCTTGGCATCATCGAGGAAGTTGCGTTTGAAGTGCTTGAAGATCTCCGCGGAGAAGGCTTGGCGAAGCTCATCGTCCAAGGTTTCGAAGCAGGCTGTGAGCTCGTCTTTCTTCTTGGTGTCCTGCAGAAGCAGGTCCCGCCAACGTTCAAGGAACCGCTGTTGCTCCACTTGTGGTTGCTTGTCTAGGCCTCGAGGATTGGCAATGTAGGCGACAATTTCGGCGGGCGGAGATTTCTGAAGATCCGGCGGCTTCGGCGTCATGGCGAATTCGTACACCACGTACGCGATCAACACTGCCAGTCCAATGAGCCCGCCGGCTATGGCCGCAGGGCGGTGTCTGTGCACTCTGGCTCTGACCTCATCTGCTGTCATATCCGGTCATCTCCTGCATAAGCAGAGGCGATTGCTGTTAGCGCTGGCCTTTCGTTCTGGCGCTCCGGGCCCGCAGATCGGCATACAGCGTGTTGAAGGCCCCGCCTTGGCCGTCCGCGTGGAACACATCAAAGTCCGCCAGTAACGGCTGGTCCGCCCGTTCGAGACCGCCTAGCACGCCGGCCTTCGATCGCTCCTCTTGCCCGACCTTCTTGCCGCCGTAGGCCTCCCCGAACATCCATTCGTAGCTGCTGCCTTCGGTTTCGAACCAGGTGGTGCTGGTCGGAAACTGCTTGATCAGCGGGCTGTCCGCCGCGAGCGTTCGGCGGTCCGCGGGGCAGTGATAGACATCGGGCTTGTTGCTCGTGTACGGAGAAAGCACCGTTGGCAAGACCGCCCAGGGCGGAGTGTGCACTTCAAGCGTTCTCAGCTTGGCGACATAGGGCCACGTGTTTTCATGATCTCGCAAGTAAGACTCCAAGGCACCGCCTATCTGCGAGAGGTTCGCCAGGCAGGCTGCCCGCCTCGCCTCCGTCCGGGATGTCCCCAGAGCCGGAATGAGCAGATACGCGACCCCGCCGAGAACCAACAGTGCGAAAAGCACCTCAATGCGTGTAATCCCCTGTCGCTCCGAGGGTTGCACAATCACGCCGCTCCCATCGAACGTCCTGCCCGTTGCACCGAAAGTCAAACGGGCTCGAATGACCCGACTCACGGGTCAAGAGCCCGCCTGTTGACGCAGCCAGATTACGAGCGGTGACTGACGGCCGTCAAGTACTGGCATTGGGAAGCGGTTTTTGCGGTTGTTTTGAGGGATCCGCCTGCATTTTCGGGCCATCCTTGAACCAGATCCGTACGTCGCTCACTTCATGGACGACTTTCACGACCTGGTCGTGAGAATGGCACCACATGGCGAAGCGGCGGGTCTCGTGCGGCAGCAACGGGCCGCGCCATTCACCGTCAAGCTGCAACGGCGTCGCCGCCCATGTGCTCCATTCCATCACCGGATCACCATCCGCGTCGAGCTCGAGCAGACGCATGCTCAGAAGCGTCACCGTCTCGTCACCGTTGTTTTGGACCTGTACCACGACGCGATGCCGCCCCACGCGCTGGCCGCGCTGATCGTCCGCCATCTTGACGGATATGGCCAGGTTCTGGAGATACTCCGGCTGGCGCTGATCATCGAACGCATCCGCAAGAGCCGGCGGCAAGGCCTCGCGGACAGCGGGCAGCGCTTTAACGCTCTCCTGGATCAGTCCGGTGAGGTTGTCCGTCTTCCGGTCGAGCAGCCGCATTCCGTAAATAGTTATTCCCGTGAGGCTTAGGATGATCGTGATCACCACCAGCGCGGTACTGCACACCAACGCGGAGAGGAAAGACATGCGCTTCTGGACAACCGTGGTCCCGCCATCTTGGTACATCGCCGTGCTCCTTGCTGTCCCAGGGCTATTGCGCCGGCTCGCCTGCGTCGCTTCCGCCTGTCTGAGTATTGCCGGACCCGCCGGCGATTATTTCCAGCGCCCGACTCTGTCTGCGTGAGCGGTGGCAACGCCGGGCACGGGTCCGACGACAAATTCGGGCCATCAAGCCGACGTGCAAGGTTGTCCGATAAGAAGGCAGGTTTCTGCGCTGGCCTGCGCAAATCCTGCGCTGACGGTGCGCCTTGTTTAACGAGATCACATGGCCGATATTCTCGACCAAAGCGAAGTCGATGCCCTGCTGAACGCCGTATCCTCGGGCGACGTGGACAGCGCCGAGGCTGGCGCGGCAGGTGCCCCCGGACCTTCCGTCGCTCAGCGCGACGTGAGCGTCTATGACTTCAAGCGCCCCGAGCGTGTCAGCAAAGACCAGATGCGGGCCCTTCAGACCATCCACGAAGGTTTCGCCAGAAATTTCGGTGCTGCCCTCTCAGCGTTCCTCCGCACCATCGTCGAGACCCGCGTGGCCACCATCGAGCAACTGACCTACAGCGAGTTCATCCATTCGCTGCCCAGTCCGACCTGTTTCAATCTTCTTTCCGCCAGTCCGCTGCACGGGCAGCTCTGTCTCGAGCTCAGCCCCCTCATTGTTTACCCGATCGTCGATCGACTTCTGGGTGGGACCAACGCCGAGATCTTCATCCCTCAGCGGCCGTTGACTTCGATCGAGATGCGCCTGGTCAACCGGATTCTCACCCGGGCCTTGATGTATCTGGGTGAGGCCTGGTCCGAGCTGGTGAAGGTCAAGTTCGAGATCGCGGGTACGGAGAGCAACCCCCACCTGGTGCAGATCGTGGCGCCGAATGAGGTCGTGGTCGTGCTCGGTTTCGAGATCAAGATCGGCGCCCGTGCCGGCACCATGAGCATCTGCATCCCGTTTAACGTGATCGAACCCGTCATCAGCAAGCTCGCTACTCAGAGCTGGCTGGCCTACTCCCGTGGAACCACCACCAAGGACCAGGTGCGGCACGTCACGGAGAACCTCCGCCGGGCGACGGTCGACGTTCGAGCCTACCTCGGCGAGACCAACCTGACCGTCGGCGAGCTCCTTTCGCTGGCCCCCGGCGACATCATCCGGCTCGATAAGCTCATCGAGAGAGACTTCGTCCTTCGTGTGCGCGGGAGGAACAAGTTCGCCGGGCACCTTGGGCAGTTGCGCGGATGCAAGGCCATCCAGATCACGCGCCAATGCGAGCCGCATGATCCACTGTAGGTTACACTTCGTGGTCTCGTTGTAGACCAACAAGATCCCTGAAGCTCACAGTCCGGGCTCTCGCATCGAGTCGCTTCCTCAGCTTACGATTCATCCCAACGCTTGCGGTTAACGTGGGGCACGGGTAGAATCCGCGCGTCAGGCACTTCCAGGGACCAGTCAATGTCCGGGTACGCGTTGGCCGGGAGGCAATGGCGATGCAATTGATGATCCTGGAAAATAGAAGACTCCGGACTACCATGAAGGCCACGCCTGGAACGATCTCCATCGGCTCCAGCCCGCAATGCGGTGTGTGCCTGCCCGACCCCAAGATCAGCCCCCACCAGGCGAGCCTTATGCAGGACGAGGACGGGGCGTGGTGGCTGGAAGTGGTTGATACCACCCAGCCGACCTGCCTGAACCGGACCATCCAGAAGAGCCGCACCAAGCTCCGCCATGCCGACGAGATCGAGCTGGGCACCTTCGCCATCCGCCTGTTTATGGAATCGGAGAGGACCCGCGAGGAGCTTCAGCGCGAGCGGATGCTCGAACTCACCCGCAAGCACGGCCAGACGCTGCCTTTGGGAACGGTGGTGCGGAAGTCCGAGGACCCGATGGCCCTCCGCAGGGAGGACCTCGAGCAGATGACCCTTCTCGCCGTTCGTCTCGAGCAGATGACCACCGTGGGCGATTTGCTGACCCCCGTCCTCCGCGCGATCTTGCGAACCTGCGAGGGCCGCCGGGCCTGGATCGGTGTCCGGCGGGGGGAGGAAGGTCCCGATTTCGACTGGAGCCTCGCCCTCAATGCCAAGGGCGAGGCCTGCGAGCGTCCGCCCTTTTCCGAAAAGATGCAGACCCGCGTCATGGCCAATTCGCAATATCTG
>DATKKX010000063.1:0-6651 GCA_035542775.1 Phycisphaerae bacterium | reverse complement strand
GGGATGTGGCTGTTGACGCGGCCGCCGACCAGGGAGCTCAAGCAGAGATACGACTTTGAGCCGGCGCCGGGGTGGCTGGAGCACCTGCAGAAGTCGTGCGTGCGCATCGGCGCCTCCGGTTCACTGGTCTCGCCCAACGGCCTGGTCATGACCAACCACCACGTCGGCCACCGTCAAATCGAGAAACTCAGCACGCCGGAACGAAACCTGCTTCAAACGGGCTTTCTCGCCAAGACGCGCGGCGAGGAGTTGAAGTGCCCGGATATGGACGTCGAGATCCTCTGGTCGATCGAGGATGTGACCGAGCGCATCAATGCCGCCGTCACGCCGGAGATGTCTTCCGCGGCGGCCTTCGGCGCTCGTCGCAAGGCGATGACGAAAATCGAAGAGGAAGCCAAGGAGAAGAGCGGCCTGGAGTATCAGGTCGTCACGCTGTATCACGGCGCCCTTTACCACCTTTACGGCTACAAGCGTTACACCGACGTGCGACTGGTCATGGCACCGGAAAAGAGCGTCGCCTACTTCGGCGGGGATCACGACAACTTCGAGTATCCGCGGTTCGATCTGGATATGTGCTTTTTCCGCATCTACGAAAATGACCAGCCGTTGAAGTGTGAGCATTATCTGAAATGGAGCAGCGGCGGGGGGGCGGATGGCGACCTGACCTTCGTCCTCGGACACCCGCGCCGGACGCAACGCCTGTACACGGTGGATCATCTCAAGTTCCTCCGCGACGTCGACAGCCCGGCACAGCTTAATGGCGTCTGCCAGCGCGAGGTGCTGCTGACGGTCTTTGCCGAACGCAACGAGGAAAATGCCCGAATCGCAGCCGGTGCCTCTTTCGGCAATCAGAATCGACGGAAGTCCCTCCTGGGCATCTACTCGGCGCTGCTCGACCCGCAGCTCTGGGCCGCCAAGCGGGCCGAGGAAGAGAAGCTCCGTGCCGCGGTGGCGGCGGATCCGCAGAAGAAAGCTCGCTGGGGTGACGCCTGGGAGCAGATCGCCGCGGCGGAGCAGACCTATCGCGAGCTCTACAAGCGGCATAGTGCCCTGCATGGGCGGGCGTTGGGCTCCGACCTGTTCCGCATCGCCATGACGCTGGTGCGGCTGGCCGATGAGCTGCCCAAGCCCAACACCGAGCGACTGCGCGAGTATCGCGACTCCGAACTTGAATCCGTCTACATGGATCTCTATTCGCCCGCGCCGATCTACGACGTCTTTGAGATCGAGCGCCTGAGCAGCGGACTGATGCTGCTGGCCGAGCAGCTCAGCGGCGATGACCCGCTCATCGTGAAGGCCCTGGACGGGCTGACGCCGCGGGCCCGTGCCGAGAAGCTCGTCAGCGGCTGCACGCTGAAGGATGTTGCCGCGCGAAAGCATCTTGCGGAAGGCGGCAAGGAAGCAATCGCGGCCTCGCGCGATCCGATGATCGCTTTGGCCCGAGTGATCGATCCAGAGGCCCGTGCCGTCCAGCAGCGTTACGAGAACGAGGTCGAGAGCGTCGAGCGGGAGAACTATGCCAAGATCGGCGCCGCCCGGTTTGCCGTGTTCGGTGAGGATGTCTACCCCGATGCGACCGGCACGCTGCGGCTGTCGTTCGGGCCTGTCAAAGGTTATCAGGAGGATGGGAACAAGGTCCTGCCGTTCACCACGTTCGCGGGCCTGTATCAGCGTTCACAGGAGCGGCACGGCCAGCCGCCGTTTGATCTGCCCACGCGATGGCTGGATCGCAAAGACAAGTTGAAACTCGATACACCGCTCGACTTCGTCTGCACCGCCGACATCATCGGGGGGAACTCGGGGAGCCCGGCCGTGAATAAGGCCGGCGAGGTGATCGGCCTGGTCTTTGACGGCAATTTGCAGGGGCTGGCGTGGGACATCGCCTACAGCGACGCACAGGGCAGGGCCGTGGCGGTCGATTCGCGGGCGATCATCGAGGCGCTGCGGAAAGTGTACGACGCTGACGGGCTGGCCGACGAGATCACGGGGCGATAAAGGCTTGTTGGCGCGGAGTGCAGGGCCGATCCGAGTTTGAGCTGTTCGATTCGGCGGCCTGGCATGTCCGGGCGTAGATTTCACAGTAATGGCGGCCGGGGAGGTCCCAGCGGCGGCAGAGGCGGTAGCCGCTGAAGCGGGCGTCGCGCATCAGGGCCTGAGCGATGTTGTCGAGCGGGATGGGGTCTCTGTCGCGGTCGTTGCCGGTCTGGAGCATCAGGTAATCGGGCATGCGGGTGTAGATGTAGTCACTGTCGATCCGGTCGCGGTGACGGTAGCCGGAGGATCGGGCCACATGGGGATCAGTCAGGCCGACGGCGTCGAGGACGCGGCAACGGGTCTTGTAGCCGAGGATGCCGACATCGCGGGCGACGACCAGATCGGCATGACCGGTGTGGTCGGCAAGGTACTGTACAGGCCCGGCGGCGAAACCCTGGAGCTGGCGCTGGTAGAAGTCGAGATACCAGCGGACGGAGCGGAAGTGCCATAGCTGTGTTACCGCCAGGGCCGCGACGGCTAGCAGGCAGGCGACGGTGGGCACTGTCCGCGTGGGGCGGCCGGTCCGGAGGATGATCGCATCGATGCCGTAGCAGCTGAGGACCCCGAGGAGGACGGCGGCAGGGAGAAGGAAGCGCCACTGCGGCATCCAGTCGCCGCCGACGATGAAGACGAAAGCGACCTGGGCGGCGATCAGAAACCACGCGTTTACAATGAGCCTGCGTTCCGACGGAGCGGCCAGCGCGGAGAGGCCCAAAACGACCAGCCACCAATACTGCGTCAACCAGGACAGGCAATACCCCTGGCCGCCTGATCCGAATGCAGCGTCGAGGCTCACCTTGGCGAAAGCGGTATTGGGGAGCAGGGCTCCGTAATAAGCCAGACGGGCGAGCGTCAGCAGCGAACCGACGGCGCACCACACCGCCGCGGCGATGTAGAGTCTGCGGCGCTGGTCGGGGCGGGCGGACCACAGGTACAGGCCGTGTACGCTGACGAGCAGGCCGTTTTCGGGTCGGCAAAGCAGAGCCAGGGAGCCCCACAGGGCGAGAGCCGGCGAGGAGAGCTCGGTCGTGACAACGTTGCCGGGCGGGCTCGGTTTGTACGCAGCGAAAAGGAGGCAGACAACGACGGCCGCGTTGACGGCCGTTTCGAGACCGCAGACAGCGGCGACATGCAGAGGGGCGTAACTCGCCAGCAGGAGGAGGGGGAGGCGGGACATTAGGGTGAGGGCGCGGATCTGTCGGGCGATGTACCACAGCATGGCGATTACCGCCGCCAGACTGAGGCCCTTGCAGACGTGCTCGACGGGTAAGCGCAGGCCCTCGGCAACCGTTGCGACGGCCAGCCATAGAGGGCTGGAGAAGCCTTCGACGCGCTCACCGACGTTGAAGACCGGCCCGTGACCTTCGACAAGGTTGCGGGCATAGCGAAAGACGATGTAGGCATCATCGACGGTGTAAGTCCAGATGGCGCCGCAGATGGCGGCGCACAGGACGGCGGCAAGCCACCAAATGCCGGTGGCGAGGGGCCGATGGATGGGGGAGCTTGTCCGCATGAGTCTCTTTAGTTATCGGCGAGGCCGGGGCGTTGGCCGTCAAAGGATGAGGGATGAAGGATGAAGGATGAAAAAAAAGGGGAAGAAGTCGCATCTTCCGGCGGTGGAAAAGCACTGCGTGGACTTCGTCCTGGCGGCTATCCTTCTCCGTACCTCCATGGCGGCGCGGTGATCAGCGTAATTTGATGGTGTTGAGGAAGGCGGCCAGCCGGGCGACGAGGTTGGGGCGGCTGTAGGCGGAGAATGCGTCGATGGGGGCAGTCGGCGGGGGTGGGGCAGCGAGGTACAGGCGGACGGCATCCACGGCGCGAGCGATCGCCTCCGGCTCATCCAGCGGGGCGAAGAAGGATCGCTCAGCGGCGAGTTGCTCCAGCAGCTTGCGGTCGTTGCTGCCGGGAGACTCTTCGAGGCAGAGGATGGGGCGGCCGGCGCGGAGGTACTCGAAGAGCTTGGCGTTGTAGCCCCAGGTGCCGACATAGCGGCCGGTCAGCAGGAAAAGGGCGTCAGCAGCGCGCATTTCGCGGAGGGCCTGCATGCGTGGCACCAGGCCGGTTGTCTGCACGACCTGCGTCAGTCCGGCGGCTGTAAGGTAGTCGTGAGATAGATTGCCGACGAATTTGAACACAACTTCTCCCAGGCGCTTACCACTGAGCAGCTTGAGGATGGAACGGAAGAAGAGGTCCGGCCGGTTGCGAGGGATGACCGTGCCGACGTGTGCGATGGTCAGGGGGCGGGGCGACGGAGCGGGACCGGGGGGCTGCAACGCAAGAGCCCATGGGCTTGGCGCGGGCGACAATCCGAGATCGTCAACTGCCGGCTCGTAGCCGTTGGGGATGACCATGATTCGTCTTTGGTCATAGCCATGCTCGTGGGCGATGGCATCGGCCATGGCATCGGAGATGGCGACAATGGCGGCGCTTTGGGCAATGGCGGTACGCTCCAACTCGGCGTGCTTGCGGCGGGTGCGGGAGAAGACTGGCTCATAGCCGCCCGGCCCTAGCCAGCGGTCGCGGAAGTCAAGAACCATGGGCAGGCCCGCGTCACGGGACAAGTGTAGAGCCAGCACTACGGTACTGGCTGGCGGGAACGAGGCCAGGATTAGGTCGATGCCTTGACGGCGGATCAGCTCAAGGCCGGGCTTGAGCGCCGATCTCTGCCAGAAGACGAACCGGTCGGGGAAGAGAAGTTCCCGCACGCACGCTCGAAAGCGGCTGGGTTGTTGTCCGGGGTTGTAGTCGCGGAACGGCACATCTTCACCGGAGAGACAGGCGGGGACGTGGTGGACGGTGACGCCGGGCGCCGCAGGCGGCGGGTTGCTCCGCCGGGCGGTCAGCACGATGCAAGGCCAGTCGTGCCTCGGAAGGCATCTGGCGAAGGCCCAGGCCCGCTCGGCGGCGGCGCCGAGAGCCGGCGGATACCAATAGGCAACCATAAGCAGCTTGTGCTCGGAATGTTCTGGCGTTTCGGTCACTGCCGGAATTGAAACGTTTGTCGAGCCGCCCGTCCATTGGTATGGTTCTCATTCCAGGCAGAGGAGTCTCGGGCGATTTTCCAGGGTGCGGGCATGGGTTCGCTGACCGGACTGCACGTGTTGATCGTTCCGGCGTGGTGGCCGTCGCCGGAGCAGCCGATGGCCGGCGTTTTTTGCACCGACTATGCTGCCGCCTTTATCGAGGCGGGAGCGAAAGTCGGGGTCGTTTTTCCCGATCTGGTCAGCATGCGGTTCCTCGGCGAGGGGGCGCCGATTCCACTACGACCGCGTGTCCTGACGGAAACGACCGCGGGGGCGGCGGTGGTACGGGTTCGCGGGCTGCACACGGCCCTGGGCCAGCCGTGGATGCAGATGCACCGTTACCGGCGATGGTTGGCGCGGGGCATGGAGGTCTATCGGGAGATGCAGGGGGCGCCGGACATCCTGCATGCGATGTGCGCGATCCCTCCGGGCTGGGCGTGCAGCCATCTGGATGATCCGCTCTCGAAACGCGTTGTGGTGACCGAGCACACGGGTCCTTTTTCCCTGGCGCTGCATCCGGCGGCTGCCGAGCGATATGTGCGGGCGGCGATGGATCAGGCGGCAGCGGTCATCGCGGTCAGCGAGCACAGCCGCAGGGAGATCCGTGCGGCCGGATTCCATCGCCCGATCGGCGTCATCGGCAATCCCGTCTCCGCGCCGTTCACCACGATACCGGTGTCGAGGGATCGCCGGCCGGGGCCGTTTCGGGCGATCTTCGTGGGGCGGATTGTCTATGAGAAAGGCGTGGAAGAGCTGATCGAGGCGGCGGCGATGCTGGGCCCGGGGGTGAATGTGGAGTGGCATTTCGTCGGCGACGGGCCGATGGCCGTGGAGGTTGAGAACAGGCTGCTGGCGGCGGCGGTGGGCGATCATCTGCTCATGCACGGGCGTTGCGACCGGGCGACGGTAGCGAGGCTGATGGCGGAGAGCGATTTTTTGGTGCTGCCCACGCACGGCGAGACGTTCGGTCTGGTGGTGGCGGAGGCGCTGTGCACGGGCTTGCCTGTGCTGACCACGCGCGGCACGGCCTGCGGCGATCACGTCGGTGAGAATGACGGGGTTCTGGTGGAGATGGACGAGCCGCCATCGCTGGCGGCAGGCGTTCGCCGGCTGATCGAGAAGTACGACCGATTTGACCGCCCCGCGATCGCCGCACGTGCGAGGCAGCGGTTCTCCGGGGAAGCGGTGGCGATGCGGTATAGCGAGGTGTTTCGGAGTGTGATGGCGGGGGCGCAGGGGTAGTCCGGGCCTGATCGAGGTCGGCAATGAGGTTTTCGGCGCTCTCGGTCCGGACGAGGAAACGGACCAGGGCGTCGGTGACGTGAGCCTGGAGGCTTACTTTATGGCTCGTCGGCTTTTTTGACGGCCTCAGCCTCTCCCGCCGGTTCGACCACGCCAAGCTGCCGCCAGAACTCGGCTTCCGCTTTCTGGTACTTCTCACGGGTTTGCTTCAGATCGGCCTCGATTCGCATCAGATCTGGGTCGTTGAGCGGGATGGTGCCGTTGTGCAGTTCCGCAAGGGCTCGGAGCTGGGCGGTGGCGTCGTCGAAGCAAACCCGTGAGAAGTACCAGAAAGCGGAAGCCGAGTTCT
>DATKKX010000062.1:0-4293 GCA_035542775.1 Phycisphaerae bacterium | reverse complement strand
GCATCGGACAACAGCAAGGCGGTGGCGAATACTTCCTGCAGATAAGCCCCTTCCAGAGGACCCGTTTTCGGGACTCTGGAAAGAAGATCATCGAGGGTCTGGACCACGGGGTGGACCCGGTGGTCCAGAAACGCCAGCCCGTCCAGCTTGTCCCGAATCCGTTTGAAGGGACTCAGGGCCTTGCGGGTCACGGACTGCCGTCCCAGGAGCGAGCTTTCCAGCAGATCGTTGGCGTCCTGGGCGATCTCCCGGAACAGGGTGTCACTCAGGGTGCCGGCCTTGCGGTGCAGCGAGTCACCAAGGGGAGATGCGTCGGTATCTTCCCCAGCGATCGCTTCGGGACCCGGATCGGAATCGGCGATCGGATGGCTGACCCGAAAGATCACGTAATCGAAGCGCAGGCCTGCGGCCACCACGTCGACCGGATCCACCGCCCGACGAATGACCGGGGCGAACTCCGGGTGTTTGGCCACCCAGCCCTCGATGGTCTGATCGTAACGGGACAGAAAGTCGTCCCGGGCGATCTCAAAGCTCGAAGCGATGCGCTCCAGCTCCGCCTGGATCGAGGCGATGGTTCCTTCAGGTACGGCGATGCCGCCTAGAAAACGGGTGCCCACCCTGAGGCAGATGCGCTCGGCCTCCTTCTTCAGCCGGTTGAAGACCGCCAGCTCCTGCGGATCGGCGATCTTCTTCGAGCCCAGGGAAGCCAGATCCTCCGGCGGCAGCACGCTGCCGTCGGCCAGGATCAGATCCTCCTTGCGCAGTTTCTTGCGACCGCCCCAGATGTGAGCGTCGATCTTGACCACCCGCAGGCGGTCCAGCACAAACGTGGTTTCTTGCATGATGCGTCCTCCAATAAAGAAAACAGGACGCAGCGTCCCCAAGGGGCATGCGCCCCGTTGGGGTTGATGAAAATAGTCAGGCCTAAAACCAACTGTCGTGATCGCTCACGATCGCTTCCGCCAGATTGATTTTCGGCTGTAGCAGTCCCAGCACTTCGGCCAGTGGTCTGACAGCCTCCATATCGGTGCCGAACAACGTCAGCACCGCCGTTTCGTTGCGCAGATCGTGACCGATCTCGATGCCGTCTTCGGTGGCCAGGCTGACGCGCACGCCAAGTGGTAAGCCCAGCGTGAGCTTCTGCAAGGCCATGAGGAACAGCACCGGCTTGATGCCGGCTTTTCCCTCCGGTTTGATGATGCCGGAACGATCCCGGTCCGGCTTGGGCAAAGGCCAGCCGTCCCAGGTGTCGCCGTCGAAGTCGAGCTCGATGAGCAGTATCCGTGAATGTAGCTGCGCTATGGCCCGTTGGAGTCCGTTCCAGGCGTCTTGGAGATCGACGAGATGGAGACGCCAATACACGGCATCCTCCTTCACGATAGTCTCATCGGGCAACACCTCGCCCTTGCCGTCCTTGATCGAACGAATCCGACCATCGGCCTCGATCAGCACCTGTCCGACATGGACATAGCCCTTGCGCCGTTTGGCGTTTTCTAGGGCGATCTTGTCCTGTCGGCGGGTACTGATCTGCGGCAGCGTGGGTCCGGTAGGTCCCCAGCGCGTGATGATGCTGCCATCGGCATTGCGCCGGATCGCCCAGTCCTTGCTCGAACCGTCCGGATGGGTGAAACGCCAGAGGTCGAAGGCGTCCATCACGCGCCACTCCAATCGTCTCCGAAGATATCGGCGGCTATCCTGTGGATCGCCAGCCGCTGTTCCGGTTCGGCGCGCAGGGTCAGCGCCCGATCCAGGGCGTATTCCAGGGCATTGGGTGCGCCCTTGAAAGCCACCGTCAGCGCCGCCCAGCGGAGTAAGCCGCGGGTAGATAGGGTGACGCTGAGCATACCCGTTCCGTCTTCACCGCCGACGAAGAGCTTGCGCACTTCATTGGCCACCCGGATCATCTTTTCCCGGATGGGCGCCGGGATGGCGGGAATGGCCGTCGCCAGCAGGGAGTCTTCCAGCGCCGGTTCCGGGTAACCGATTTCGATCAGGCGGAACCTGTCCAAGAGTGCCAGGTTCTGCCGCAGCACCCCTTGGTACAGCCCGCTTTGATCGCCGGCGCCGGCGCTATTGCCGGTGGCGACCAAACGGAACTTCGGGTGCGGACGAATCACTTCGCCGCCGTTCTGCGGTATCACCAAAGGCTGCCCCTCGATGATGTCGTTCAGTCCCGCCAGTTCGGACGGGTCCATGAGGTCGAGCTCGTTGAGGATCAGGATATGACCCTCGCGGATAGGCTGCGCCAGGGGACCATGGACGAAGCGCATGCTGCCGTCGACCAGGGTGAATTGACCGATCAGATCGGACAGCTCCAGCCGCCCGTGGCAGGTCACCGCATGCACCGGCCAGTTCAGCCGGGCCGCGACCTGTGTCACCAGGGAGGTCTTGCCGGAGCCGGTGGGACCGGTGACATACAGCCCGTCGCCCTGGGCGTTACCCAGAAAGGCCAGTACGTCCCGCAAGTGTTCCTTGCGGAACACGTAATCCCGTTTCAGCGGAATCCGCGGGTGGGTGTCATCGGCGAAACCTTCGACGGTCATCCGGGCGGGCGCCGGAATGCCGAAAACTTCAGCGATGGAAAATGCTTGATACATGTTGCCTCCTGTTCAGGGTTAACCCCCGACGAGAAGGCGCATGCACCCAGCGAAGGGGCACGAACCTCCCCTTCGGGGTTGCGAAATGGAGACTCCGCGATAGGATGACCTTACAGGTCACCCCACGAGAAGCCACGATGATAAGACTCGGTAATCACCTCAAGCTGACAAACAGCGAGCAGAATGCCTTCCGAACGATGACGGGGGTCCAAAGACCACCCCGCACCGTCGAAGACCATAATGCCGCCCTCGAGACAGCAGCCGAGGACTGGCGGGAAACGGACGATGGTCCCGCCTCCCATTTACTGCGGGCCGTGCTACTCGCCGAACGCATCGGCCAGAAGTAGCTCGGCGAGCATGGACGTCTTGCGCCGGCCGATGGCCTTGAGGCCCAGCAGCTGGCGAAGGCACTCGGCCTGACCACGGTCGATCAAGGACAGCGCCAGGGTTCTGGCCAGATCGTCGGGCAACTCCCGGAATAGATCGGGATGTTGGATCAAGGTACCCGCCACGGACGCCGGTTTGAGGGCGGCCACCTCGAGGATGCGATCCTCGGCGGCGATGCGGGCAGCCTTGCGGGAAAAAAGCGTATCGATTCGTTTCATATGCGTATCTCCTTTTGATGCGGGGAGATACGCCCCGACCGGGGAAGTATTCCCCCGTTGGGTTGTGACGTGATGAGACCTTGCGGTCTTGGATGCCGGCCTTGACGCAACCGGTACGGAGAAGAAATCTTCCCCGCCGCCTCGAGACGGAACGCCTGCACTGGGCAGGATTTCAGCGTCGACAAACGTCAACGCATGAAAAGCTAATGGTTTGAGCAGCCTTTCCGATGCCATCGGCCAACCAAATACATGGGAAAAGCCCCAAACGAGTTGGGGCGTTGGTAAGAATCAAAACCAGAAATCCGAGCCGGCGACCTGCTTCAGCACATCCGGCTCGAACGGCACTTCCGTACGGTCACCGTCCTCTTGGCGCACCGTGATACGGACCCGCTCCGCCGGCTTGCGCCGGTAGACTTCGAGTTCACTGTCAGGGAGATCAGGACTCAAGGCCTTGAGGGCCGCCTTGTAGTCGATGGCACCCTGCTGCAGAAACCGGCTGATGCGCACGCCGCTGGACTCTGCCAGGCTGAACTCGCCCATCTGCGCCAGAAACGCGCCTTCCAGACCGGCGAGTTTCTTCTCGATCGCCTTGGCCTCCGCGACATAAGCGCCCAGCTTGTCATCCAGCTGCCGGTATTCGGCGGCTAGACGTAGCCAGGTTTCCTGGTCTGGACCAGACGGCACGTACAAGTCCCGGTCGGGATCGAGCGGCGGCTCCTTACCCGTGCGTATGCACTCCCAGAACTCCCGTGCCCGTTCCACGATCTGCTCGATGCAGTGATCGTCGCGCGGTACCGGAAGATCCAGCACTTCCTCGCCATGATGCAGGGACAACATCCCCTGGTCGGCATCGGCCACGAAGATTTGGGTCTGGACCTGAGCGTAATAACGGCGGTACAGCAGCGACTCGCCGCCCAATGCGACCGCCTCGCGGAAGTTATCTTCCGTCGGCGCTTTCAGTTCCACCGGCCGGCCGTCGTCGGTCAGCCCGTCGAAACTGGCCCGCAGTATCGGTTCGGCCGAGGACTCGGCGCAGAGCGGCAACAGCATGACGTCATGTCGCTCTTCGAAACGGCGTCGGGCTTTGGGTT
>DATKKX010000061.1:0-2082 GCA_035542775.1 Phycisphaerae bacterium | reverse complement strand
CCCCCCCGCGCCCGCCCCGATAAAACTTCTCAAACACGCGCTCCGTCGCGTTAGGTGGCAGGCCCGGTCCTCGGTCGGCTACCTCGACGATGACCACCCCTTGGTCCGCTGCTGCGGAGATCTCTATCGGTGATCCCTCCGGCGAATACTTCACCGCATTATCGACTAAATTGATGAAGACCTGCTCGATCAGCGTATCGTCCACATTCACCAGCGGAAGGTCCGCAGGACACTGCGTGGTGACCGGCCGGTTGCCGAGCAATTTCGCGAGGCGCCCCAGCGCAGCCCCGACAATTTCCTCTAAGGGATATTGGTCTTGCCGAAGCTGCAGGGCGCCGGACTCGAGCCGCGTCATCTGCAGCAGGTTGTTGACCAGACGGCCAAGGCGGTCCGACTCTTCCTGAATCATCTCAAGCAGCTCGTGGCTGGCGGCGGCCTCGAGCGGGACCCGGCTCTCGAGCAGCGTGCTGGCGGCACCCGTAATGGACGCCAAGGGTGTGCGGAGATCATGCGAGACCGAGCTGAGCAGCGAGCTCCGCATCCGCTCGGCCTCGGCCCGGATCTCGGCCCGCTGGGTTTCCTCGGCAAGCTGCGCTCGCTCCACGGCCACCGCAGTCTGATTGGCAAAAGTCTCCAGTTGATGGACGTATTCGGGAGCGTCAAAGGTGCGCGGATCTTCCGGGCGCACGCCAATGACACCCAGCGCCCCTCGCGATGCCAGGAGAGGCAGGTACACCGCCTTGCTCCCCGGAAAGGTGTTGGTCCCCAATCCGGCGATCTGCGCGTGCTCGTACGTCCACTGGCAGATGGCCTCGCTAGAGGCTTCGGGCTCGAATCGGCACGGGAGATCCTCTTGCAGGGCCAGGCGGCCGGACGCATCGGGCAAATAGGCTACGATCTGGGCCTGGAACACGTCGACAATATGCCGAATTGCCGCCCGCAGGATGTTGGGGACTCCCCGGGTACCGGCCAGCTCGCGGCTCAAAGCATATTGTGCCGCCGTGCGGCGCTCACGCTGTCGGGCGGCCTCGGCTTGCCATCGAATGCGCACCGTCAATTGACTGATCATGAGCGCGACGATCAGCATGACGGCAAAGGTCACGAGTGATTGGGTGTGGGCCACAGCAAGACTGTAATAGGGGGGAACAAAGAAAAAATCGAAGGCCACCACGCTCGTCACAGCAGCAAAGCTCGCCGGCCCCGGGCCGGATGTGGCGGCCACGCCAACCACGCCGAGCAGGTACACCATCGTAAGCGTGGATGCATCCAAGTATGGAAACAAGGACCACGCCATGGCCGTGCAGAGCGCGACGTGCGCCGCGGCGCGCGCATACGCGAGGCCGGCCGGCTGCCGAGGTCGCTGTGAAGCGACAAACGGCAGGTGAGTGGTTTCCTCTCCTTTCGTCAGATAGACGTCAATGTCCCCGCTTTCCTGGATGAGCCGGTCCACCACAGAGCCCGTCACGATCCGTCGCCACGAGCGAAGCCCGGATTTCCCCACCACAATCTTGCTGACGTGCTGCGCCCGCGCGTGGTCCAGAATCTCTTCCCCGATCCGGTCCCCAACCAAGGTGAGCACTTGTGCCCCGAGCCGTTCCGCAGTCCGCAGGGTCTCGGCGATCCGGCTACGATCCACGTCCGAAAGCCGAGCGCTCCGCGTCTCCACGAACAAAGCCAGCCAATCCGCCTGGAGCCGGTCGGCAAGCCGCTTGGCGGCCCGGACGACCTGGATCGAATTCGGGCTGGGGCTAACGCATGCGAGAATCCGATCGGTGACCGGCCACGTGCTGCGAATCGCGTGGCTCTCTCGGTATCTGCGGAGCTGCGCGTCAACCCGATCCAACATCCGGCGCAGCGCCAACTCCCGCAAGGCCATGAGATTGCCCGGCCGGAAGAACTGCTGGGCATCCGTCACGTCCTGAGGGATGCAGATCTTTCCATCTAGCAGGCGCCGCCGGAGCTCCTCCGGCGAGACATCCACGAATTGAATCTCGTCTGCCAGCTCGAAGACATGGTCCGGAATCGTCACGGCGATCGGCACACCGGTGACCTTGGCGACGACGTCGCTCGAGCTTTCCAGGT
>DATKKX010000060.1:0-9600 GCA_035542775.1 Phycisphaerae bacterium | reverse complement strand
GGGCAGCACATAATGAAAATATGTGCGCCCGCGCAGACCATTCTTAGGGAAACCGCGTTCGCGACCCCCGGCCGGCCGCTCTTGGAGCAACGCCCGTCTGGCCCCACGCCACCCTTGCCGCACGCGATCTTCCGGATATTGGAAGAAATGACGACGCGTCACCCGGGCGCAGCGTTTCTCCGCCCGCGCGCTCCCCGATGCGGCGATGCTCTACGACCACGACAAACAATAGGCAAGCCCATTCCGCGCAGCCCGTCCACGAATGTGCCGGCGGCGAAGACCCTAAAAGATGCGCGGAAAGGAGGATAGTGCGTAGTTGCGGCACTCCTCCTCGGTGACCGGGCTGAGCCCCAGCTCGCGAAGCTCACGGTCGATCCAGGCGCGGATGGACATGTTGGTCTTCTGCTCGGCGTAGCTTATCTTCGCCCGAGTGATGATCTCATGCCTGGACTTCTCTTCCATCACGTACATACCCCTGTTTTCCTCATCAATTATGCGAAGCGGCTGTGAACGCATCCTGTCACGCAGACCGCGTGTGCGTCGCCGCCTCGCGACCATCCTGGTCTTGACTGTTTGTCACGTTCCGTCGTCAGCCCGGCTAAATGCGCGCCTTGTGAGTGTGCGAATCAAACCCCACAGAACGACAGGGACCTCAAACGGTCTCTATAAGGGATACTATACCATTCATCGGGTTTTGCAACCAAATAGTGTAAATTTTTGCCGGACCCTGGAAGGCTGATGCCGGCCTAAACCTGCCGTTCACGGCGGCAAGGCCGCACCGTGGAGGCGCTTTCCCGGCCCGGCGGCAGGCCAATTCATGCCATGTCGGGAGCCAGACCGTCGAACAGACCCGCGATCCCCTCCTGCCGGCCCCATAAATCATAAAACCGCCTGATCAGCCGGTTCGCCCGCTCATTCGCACCCCCCGTCTTGACCAGTGAAGCCACAGGCCTCGACAGACAGGCCCTCCAAACAGCCTGAGCCGCCCCCAAGTAGCCGGAATCGTACATAACAAAGATACCCGCCGACAGGGGATCGGTTGCGGCTCGGCTACACCGGCTGCGCTCACCACCGGAATTCGCGAATCGTTGCCCAGGGGTGAGGGCGGCCTTCCATCCTCAGCCATAAGTGCCAGCTAAGCGCGGGCGGCTCAGCATCGGGGAGTACACCGGAGCCGGCCAAGATGCCGTACAATGTCAATCACAGCATCACACCTGGGCGCCGGGCACGACGCCCGAAAAGGACCGGGCATGCCTGGACCACGTTTTGAGAACTTGTTGGCCCGCCCGCTTGGCGGTGTGCTGGCGGTGGCAGCATTCGCTTGCTGGCCGGCAACCTCGCAAGCCAGCGACGAGGCCAAGGTCCTGGCCGCAATTGAAGCCAACAAACAGGCCCTCCTGGCTCGCATCAGCGGCTATGACGAGATCGAGTACCGGCCTGGGGCGCCACTGCTCCCTCCCACGAAGGTCAGGGGCACGGTCCTGAACAATCGCGGTCCAAAAGTGCGCATCAAGACGGTTGATGGCGAGACGATCGAGATCCCCCGCCAGCAGATCGTGCAGTGGACAGTGGCGGGCCATATCGATCCGGAGATGGACTCGTACTTCCACACAGGGCCGTCGACGCTCGCCGCTTTCGCCTTGTTATCAGCGGGCGTCGAAAGTACACAGCCCAAGATGGCCAAGTTGCTGGCGGCCCTTGCCGCCGACCAAGACCCGAAGATGGGCACTTACGTCCACAGCCTGCGGGCAACGGTGTGGGCGGCCCTGCTCGACCGAGCGATCAGCCGGCCCAATCGGGTCAAGTATACCAAGCTGCTCCGCGACGACATGACGTGGCTGATGAAGGCCTCCTCTCCCACCGGAGCCTACGGCTATACGACCTATCAGGGTGGGGATTGGTGGGACAATTCCAACACCCAATTCGCCAACCTGGGACTGTGGGCCGGCTCGGTAGCCACCGTCGAAGTCGCCGACAAGCACTGGCTGAACATGGCCCAGCACTGGCTTGCGACCCAGGACCCTAGCGGTGGCTGGGCCTATCGAGCGGAATTCGGCGTGCCCTCCCCCTCCATGACCGTTGCCGGCTGCAACAGTCTCGTCATCGTCCTGGACCGCTACTACGCCAAGGCCGAGGGGCCCTACGTGCTTTTCAAAGGAGCCAACGCCAAACCCAACGCCAGGAAAGAGATCCAGAAGATCTATCGCGCTATCGAGGCCGGGGACAGCTACCTCACCCTCAACCCTCCCGATGTTGTGCAATCCTGGGGCTACGAGCTGTTCGGGCTGGAGCGGCTCGGCCTCGCCAGCGGTCGGGCCGTCATCGGAGGAAGCGACTGGTTCCGAGAGCACGCAGAATCAGTCGCCGACCGCACGACAGGCCAGGATCCTATTGCGGACGCGTTCGCGTTGATTTTCCTGGTCCACGGTCAGGCTCCCGTGTTGATCCAGAAACTTCAGCACGGATCGGATGTCGAGGAGTGGAACTACTATTCCCGCGATCTGGCGGGCCTGTGCCGGTACCTCTCCCGCACCTTCGAGCGCTTATACCGATGGCAGTCCCTGCCGGAAAGCGCATCTCTCCACGAGTTGGAGGATGCTCCGTTTCTTTACATCAGCGGAAAGAAGAAACTCGAGCTCTCGCCCGACACCCTGGAGCGCATCCGTCGCTACATCGACCAAGGCGGCACGGTCTTTCTCCACGCGGACCATGCCAGCAAGGTGTTTTCCGACAGTGCTGTAAAGCTCTTCGAACGAATCTTCGCGGACCGGCACTATCGATTTGAGGCTCTGGATGATTCGCACCCGGTCTTCACGTGCTATTTCGACAGGCCGCAACTGCGCCACGAAAAGCACCTACCCCTAAAGGGTATGTCCGACGGCTCCCGCATCCGGGTGTTTCTCTGCCCCGTGGACATCGCCGGCGCGTGGCACCAGCAACGGCAGGACACGCATGAAGACCTGTTCCAGATCATGGCCAACGTCCGCGTCTACGCGGCGCCGCCCTACAACGAACTGCCCTCGCGTCTGCGACCTGAACCGCTGTCGGGTCCACCCGCCCCGCGGCGGGGCATGATCTCGCTGCGGCGACTGCCCTATGAGGGCAATTGGGACACCCACGCCGGCCTTTGGGATCGCTATGGAAAGAGCTTGCGCCATCGTACCGGGATCAAGCTGACCGTCGATGCGAGCGATACGCAGATCGATGCGGAATCTCTGCGCCGGTTCGACCTTGTGCATCTGGCGCTGCAACAACCGCTCAAGCTCGACGACCAGACCCGCGAGGCACTCCGGGGGTACCTGCAGACCGGCGGCCTGTTGCTCGTCGACGCCGCCGATGGGCAGTCCGCAGGTATCTCTGCCGTACGGCAATTCAGCAGGCAGCTCGAAATCGGCACCAGGGGTACGCTTCCGCCCGATCATCCCATTGTCACCGGCAAAATGCCGGGAGGCCGCCCGCTCGTCGACCTGCGGACGACCGCCATCGGTGCAAGCCTGGCGAGCGGCAATGCCCCGCCACCCATCGTCACGATCACCGTCGACGGCCGCCTGGCCGTGCTCGCCTGCCCGTTCGATTTGACGGCCGGCATCGACGGGCACTTCATCTGGAATCGCAGCGGGTATCTTCCGGCATCAAGCGCCATGATTGTAGACAACATCCTCTTGTGGAGATTGGACGAGGTTGCGAAGCGAACCACGCCCTCCGCACGCGAGCTCCCGGATCAATGATGGACGACGCCCTCCTCATCCACGGTGGCGCGGTCGGTGACTTCGTTATGAGTCTGCGGATTGTCGCGGCACTGCGCGAGACAGGCGCCGGCAAGGTCACTGTCCTTGGCAAACCCGAGATTGCCACGATCGCGGTCCCGGGCGGCGGCGTTGATGCCGTCATCGACATCAATCAGGGCGGCTACCACTCGCTTTTTTCCGCCGAACCGCCCATCCCCGCGCCCGTCCTGGAGATACTTCGCCGCTTCGATCTGGCCGTGGACATGCTTGGCGGTCCCCGCGGCGTCGTGACGACCAAGCTGCGGGAGGCCGGCATTCCCAAGGTCATAGCCTTTGACCCACGCCCTCGCTCCGACTGGACCGGCCACATCAGCGACCAATGGCTGGCTGACCTTCAAGCGGCGGGAATCCACGCCGTCCCCGGACCGCCCTTGATCCGACTCTCAGAAGAGCGGCGCGACCAGGCTCGTCACCGGCTGCTCGCAACGACAAACTCAGCCAACCTTGGCCTGGCGGTCCTTCACCCGGGTAGCGGTTCGCGTCAAAAATGCTGGCCACCGACCCATTTCGCTGGGCTGGCGATGATCCTCCAGACTCGTGGCTGGGGTGTCACCTTCCTGCTCGGCCCGGTCGAGACAGAGCGCTTCACCGCAAGCGAGACCGCATCGCTTCGTGGAGCCGCCCCCATGATAGTCGGGTGCTCTTTGCCGGACGCCGCTGATTTGATCGCGGCCGCGAATCTCTTCGTCGGCAACGACAGCGGTATGTCCCATCTTGCGGCGGCAATCGGAACACCCACGGTGGCGATCTTCGGCCCTACCAATCCCAAGGTATGGGGACCGATGGCCAGGCATGCAGTCATCATCGGCCCAGGCCCGCTCGGCGCGTGGCCCTGGATTGAAGAGGTGGCCGACGCCGTGCCAAAAGGAACATGGAGCGGCTGACGAGACCTGGACCGGCTTCCACCGAAGGCGAGGAACGCCAAGCAGAAAGACCATCCCGAAGTGCCTGTCCCGGCTTCGCCGGATAGCCCCACCAAAACCGCACCGGCAGCCCCCTTATTTCGCCATCCCCGCCAGAAACGCTTCATTGCTCGGGAACTTCGCCAGCTCGTCGAGCATCGATTGCATCTGGCCAATCGGCGGCATGCTCAGCAGGCGGCGGCGCAGGCGAGCCATTTTCTCCGTGGCGTCGGGGCCCAGCAAGAGCTCTTCCTTGCGAGTGCCGGATTCGGCCAGGTTCATCGCCGGCCAGATGCGGCGGTCGGCCAGTTCCCGCGAAAGGACCAGTTCCATGTTGCCAGTGCCCTTGAATTCCTGAAAGATGAAGTCATCCATGCGGCTGCCGGTCTCGATCAGCACCGAGGCGATGATGGTCAGGCTGCCGGCGTTCTCGATCTTGCGGGCAGCGCCGAACATCTGCTTGGGATGCTCCAGGGCGCGGATGTCCAGCCCGCCGGTCATGGTGCGGCCGCTTGATCCGACGATGTGGTTGAAAGCTCGGCCCAGCCGGGTGAGCGAATCCAGCAGGATCAGCACATCCTCGCCCAGCTCCAGGTGGCGTTTGGCCTTCTCGATCATCAGCCCGGCGATGCGGGTGTGGCTCTTGGCGTCCTTGTCGTTGCTGGAATAGACCACCTCGGGAGCGTCGTGCTGCCAGCCGGAGCCGTTGCGACAGACCAGCCGGCGCATCTCGGTGACTTCCTCGGGTCGCTCGTCGATGAGCAGCATCATCAGGAAGATCTCGGGATGGTTGGCGGTGATGCCCTCGGCAAGCTGCCGCAGCAGCACCGTCTTGCCGGTGCGGGGCGGGGCGACGATCAGGCCGCGCTGGCCCTTGCCGATCGGCGTGAGCAGGTCCACGATCCGTGTGGAAGGCGGGCCGCCGGGCGTCTCGAACTTCAGTCTCTCCACGGGATGGACCACCACCAGGTCATCAAACGGCTTCACCGCCGAGTAGGCGCCTGGGCTGATTCCGCCGATGGAGGTGATCTCGACAATCGACGGTTGCCCCCTCGCCTTCCTGCTGTTGCCGCGGACGCCGGTGATGGTTTCGCCGCCGCGCAGGTGGAACTTGCCGATCAGATCGCGCGGCACCTGCGGATCGCTCGGGAGGATCGCGTAGTTGCGCTGCGAATCACGCAGATAGCTGGCTGCATTCTGGTTGTATTCCAGCGTACCGGTCACGACGTTGGACGAATCACTCATACGACAATCGCTCCGTTCATTCAGGCGGAGCCTCCATTGGCGCACGGAGGGATCGAATTGCTGGGTTGCCGCGCCTCGCTCCGGCAGCGTACCCAAAATGCACTTGCCCCTGCGAGGATCAGAACCGAATCTCAAACCGACTGAACTCGCCGGTTCCCGGTGCGTCCTGGGACTTCACATCTCGAATCTCGGGGGACATCTCCTCAGACACCGCGTCGATGAACCGGGCGATTTCCTCCTCCTCGCCTTCGACCACTGCTTCCACGCGGCCGTCCGGCAGGTTTCTTACGTAACCCGCCACTTCAAAGCGCTTGGCCACGTGCCAGGCCGTGTAGCGAAAACCCACGCCTTGGACTCGCCCGGAAAAAAGAACGGTTCGGCGGATCATATGCACCCGACTGGACGTCACCGGGGGCAGCCACCACAATTAACATGATAGCCGAAACGGCCGAGTAGCACAACAGCCGGCGGCGATCTCCTCCGCCCTTGCCACGCCGGGGCGCTCATCTTACTCTATCCGCTTTGCAGTACCAGCATCAGCAGATAAATAGACAAGGATGGCTGCTATGTACAAGAAGGCAAAGCTGGCCCGCCTCAAACACAAGAAGCGAGTGGCGAGAATCAGAGCCAAGGCCAAGGCCCGAAAAGCCAAAGGGGCCTCCACCTGACCTCACCCGCGGCTGGCCGACGCCTACTCCTGTGACTCAACCTTGACGGCGTGCCCTTGCGCCTCCGGTCGTTTGGGGACAGTGACCTCCAGCACGCCGTGCTTGCAGGCCGCCTTGACACCATCGCTGTCCACCGGCGCCGGTAACTCATAGCTGCGGCAGAAGAGCCCGTAGCGGCATTCCTTGCGCAAAAACCGTCGTGGGGTCTCGGGCTTGTCCCCGGTGGGTTTGACACCCTTCACCGTCAGGGTTTTGTCGAGGATCGAGACCTCCACATCATTGGCCGTCATGCCCGGCACCTCGACTCGCACAACGTAGCAGGAGTTCTCGTCGATGACGTCGATGCACGGCGCCCAGTCATGCCCGTCGAGCGGAGCGGTACTCAACCCGACGTGCCAGACGCGGTCGAGCATGCGGTCAAACTCGCTTCGGAGGTCTTGCAGGGAAAACGGAATCCCACGCGGGAAGGAAACATCTGGCATGGTGCAGCCTCCTGATCTTGGACTGGTGTATGCGTGCGTCCGCGCACGCACTGCTCCTATTATAACGCATGCCTGTCCTGACGGCTCCACATGCGATCCGTGGCCAGGGCCGGTGGGCCCATGACCCAAGCCAGAGTGTCAGAGTGGACGGCTGGCTGGCGCCGCTGCCCCCCCAGGCGGCCAACGGGCGTGGGATGACACGCACCGGAGGCCTGCGGCCGCTTCAAACCCTCCTGAAATCCCTTCCAGGGCGATTCCAGACCGGCCGGCCATCCGCGACGAGGTCGCTCTTGCACGATCCGCAGTGCCGGGGTATGGTGGGCACGTCAGGTACATAGGCGTGGGCAGTCCGGTGGGCTCCCACGCCGCCAATACATCGGGCGAAACGGGATGAAGCCATCGTTCCGCCCCAGGACCACCGGGAGAGGTGGCTGAGTGGCTTAAAGCGACGGTTTGCTAAACCGTTGTACGGGCTTATACCCGTACCGGGGGTTCGAATCCCCCCCTCTCCGTTGAAGAGGCACGAGCGAACCTTGAGACACGTGTGGGCAGGTCGGCCTCGGTGAGTCGGCCATTGCTGAAGGCCTGGGTCTGGTCGGGCCGAAAGAACCGTCTACACACAATCATTAAGCCCCACACCGCCGCCGCTTCATATCCCGGCGTTTCCGTTCTTACTTCCGTCGTGCTCATTTCCTTGGTGTGGAAAGAGGATCGGGGCAATCGCGAAGTCAATGCATTTGCCCGGGCCGGCGTGCCCAACGATCTTGTGATGGCCGCGCAAGACAAACTGCACCGATGCAGTTGATCTGGATTACGCCGGCCTGTCCGCTTATACTGCCTTCATCGCCGAACCGCCACGCCGCATCTCAATCCTCTCGTGGCTGGAAGAAGCGAAGTTAATCGGGCCAGGGTGCTCGGCGTTCAGCCTCGGCAAGCACCCAAGATACAGGAGAGTCATCATGGCTACGCAGGAAGGTCTCGGTATGCAGACGCGCGGCGAATATGTCCAAGCCGCGCCCAACGTCCGCCTTCACGTGCGCGACTGGGGCAACGGCCGACCAGTCGTGCTTATCCCCGGCTGGCCCCTGAGCAACGACATGTACGAGTACCAGATGATGGATCTCGTGGACCATGGGTATCGGCCCATCGCCCTTACCCTGCGTGGCTTCGGCTTATCCGACAAACCCTATGGACCCTACAACTACGACGTCTTCGCCGACGACATCAAGAGCGTGATGGACCAGCTCGACCTCCGCGAGGTCACCCTCTGCGGCCATTCCATGGGAGCCGCCATCGCCATCCGCTACATGAGCCGCCATGACGGTGTCCGCGTGGCCAACTTGGCCATGTTCGGCCCGGCTGCGCCGCTCTTCACCCGCCGGCCCGATTGGCCGCATGGTCTCCAAAAGGCCGATGTGGACAAGTACATCGAAGCCGCCCGCGTCGATCGCTCGCAAATGTTCACGGAATTCGGCAAGATCTTCTGCCGAACGGAACACTCCTTGAGCCCCGGCCTCAACACGTGGCTTTATTGGCTGACCATGAAAGCCTCACCGCTGGCGACGATCGAGTGCCTCAAGGCCCTCCGCGACACCGACCTGCGGCCGGAGGTGCCCAAGATCCGAGTGCCGACGTTGATCCTGCACGCCGCTGACGACCGAATCTGCCCGTACAGCTTCGCTGAGAGCCTGGCCAAAAGCATCAAGGATGCCAAGCTGATCCGCTTCGACCGCAGCGGCCACGCCCTGTTCATCGAGGAGCGCCGCAAGTTCAACGACGAGCTGCTGGCGTTCATGGGTTGATCATCGCTCGGACCGCGGGTTTGAACCCGCGCATCCGTTCATCACTCCCGCCCGACCCTGTGACGATGCACAGGGCCGGGCCGGATCGTTCATCCCTCAACTCCCCGATGCGTCGAACGTCACCGCATGCCGCCTGTCTGATCGACCCTCAGGCATGGCACTCGCGCCGACTTGACGCCCGGCTGCCTGCGCCAATGGCCACCAAGCCCTTCCCGCTCCGGGCTCATCTTTGTGGTTTCAGGTCCGTACTCCAGCCTGTGGGAAAGCACGTATACAACGAGCCGCTTTGATGGACGGTTCGCTGCGACACCACATCTCCAGAACACTGGGCGCTGCGGCCCGTAGAGCCTGGACCATCGCAGTGTCGCGTTATAACCACGGGCGTAACGTGTAAGCGAGGCATCTCTAACTTGGCGTGCTCTGCCGGTGTCTAGACCGTCGACGAATCGCGATGTTCGCGAAATGTTCAGTTAACCGTCTTGTGAGGATGACTACCATGAAACCGCTCCTGACCATCACGCTCATCGTCATGTTCGTTTCGACTTCGGCAATCGTGAGCCCTCTGTACGGCGGCGATGTCATCGCCACTTCCGTGGCCACCAACGGCGGATCAAGCTCTTCCACCGCAACGGCCTGCGGCAACGCCAGCGCCGCGGCACACTCCGCGGCGACCAACGGAGGCCGCGCTGTGGCAAACGCTGATGCCTCGGGCA
>DATKKX010000059.1:0-27787 GCA_035542775.1 Phycisphaerae bacterium | reverse complement strand
CGTGATCCTGGAAGTAGCCCAGCGAGATCGTGGCTGGCGACCAGGCGTAGAAGCGCAGGACGGGCGCCGCGGCACCATCATGGCATGCCAGCAAAAGGGCCTCATCCCGAGACATGTTGACCGGGCCGGGGAGGGGCGGATCGACAATAAGCCGGGCCTTTTCCACACGCACATCATAGCGAACGGCGTGCGGTGGTTATAGAGCATCGGCCGGAATGTAATGTCGGATCCTGTCGGACGGGCGGTAGAATACTCCTGGAGCGAGGTCGTATGGCACCATCTCCAACGACAGCAAACCGCATTCATCTGGCCGTTTCGGTAGAGGGACCAGTGGCGCCAGAACTGGCGGAAGCGATTGGGGAGGCCGTCGGCGTCACAGCGCATGACCTGAAGCTCCGGCTTCGAGGGAGGCTGCCGAAGTCCCTGGTCTGCTGCAGTTCCATCGAGGAGGCCGAAGCCAAGGCGGCGGCGCTCAACGAACTGGGTGTCTTGACGATCGTTTATGAGCAAAGCGACCTGCCGCCGGCAGAGCCGGTCCGCGCCATCTCGCTTGGGCGGACCAAGACAGGCTTCCGCGTGTCCGACCGCTCCGCGTCCATTGTGATCTCAAAGGAGGAGATTTCGCTTCTTGTGTTTGGGCGGCGCATGTCTACGCGTGAAACCTGGGAGCTGACGTCGCCGATTTGGTATTCGCCGAGTCAGGTGGTCGGGACAGGGATCCCGATGGCCCTGTCGGGCTCGATGCACGTATCCAAGTATGAGACCGGCGGCCAGCATTTCCTGATGCTGTTTCGAGCGGCTCCTCAATTGCCGATGATTGAGATCAGCAGGAGGGATTTGACTTCCAATGCCTGGGCAAGAACCGCGGCCGAACGAGGCTGGAGAGCCTGGAGTTGGTGACGGCGGCGCTGCGCAAATTGTTGCCGGACGTGCCCCTCAACGACTGGCTCATGCAGGGGCAAAGCAACAACCGCGGCGAGGCTTTCTACAACCATCGGCGGGCGGCCGATTCCGCTGCCGCCAACGCGACGTTGATCCACTGGCGCAGCCTCGCGGAGCAGAGCGGACGGCACCATTTTACCTTCCGGTCGGAGGGCTTGGGCCGGGGGTCCGGCGAACAGGGTGGAGGGTGAGGGGGCTTGCCGGTCTATCAGTCGATGACGCAACGAGGCCGGTGCTTAATCACGCCGATTCAGGTCTGAAATGTATTTGTCAGAGGCAAGCGAAGGTCGGCTTCTGCATCGCAATCCTGGGACTGTTGTGGAGCCGATGCGAGCCTTTATAGGGAAGGGCACAGCCATGCTGCGACCGCCTCGCCGGCCCGAAATGTTTTGAAAGACCGATCAGTTTCGAGTATGATCGTTTAGGGTAGTGTGCACGAAGCGTGGTTCGGTCGTGCCAACCACAGGCGAGGGAATGTGGCGAGCGAGTTCAGTCACGAGGGTGGCGCAGGCATGGCAGACGACCGCATGACCCGGCGTAAGGCTATGGGGCTCCGCCGGAAGCGATGGGGCGAAGTATCGTGGCCCGGCTTCACGCTTATAGAGCTTCTGGTAGTGGTTTCCCTTATTGCTCTGCTGATCTCGATTCTGCTCCCGGCGCTGAGCGCAGCGAAAGAGAGCGCGGCCATCACGCAATGTCTGGCCAATCTCGGCGAAATCATGAAGGCCGCTCACACCTACGGCAATGATAACGACCCCACAGGTTATGGCAGCTATCCGACGGAGCCATGGCACTTGGGCAACCCGTATGGCGGCGTCACCGCGACCCTGTGCTCGGAGTGGGTCTACGGAGGTTTCCAGACGTCGATCGATCATCCGTACTTCGGCGCTGGCGGCGATTGGCAGGTGTATCTTACTGAGCTCCGACCGTTCACGAAGTACATCTCGCCCGGTTCGGCGGGGAAGACCTACATCAAAAGCTTCGTCTGTCCTTCTGACAAATCTCATATCGAGAGCTATCAGGACGACTACGGTGTCGTCCCGGACAGGAACGACCGCTATGGATCCTGGGAGATCCAAGGCAACAGCTATCCCATCAATTGGTACTGGTATGATGAGCCGTCCTGGGCTCAGGCGGATGGGCCGACTCGATACGGCTGCTCAGGAATCGCCCAGATGAGCAAGCGGGGCAGCGACATGCTGTCCAAGAAGGTAGGGGGCTCCGCGGCGGAGTTCCCGCTTTTCTGGGAAGACACGATGGACGCGTATATGCACGATGCAAAGCCGCCGGACGACTCGGAGGGACCGAGTAAGCTCCAAGTGTTGGGCATCGGTTGGCACCGCAAGGTGTCCGTTTACTCGGCTGGTTTCTTTGACGGTCATTCCGACTACCGGTTCTACGACACCCGCTATACAAGGGGGCCTGGCTACAACATCCGACCGGGGCTGTAATCCATCCATAGGGCTCATGTGAATCACTGGCGAGCGCGTGGTGAGGCTCACACGGCTCGCTCCGTGTATGTTTCTCAACGCTCGTGTGTGCGTGGTACTGGAGAATCCCCGAGTGCGTGGCAGAACTCGAAGTCACCGGCGTAACGGCAGGACCCTCCAAGCGGCGGGCAGGCGTGGCAAGGCAGGCCGCCATCGAGATGCCAGAGGCGGGGAGGCGTTCACCCTCATTGAGCTGTTGGTGGTGGTTGCCATCATCGCCCTTTTGGTGTCGGTCCTTCTGCCCGCTCTTGCTGCCGCACGCGCCCAGGGCACCAAGGCAAAGTGCATGGCCAATCTTCATGCCATCGCCCAGGGCTTCAATGCATATAGCGTCGATGATGTCAGCGGCTACACTGCGCCGGTGCATCAGGCGGCGGAGACCTATTGGTACGGCGAGGGCGAATACGAATACGGCGGACGCACCGGCATTGGCGTATATGGCCCGGGCGGATGGGGCGACGCTACGGCAACAGAAGATTTTCGCGACGTGAATCGTCCCTTGAACAAGTTCCTGTTCGGAGATGCCGCCAGCACAAAGTGGGAGATGTTTCAATGCCCGACGGACACAGGCATACCGCCGGCGCCCTACGACTTCGATTCGTACTTTCTCGAGCAGGACCCGACAGGCCAGACGATGTCGGTGTTTCAGATCACCGGATCGAGCTTCCGCCTGAACAACCACTTCGATTTCACGGGCCAGACTCCGTTTGGCACCGCCTTTTACGGTCCTTATCTGAGGGCCACGACGCAAGTTCCCGAGCCCGGTACCACCATCATTCTTGCAGAGGCAGTCTCCGAGGTAGCGAAATGGAACGAGCCTTCATGGCGGACGCTGGGCTGGCATAGGATTTTCAATGTTTTCAATGTCGGCTTCGTCGACGGGCACGTCGGATCCATCCATCTTGCCGGGCAGAGCGACTGGACAGCCGCGTCGAGGGCGGCGGGCTATTGGCTGCTTCGCGGCGACGGCTGGCGGATGGATTGTTATCCCAAGCCGGCTGTTTGCGACAAGGGAAAGGGCGACCTGAACCACTGCCAGTAGCTTGCCACACATTGCTCAGGTCGCGATCGAGCCGCGCAAGAACACCCGGCGGCGGATGCCGGTGAAGGGCGTGGAATCCGAACGCCACAGGCCGGACGAACCCACAGCCGCGACTGAGGGCGCTGCCCCTTTGCCTTGACTCCCACATTGGCGAGAGAACACCACTCGCTCCGCAGCGAGAGGTCACGCGTAACTCTTGCGCTGCTTGTGAATTAGGAGAGGACGTCCGGCACGCCCGTGGTCTTCGAAGGGGTGGATTCGGCGTCTTCACGGGCGAACAGGGGCCGTCATTCACCGCCCGGATAGGCGTAGCTGGGTCGCGGAGTCCACGGGGTTGAACGAGGGGCCATTTGCGGTTACAAGATGGGGCTCGACATTGGCGGATGCGGACGGCGTCGAGCCGAAGTCGAGGGTCTTGAGGCTGCCCCGGTGGCTGAAGGCACAGTGTGGCGCGGCGATCCCGGGATCGCGTCCCGGTCGATGCTCAGTCAGTCTGATGCGCCTGAGGCAAGTGGTACGCGAAGAATGTGCTGATTCAGGGCGCGCATGAAGTTCATCCTCGTAGATCGGATCATTGCCTTGGAACCGCCGAGGCGGATCGTTGCTGCCAAGTCGCTCTCGCTGGCGGAGGAGTACTTGGCGGACCACTTTCCGACGTTTCCCGTGTTACCAGGTGTGCTGATGCTCGAGGCGATGGTTCAGTCCGCCGCCTGGCTGGTGCGGGTGACGCAGGATTTCGCCCATAGCATGATTGTGCTGGAAGAGGCGAAGAATATCAGTTACAAGAGCTTCGTGCCGCCCGGCCGGACGCTGGAAGTGACTGCGGAGGTGGTCGAGATCGGCGATCGGACGAGCGAGTTCAAGGCTTTCGGGCGGTGCCAGGATGAGGAGATCGTCAAGGCGCGGTTCAAGCTGCGTCATTACAACCTGGTGGAGACGGATCCCGGCCTGGCCGATATCGATCGGCGGCTGGTTTCGGATCTGCGGAGGAAATTCGAGTTGCTTGGCGGACCGGCGGCGATACGGCCGACGGCGTTGGCGGGTAACGTTTGAAAGGTCCATCGGAGGACGAAACGTATGGCGATGAGTCGAGCGGACGCGTTTAACAAGGTCAAGGAAGTGCTGGTCGACGCCCTGGGCGTGGACGACGAGGAAATCACTGAGGATGCGACGTTGACGGGCGACCTGGGCGCCGAGTCGATCGACTTCCTCGATATTGTGTTCCGCCTCGAGAAGACGTTCTCGATCAAGATCCCCCGGGGTGAACTCTTCCCCGACGACATCTTGAACAACCCCGAGTACGTCGAGGGCGGCAAGATGACGCCCAAGGGCATCGAGACCATCAAGAAGGCCATGCCGCATGCCGACTTCGCCGAGTTCCAGAAGGACCCGGACGTGTCGAAGATGCCGAATCTGTTCACCGTGCGGATGATCGTCAACTACGTTGTGACGAAGATGGCGGCGTAGCGGCAGTGCGCTGGATCTGGATCGACAAATTTACCGAGTTCGAATCGGGCGTCCGGGCCACGGCGATCAAGAACGTGAGCCTGGCGGAGGAGCACCTGCACGATCATTTTCCAGGCTGGCCCGTCATGCCCGCCAGCCTGATCCTGGAGGGTATGGCCCAGACCGCGGGCATCCTGGTGGGGGAAGCGAGGAACTTCGAGGAGAAAGTCATTCTTGCCAAGGTCAAGCGGGCCTGCTTCTTTCGCGAGGTCCGGCCGGGGCAGCAGATCAGGCATGAGGCGACCATCGAACGCATCGCCCCGGAAGCGGCCACTACCACGGGCCGGTCGTTCGTGGACGGCGAGCCGCTGGCGGAAATCGACATCGTTTTCTCGCACATCGACAACAACCTCAGCGGGCTTACTTTTCCGGAAGAAAACTTCGTGTTCACGGACGATTTCAAGTCCCTGCTGCGGACCTACAATATCTCCGCCAAGAAGTGAGCCTCGCCGCTAAGATCAGAGCCCAAGTGGGAGCGAGGGCCATCGCCGAGGTGGTCTGCCCTTATCAGGCCCACAGCCGCGATCGCAGCCACACGAACGCCATGGGCCATTGGAGAGGGTATCGTCCGGTTGGATTCCGGGGCCAAACCGCGTTAGACTGCCGTGCTTTCAGACGTTGACGGGAAGCGTGCCATGATAAAGAAGAACCGAGTAGTCATCACCGGATTAGGGGTTGTCTCGCCGCTGGGGTTCGGCATCGCGGACACGTTCGACGGCCTGGTGGAGAAACGCTGCGGCATCGCTCGTATTGCGGCCTTCGACGCGAGCAGATTCTCCGCCCGGATCGCCGCAGAGGTGCGGACGGGCGACGTGAAGGATTGCGTGCCGAAGAGCTACCGCAAGGCCACCAAGGTCATGGCCCGTGACATCGAGCTGGCGGTCATGGCCGCATATTGCGCGGTCAAGGACGCCGGTCTCAAGACCAAATGCATTGTCGAGCGAGGCGAAGCTGAGGGGGGAGGCGTGGATGTTGATTCGACGCGGTTCGGGGCCAATATCGGGGCGGGCCTGATCTGCGCGGATCTGACCGAGCTTGCCGGCACACTGGCCATGTCGGCGGACCGGCCGGACGCCGCGGAAAATCGGGGCTTCAGCTTCAAGAAGTGGGGCGCGGAAGGAATGGCCAACCTCACGCCGCTGTGGCTGCTGAAGTTTCTGCCCAACATGCTGGCCTGCCACGTGACCATTGTCCACGACTGCCAGGCGCCGTCGAACACCATCACCTGCGGTGAGGCCAGCTCGCATCTGGCGATCGGCGAGGCCTTTCGCACCATCGAGCGAGGCGCGGCCGACATCTGTATCTGTGGCGGCGCGGAAAGCAAGATCAACCCCATGGGCTTGATCAGGCAATCGCTGCTGGGCAGGTTGGCCACCGACTCCAACGATCGGCCGGCCGCAGCCTGCCGGCCGTTCGACAAGACGCGAGCGGGAATGGTCATCAGCGAGGGCGGCGGCCTGCTGATCCTCGAGGAGTTGGAGCGAGCCAGGCGCCGCGGGGCCCGGATTTACGCCGAGATGTGCGGCTTCGGGGCGGCGGTGAATGCATCGCACTGGTTCAAGCCCCAACCCGACGGGCGTGGACTGTCGCTCGCGATCAGCAAGGCCCTGGCCGATGCCGGGGTTAAGCCTGAGGAGGTCGGCCTGGTGAACGCCTTCGGCGTGGGCACACAAGTTCACGATGCCTCGGAGGCGGCGGGCATCCGGGCGGCGCTGGGCAGGAATGGTGCGACCGCGCCGGTGCTGGCCACGAAGGGTGCCTTGGGCAACAACGGAGCGGGCAGCGGGGCGATTGATCTGGCCGTAACGGTCATGGCCTTACACCGCGGTGTCATACCGCCGGCACTGAACACGAAGGATGTGGACCCGGCCTGCGGCTTGCGGGTCGTTTGCGGTGATCCCGCGGATGCGCGGGTGAATGTGGCGTTGTCGGTGGCCAGTGCTCTCTCCGGCGGGCAGACGGCGGCGATTGTGATTCGGAGGTACCAGGGATGAGTCGGCGCGTTGTCATTACCGGGATAGGCTGGATCACACCGTTGGGCCAGACGATTGAAGAAGCGTGGGTGCGCCTGCTCAAGGGCGAAAGCGGGGTCAACAAGACGACCAACTTCGATGCCGCCACCTTCCCCACGCGGTTCTCGGCTGAGGTGAAGGGTTTTGACCTCCGCCGGTTCCTGGGTCCGGATTATGAGACGCACAAGGACGTCAGCCGGCAAGCCGGCTTTGCTCTGGCCGCGGCCAAGCTGGCGTGGAAAGACTCTGGGTTGGACTCCGCCAGGAATCTCGACAAGACGCGTGTGGGCGTGTACCTCGGCGGCGGCGAAGGTCCCATCGATTTCAACAACTTCACCGCCGCGGCCGTTGATGCCTGGGACTACAAAGGCAATTGCCTGGACACCAAGCGATGGGCGGATGTGGCTTACAAACGGCTGCGAGAGACCGTCGAGGGCGAGCAGGATCCGAACATGGCGGCCTCCCACATTGCCCAGTTGTTCGGCCTGGAAGGGCCCAATTTCAACACGCTGACCGCCTGCGCCGCCAGCACGCAGGCGATCGGCGAGGCCATGAACCAGATCCGCCGTGGCGACGCCGATGTCATGATCTCCGGCGGGTGCCACTCGATGATCCATCCTCTGGGCGTGACCGGCTTCAACCGGCTCACAGCCCTGTCCACGCGGAACGATTCGTACAAGACCGCCTCCCGGCCGTTCGACCGAACGCGGGACGGCTTCGTCCTCGGCGAGGGGGCGGGCATGCTGATCCTCGAGGAGCTGGCCCACGCCAAAGCCCGCGGCGCGAAGGTCCTGAGCGAGGTGCTGGGTTACGGCTCGACCGCCGACGCCTTCAGGATCACCGACATTCATGAGGATGGCCGCGGCGGCATCGCTTCCATGCGCCGAGCGCTGGAGGATGCCGGAGTCGAACCGGAGGAGATCGACTACATCTCCGCGCATGGCACCGGCACTCAGGAGAACGACAAGATCGAGAGTCTGGCCATCCGCGGTGTCTTCGGCGACAACGCCAAGAAGGTGCCGATCAGCAGCGTGAAGAGCATGCTGGGGCATCTGATCGCGGCGGCCGGGGCCTGCGAGCTGATCACCTGCGTGCTGGCCATCCGCGACGGGATCGTCCCGCCGACGACCAACTATTCAACGCCCGATCCGCTGTGCGATCTGGACTACGTTCCCAACAAGCCCCGCAAGGCCAACGTGCGGACGTGCCTGAGCAACTCGTTCGGCTTCGGCGGGCAGAACGACACGCTGGTGATCCGGGTCTTCCGCGAATAGCCGGCATCGCAGTGGCCGCCAGGCGCCGAGTGGCTCCGCGATTCCATCCCTGCGCGCGATTATGGGGCCCAATCCACCTCTTTGCCGTCTCTTTGCATCGCCGCGGCATGCACGGGGCGCTCCAAAGTCTCCTTGCGATCCAGTTGTGTCTTGTTTGCGATGCGCGCTGGGTGTAGGATACACTTCTGAGGCCTCGCGTATTCGCACGTAGAAAAGGGCAGAACATCTCGACAGTGCCTTGGAAGGTACCGAAGGGCCGCACCGGTTCTGGTGTGCGCTCGCCATTTTGGAGAGGAGCAAACCCATGCCTCGACATTTGACGTTTTCGGTAGTGGTCGTTCTGGCGATGGCTGGAATCTGCTCATCGGTGCACGCCGACACATTCGTCGTGAACAGCCTGTGGGACGGTAACGTCGCCGACGGTGCATCATGCGCGGTTGCGGGCGGCACCTGCACGCTGCGGGCGGCGGTTCAGCAGGCCAACTCCCTGCCCGGGACTCCGCATGTGATCATTCTCCCGGCCGGCGTATTTAACCTGACGCGGTTCGGTGCCGGCGAGAATGCGGCCGCCACAGGGGACCTGGACATCAAGGTGGACCTGACCATCGAGGGGGCGGGCATGGATGCCACGATTATCGACGGTCTGGGGGCCGATCGGGTGATAGATGTGTTTCCGCCGCCGGCAGGTATACAGTTGTCGATTGCCGATCTGACCATTCGCAACGGTGATCCCGGAGCTGGCTTCGGCGGTGCGATCTGCAACGGTGGGGGGCCATGTAATCTATCGATCGCTCGGGTACGCTCCTCCGGGAATCTCGCCACGATTGGTGGGGCGGTCTATCACAACAGCGTGGCAGGCATCAGGACAGTCGTCGATTGCATTTTCGAGAACAACTCTGCCAGCGGTGGGGCCGGCGGGGCCATCTATTCCACTGCGGGCGGCGGCCTTCTGAGCGTGACTGGCTCGACGTTTACTTCGCAGTTCGCCACCGGCACCGGCGGCGGAATCTATCACAACGGTCCCGGCGCATTGACTGTGGACCACTGTTCGTTCCAGCAGTGTCAGTCCACCGCCACAGGCGGGGCCGTCAATTCCGGTGCCAATGCCCCGGTGACTATTTCCAACTGCGACTTCGAGAACAACTCGGCTGGCGGGAACGGTGGAGGGGTCTACATACTTGGGGGCGGCGCAGCCCACGTGTTTCTCACCGACAACCGCTTCATCTCCAACACGTGCGATGGCGCGGGCGGCGGCTGCTACGTGAGCACCGGCGGTAACTTGACCTGTCAGGGCAATGTGTACACGGAGAACGTTGCGTTGACCGATGGCGGCGGCCTCTACTACACGGGTGCCGGGAGCGTGGTGGTCGAGAGCACGGAATTCTCCGCTAACCGGGCAACGACCGCTACGGGCGGAGGCATGTACAGCGCCAGCGGCGGAACATTCGCTCTCACCAACTCCACAGCGGCCGACAACTGGGCCAGTACCGGCGGAGGAGGCTTTTATATTGCCAACCGTTCGCAGGCCGCGGTGACCAATAGCAGCTTCCTGCGCAATGTGTCCCTTGGCGGCATCGGAGGAGGCTTGCGGGATTCGGGAGCCGGGCCGCTGACCATCTCCAGTTGCGCGTTCGCTGACAACTCGATAGGCACTAGCGGTTCAGGCGGCGGCGCTTATTGTATGGGAGGCGCGCCCGCCACGATCTGGAACAGCACGTTTTCCGGAAACGTGGCGACCGGCGCGGGAGCATGGGGTGGCGCTCTCTATTACAACGCTGCTCCCGGAGCCGCCGTCACCAACTGTACCTTCTCGGCGAATGTCTCGGGATTCCGCGGCGGGGCGGTCTACGCCATTCCCACAATGACTTTCACCAACTGCACGTTCGCGATGAACTCCGCCACGGGGGGCGGCGCTTCGATTGTTCGCGGCGCGGCGGGGGCGATCACGCTGCAAAACACGATTGTGGCGGCTTCCGTCGCGGGGCTTAATTACTTTGGGCCGGGGCTCCCCCTGGTGATTTCGGGAGGAAACAACGTCGACCAGGACGGCTCCTTCGGCCTGGCCGGCGCCGGCGATCAGAACGGCGTCAATCCGCTCCTGGGGCCGCTGCAGAACAACGGCGGCGGGACGAGACTCACGCATGCGTTGTTAGGTGGCAGTCCCGCCATCGACGCCGGCGGCGCGGCCGTGTGCCCGGGAACGGATGAGCGTGGGGTGGGACGACCGCAGGACGGCAATGGCGACGGCACGGCGGTGTGCGACATCGGGGCGGTGGAGTTCTGGGACTGCGATCGCAATGGCGTTGACGACACCTCCGAGGTGACCATGAACCCCGGGCTGGACTGCAATCACAACGGCATCCCGGACGACTGCGACATCGCCCGAGGTGTCTTGGCCGATGCCGACGGCGATGGGATTCCTGACATCTGCGACACCTGCACGGACACCGATGGCGACAGCTTCGGAGACCCGGGTTTTCCGGCGAACACATGCCCGGCCGACAACTGCCCGAACACGCCGAACCCGGATCAGGCGGATTCGAACCACGATGGGGTCGGCGATGCCTGTGCGGCGGCGCCTGCCGCCTCGGCGGGGCCGTGCGGCGTCTGCGGTCTGGGCGTGGGCATGATGATGCCATTAATGTTGCTTGCCTTGGGCTGGATGAAACGGTACGGGCGTCGGTGGTAATTGCGTTGTCGCGCCGACGTGCCGCACCCGTGCGCGGGCATCGGGGATAACGCCGAGAGGGTGCGCCGTCCGGCCCGGTATGCGATGCAAGGGTGCTGCGTCCTGGGGCACGGCGAGGAGGACGGCCATGGCTCGTTATGTGATCTGTTTTGCGGCGTTCGTTGTCGCGACTGGGGGAATCTGCGCGGATGTGCGGGCTGCCACCTTCGTCGTCACCACCACAATAGACGCGCCTGACGCAAACCTCGGCGACGGTGCGTGCGCAATCGCGGGCGGTGGCTGCAGCCTGAGGGCCGCCATTCAGCAGGCGAACGTCCTGCCGGGCGCGCCGCATGAAATCGTGCTGCCCGCGGGCTTGTTTCAGCTCAGCCCCCTGGGCGTGGATGGGATCAACGGAGATCTGCACATTCTGGAGCGCATGACCATTCGGGGCGCCGGCAGGGATGCGACGATCATCGATGGGATGGGCACCGATCGAGTGTTCCACATCTACCCCCCTGTGATGACATTGGCCCTGCGGGATATGACAGTTCGCAACGGCCATCCCGCCGACGGCCTTCCGGGCGGCGGGGTTTACTATCCGGGCGGGGGCGAACTGGTGGTCGAGCGTGTGCGCTTCGCGGGCCATTCTTCCAACACGGGCGGCGCTGTCTCTCTCGACGGTGTCAGTATGACAGTGGCTGATTGCACTTTTGAAAACAACACATCGGCGGGGCCAGGCGCCGGGATCTACCACAGCGGCGTTGGATTCCTGAACGTCAGCAATTCGTCCTTTTCATTCCAGACCGCGACAGGCGGTCCCGGTGGTGCCATCTGTTATTACAGCGCCGGCAACCAACTGACGATTGTCGGCGGAGCGTTTTCTAATTGTACCGGCAACCCGGCAGGGGCCGTGAATTGTGTCACGAATGGCCCGTTGTCCGTGTCCGGCGCCACCTTCCAATCCAACCAAGCGACCTTCGATGCGGGCGGCGCGATCTTCTACTCGGGCTCAGGCGGCGCGACGTTCAGCGGTTGCACCGTTGTCGGCAACAGCAGCCTCGGCATCGGCGGAGGCTGCATGATCAATTGTCCGGCAGGGGGAAACCTCAGTGTGTCGGACAGTCACATTCAGGATAATACCAGCAACTCCTACGGCGGCGGCCTCTACTTCGCCGGTGCAGCAGGCAGCGCCGTGACGATCCAGAATACCGATCTCACCAGGAATAAGAGCTTGGGTGCCAATGGTGGGGGAGGAATGTATGCCGGTCATGGCGGTCCGCTCACGCTCACCAATATATCCGTAGTGGATAATTCCTCAGGTGGCGGAGGCGGCGGGCTGTACGCTAGCGGCCATGCGCTGGCAACGGTCTCGAATAGCCGGTTCACTGGGAACACGACGGCCGGCGCTGGCGGCGGGGCGTGGTACGACAGTGGCTCCGGCGGCGGATTGATCACCAACACCACTTTTTCCGGCAACACCGTGCAGAACTCCGGGTTCGGCGGCGCTCTCGTCTGGAATGCCGGCGGCTTGAGCGTGACCGGATGCACATTCTCGCTGAACGGGGCTACCGGCGCGGCCGCCACCGGCGGCGCCATCTACTACGCAGCCGCAGCTCCGGCTGTGGCGAGTCTCACCAACTGCACGTTTGGCGGCAATAGTGCAGGGCAATTCGGGGGAGCGGTTTATAAATCCGGCGGCATCATGAACTTCCTGAACTGCACATTGGCGGGCAACTCCGCGGCAGCCGCTGGCGGCAGCGGTGGCGGCGCGATCTTCCCTGCCGGCGGAATCGTGACGGTGACGAACACGATACTGGCCAACAGCCTTGCCGGAGGCAACTGCGGCCTGCCCGTCACGTCCGGTGGAAACAACATTGACAGCGGCTCGACGTGCGCGCTGGGCGCTGGTGAGTCCAACATCAATCCTCTGCTCGGGCCTCTGGCCGACAACGGCGGGGGGCGGTTGACGTACGCCCTGCTGGTCGGCAGTCCGGCGATTGACGCCGGTGGGGCCGCCGGCTGCGCAACCCTGACGACCGATGAGCGCGGGGCTCCGCGTTCTTTGGACGGCAACGGTGACGGCGTGGCGGTGTGCGACATCGGGGCGTTCGAGTTCAGTGACTGCAACCGCAACGGCATCGACGACACTTCCGAGGTGACCGCGACCCCCGGGCTTGACTGCAATCACAACGGCGTGCCGGACGCCTGCGACATCGCCCGGGGCGTGCTGTCCGACGCTGACCACGACGGCATTCCCGACATCTGCGATACCTGCACGGACACCGATGGTGACGGCTTCGGAGATCCGGGCTTTCCGGCCAATACGTGCCCGGTCGACAACTGCCCGAACACGCCGAACCCGGATCAGGCGGACTCGAACCACGATGGCGTTGGTGATGTTTGCGCGGCGGGTCCTGCCGCAGCGGCGGGGCCGTGCGGCGTCTGTGGTCTGGGCGTGGGCATGATGATGCCATTAATGTTGCTTGCTTTGGGCTGGATGAAACGGCACGGGCCTCGGCCGTGATTGCCGCCGTGCCGAGGCGTTGTGTTGCAGGATGGAAATCAGGCATGGCGCCGAGGGATGGTGCCGTACAACAACGTGCTCAATGGGAGCTTGCTGCGCCGTGGAGCGCGGAGAGGAGTATGTCTGTGGCCCGCTATCTGATATCCTTGGCAATGGTCGTTGTGGCGACAAGTGGGATCTGCGCGAACCTGCAGGCCGATACCTTCGTCGTGAACAGCACCTGGGACGGTAACATCGCTGACGGTGCATCATGCGCCGTTGCGGGCGGTACCTGCACTCTGCGGGCAGCCATTCAAGCGGCGAATGCCAACGCCGTTGCGGATGAGATTGTCCTCCCGGCGGGCGTCTTCTACTTGACCCGCATCGGTCCCGGTGAAGATCTCTCCGCGACCGGCGACCTGGACATCCTTGCCAATGACTCGCTGACGATCAGCGGCGCCGGCCTGGATGCCACGATCGTCGACGGCCTGACATCTGATCGTGTCTTCCACGCTCTGGCCGGGCCTGCCCTGACGATCCGCAACCTGACCATCCGCAACGGCGATGCCACGGGGAGCGCTGGCGGCGGCGTCGCTTACATCGGCCCCGGTCCCCTGGTTGTCGACCACGTCCGCTTCGTCAGCAATGTCGGCGGCGGTGGCGGCGCCATCGCTATCCAAACCACGACCGGCCTCCGCGTCACGGACAGCATCTTTGAAGATGACCATGCCACATCCAACGGCGGAGCGGTCGCCGTGGCCGCTGGCGGCGGTCTGCTGGAGTTCATCCGTTCGCAGTTTGTCTCCGACATCGCGGGTGGTGCCGGCGGCGCCATTCTGTGCAGCGGCGCGGCGGCAGTCGCCATCACGGATTGCACGTTTCAGCACTGCACGAGCGGGAGTCCGGGAGGGGCTGTGGCGATTGCCACGACCGCGGCCCTGACGGTGACCAACAGCGACTTTGTCTCCTGCATCGCCTCCGACAACGGCGGAGCTTTGATATATATGCCTGGCATCGCCACCAATTGCGTCATCACGAGCAGTCGCTTCACTGGTAATGGGTGCGGCGGCGCGGGACAAGGCGCGGGCTGCTATATCCTTACGCCGGGCAGCCTGACGATCTCCGGCAGCCGTTTCGAAGGTGGCTACACCGGAAACCAGGGTGGCGGCGTGGCGGCGCAAGTCGCGGCCCAGCTCAGCGTGCAGAACAGCGAATTCATCGGGAACATCGCTCACGACGTGGGTGGTGGGCTGATCGCCATGATCAACGGACCCTTCACCATGATGAATGTAACGATGACGGACAATGAGTCGCAAAGCGGCGGCGGCGGGCTGGCTGTCCAGGCCAATGCAGCAGCGACCATCGCCGGTTGCGGCTTTTCGGGAAATCGCACCAGCGGCGCGCTGGGTGGGGGCGGAGCTCTCATCGGCGGCAATGGTACTCCTTCACTGGTTAACTGCACCTTTTCGCAAAATGTCGCGGACGGAGGTGGATGGGGGGGCGGGCTGGCGATGATCGTCACCGTCGGCGGCATGACCATGGAGCGTTGCACCTTCGTCGAGAATGAATCCGCCGGTGCCACAGGCCTCGGTGGCGGTTTGTTGTATCAATCGGGGGGAGCAGGAACACTCACCAACTGCACCTTCAGCAGGAATCTCTCAGGCGGTACCGGTGGGGCGGTCATCGAGAATGGGGTGGGCAACCTCACGCTTGTGAACTGCACCTTGGCCGAGAACGGCGCCTTGGGCGGGGGAGGGGCCATCTCGCGTCCGTTGCTTCCGGGCCTCGGCAGTGTGACCATTCAGAACACGATTGTGGCGGCCAGTTTTGCCGGTGGAAACTGCTTCGGACCGATTCTTACGGGGGGTAATAACATCGATGATGGTGTCACCTGCCTCCCGGTTCCGATCCCTGGCGATCGGCCGAACGTAAATCCTCAACTCGCGCCGCTGGCGAATAACGGCGGGACGACGATGACCTATGCCCTCCGCGCCGGCAGCCCGGCTGTTGATGCGGTTGCCCCCGGCCCTTGCCCTGCGATCGACCAGCGAGGGGTCCCGCGGTCGCAGGACGGCAACGGTGACGGTACGGCACTATGCGACATCGGCGCGTTTGAGTATCAGGATTGCGACCACAATGGCCGGGACGACTTCGCCGACGTCACTCAAGGCCTCGTCACCGACTGTAACAGGAACAACGTTCCCGATTCCTGTGACATTGCCCTGGGCCTGCTCACCGACGCTGATCACGATGGCATCCCCGACATCTGCGACACCTGCACCGACACGGATGGTGACGGGTTCGGGGACCCGGGTTTTCCGGCCAACACCTGTCCGACCGATAACTGCCCGAACACGCCGAACCCGGATCAGGCGGATTCGAACCACGATGGAGTCGGTGACGCCTGTGCGGCGGCGCCTGCCGCCTCGGCGGGGCCGTGCGGCGTCTGCGGTCTGGGCGTCGGCATGATGCTGCCGTTTACGTTGTTGGGTCTGGGCTGGATGAAGCGGCGCGAGCGCCGGCGTCACTCCCCGACACGTTGAAATAGCGCCCCTCGGGATGGTGGGCGACGACGGCCGTGACCGACTGCTCCGGTTGAAGCTGGAATTCCTCGCTGAGCATCACACCAATGCGGCCGGGCTCCAGCAGTTTGAAAAGCCGGGCCTGATCGCGCAACTCCGGGCAGGCCGGATAACCGAAGCTGAACCGGCAGCCCTGGTAGCCCTTCTGGAAGAGCTTGCGCTTGTCGTGGGCGTCCGCGCCGGCGATGCCCAGCTCCATGCGGATCTGCTTGTGCAGATACTCCGCCGTGGCTTCGGCCGTCTCCACGCTCAGGCCGTGCAGGTACAGGTACTCGCGGTACTGATCCTTCTCGAAGTACTGCCGAGCCACCTCCGACGCGCGATCCCCCGCCGTGACGACAAAGAACGCGACCACATCAAGCTCGCCGCTCTCAACCGGCCGCCAGAAATCCGACAGACACAAGAAGGGGGCCCTGATCTGCCGCGGGAACGTGAACCGCAGGATCTCGTCGTGTGCCGACGGCTTGCCCGGCTCCGGCGGGCGGAGGATGACCAGGTCGTTGCCTTCGCTGTTGCACGGCCAGTAGCCGTAGATGGCCTTGGGCTGAAGGATGCTCTCTCGCCGGCAGCGCTCCACCAGCTCGGTGAAGATGGGACGGACCTCGCGCCGGACGAATTCCTGGTACTCCTGCTCGCTGCGTTTCTGCCTCTTGAACTGCCACTGCACCTGAAAGAGCATGACTTCGTTGATGTAGCCGAGCACCGCGTGGAGATCGATCTGCTCGATGACCCGCGGGCCCCAGAAAGGCGGGCGCGGGACGGGATTGTCAAAGACAATCTCGCTGCGGCGGGGGACCTCGCCGCGCGGCGCCGCACAGGCCGTCCTCGCCGCCGCTGTCCGGACGACCTGCCTCGGCGCGGTGACGATGGATTCGCCCTGGGCCAACCGGTTCATCAGCGCCAGGCCCTCGAAAGCGTCCTTCGCATAGGCGACATCGCCGTGATAGAGGGACCGCAGATCATGCTCCACATAGCCGCGCGTCAGCGCCGCGCCGCCGAGAAGGACGGGGATCTTCAGGCCGCGCTCGTTAAGCACCTGCAGGTCGTCCCGCATCACCAGCGTGGATTTCACCAGAAGCCCGGACAGCCCGATGGCGTCGGCCTTGCGGGCGAAATAGGCGTCGATGACATTCTGGATCGGCTGCTTGATGCCCAGGTTGTGAACGGTGTAGCCGTTGTTGCTGAGGATGATATCGACAAGGTTCTTGCCGATATCGTGCACGTCGCCCTTAACCGTCGCCAGGACGATGCTGCCGCGGCTCTGGCCCTCGACGCGTTGCATGTGCGGCTGCAGGTAAGCCACCGCCGTCTTCATAGTCTCGGCGGACGAGAGCACGAACGGCAACTGCATCTTCCCGGAGCCGAACAGCTCTCCAACCACCTTCATGCCCTTGAGCAGGAAAGTGTTCACGATCTCCAGGGCTTCGTACCGGCCGAGGGCCTCGTCGAGGTCGGCTTCAATCCCGATGCGGTTGCCGTCGATGATCCGCCGCTTGAGTCGTTCCTCGATCGGCAGGCTGGCCAGGGTCTCGCGTTCCTCGCCGGCCTCCTCGTCGTCCGAGAAGAGGCCAATGAACTGGTGCAGCGGGTCGAAGCCCTCGTGGCGACGATCGTAGATTAGATCGAGTGCCGCCGCCCAGCGCTCCTCGGTGATCCTGTTTCGCGGAAGGATCGTGCCGGCATGGACGATGGCGGCGGTAAGCCCGCGCTCCACGGCTTCGTGGAGAAATGCGGAATTGAGCACCGCCCGGGCGGGGGGCTTCAGGCCAAAGCTGACGTTGGAGACCCCCAGGATCGACCCGCAGCGGGGGAACTCGCCCATGACCAGCTCGATGCCGTCGAGAGTCTGGCAGGCCAGTGCCCGATCGGCATCGTTCCCGGTTGTGATGGGGAAGGTCAGGCAGTCGAAAAGGATGTCCTCCTCGGGGATCCCATATTTGTTCGTCAACAGGTCATGCAGCCGCCGGGCGATCTCGATCTTGCGTTTCGCGACCTTGGCCATGGCCTCCTGGGGGTCGTCGTCGATGGTGAGGGCCACGACCGCGGCGCCGTATTTCTTCAGCAGGCCGGCAACCCGGGCCAGCTTCGGCCCGCCGTCCTCCAGGTTCACGGAATTGACGATGCACTTGCCGCCGGCCCGTTTGAGGCCCGCCTCGATCACGTCCGGCTCGGTCGAATCCAGCATGAGCGGCACGGTCACGTCACGGACATAGCGGGCCACGACCCGGTCCATGTCCGGCACGCCGTCGCGGCCGACGTAGTCGACGCACACGTCCAGAACGTGCGACCCGTCCCTGACCTGCTCGCGGCCCACGTCGACGAGCGCGTCCATGTCGCCTTCGACCAGCAGGCGCTTGAACTTGCGGCTGCCATTGGTGTTGCTCCGCTCGCCGACGATGAGAAAGCTGTTTTCCTGCTTGAGCGTGACCGCCTGATACAGGCTGGAGACGCTGGGTTGGCCCTGGGGCGTGCGGCGCTTGGGCCGCTGGCCGTGCAGGGCCTCCACCACCGCCGCGATGTGCTCCGGCGTCGTGCCGCAGCAGCCGCCCACCATGTTGACCCCGTGCGTGGTGACGAATTCCTTGAGCCACCGAGCCAGTTCATCGGGCGTGAGAACATAGACCGTCTTGCCCTCCACGATCTGGGGCAGCCCGGCGTTGGGCACGACGCTGATATGCCGGGAGCTGTTGCGGCACAGGTATTGGACGTGCTCCGACATCTCCTGCGGGCCGGTGGCGCAGTTCAGGCCGATGACCTGGATCTGCGGATAAGCCTCCAGGGTGGCGAGCGCCGCGGCGAGCTCGGTGCCCAGCAGCATCGTGCCGGTCACCTCCATCGTCACCTGCACGATGAGCGGCACCTGCCGCGACTTCTCGTGCATGGCCAGCGTGGCGCCGCAGATCGCGGCCTTGGCCTGGAGTATGTCCTGGCAGGTCTCGATGGCCAGGACGTCAACTCCGCCGTCGAGCAATCCGCGAGCCTGCTCGGCGTAGCTGTCCTGCAGGATGTCGAAGGTGGTGTGGCCCAGAGAAGGAAGCTTGGTGCCCGGGCCCATCGACCCGAAGACGAAGCGCGGTCGGGCGGCGCTTGCGAATTTGTCGGCGCAGCGCCGGGCGATGGCCGCCGCCGCTTTGTTCAAGGCGTATGTCTGCTCGGCCAGCCCGAATTCGCCCAGGACGATCTTGTTGGCGCCGAACGTGTCCGTCTCGATGCAATCGACGCCGACGGACAAAAACGAGGCGTGGATGTCCTCGATCACGTCGGGACGCGTCTCGACCAGCACCTCGATGCAGTTCTCGTGACCCCGGTAGTCCTTCTCCACCGACAGCTCATGGGCGTGGATGCTCGTGCCCATGGCCCCATCGATGATGGCCACGCGTTCTTCGAGCAGCTTCAACAGCGGATGATCCATGTTCTCAGGCTCTTCGAGGCGGTGCGGCGCCGGCCCTCACGTACCCACCCCGGTAGCGGCCGACCTCCTGGTCGGCCGTCCTTGTTCTCCGGCGAGGCCGTACCGGCATTCTAGCCCCGGGACGCGAGCTATGCTAAAGCCTGTCGCATTGCGTTCAGGGCACGATCGACGCCATCCGCCGGTATATCCAAATGCGTGACGGCGCGGAATTGCGTGAGCTTGGGCGGAGTACTGAAACGGACCCCGGCAGGAGCGAGCTTCTCGAGCATCGCGGCTCGCGTGACGCCGGTTCCGCCGATGTCGAAGATGACGATGTTGGTCTCTACCGCGGCGACGTCCACCTGAACGCCCTTCATCTCGGCAAGGCCGGCGGCCAGCTTCTTTGCCTTGAGATGGTCCTCGGCGAGGCGATCCACATGATGCTCCAGGGCGTACACCCCAGCGGAGGCGAGAATCCCCGCCTGTCGCATGGCGCCGCCGAATAAATGTTTGTATCGCCATGCCTGGGCTATGAACTCCCGGGATCCCGCCAGCACGGCCCCGACCGGACAGCCCAGTCCCTTGCTCAGGTCGATCCAGCATGAGTCGAAGGGCTCGCAGTAGGCCTTGGCGGGGACGCCGGTGGCGACAACCGCGTTTAGCAGTCGGGCTCCGTCGAGGTGCAGCAGGAGCTTGTGCCGTCGGGCGCATTCGGCGACGGCCTTGACCGCTGCGATGGGCCAGATCCGCCCGCCGCGGAGGTTGTGCGTGTTTTCCACGCAAACCAGCCGGCTCCTGGGAAAATGCGGATCGTCCGGCCGGATCGCGGCCTCGACCTGTTGGGGGGTGAAGACCCCGTTCTCCGTTTCGAGGAGCCGGATGGACGACCGGCTGTGAACCGCGAATCCGCCGCCCTCGAAGTGGACCGGGTGACTCATGGATTCGAGGATGATCTCGTCGCCCGGCCGGCAATGGATGGCGTGGGCGATGAGATTGCACATCGTGCCCGTGGGCAGGAACAGGGCCGCCTCCTTGCCGGTCAGCTCAGCCACCATCTCCTGCAGCCGGTTGACCGAGGGGTCCTCGCGTTTCTGCTCGTCGCCCACCTCGGCATTGGCGATGGCTTGGCGCATTCCTGGGGTAGGGCGGGTCTGTGTGTCGCTGGAAAAATCGACGGGAAACTGGGTCATATCCGTGGGCCTCTCACATTTTCTTGGATGCTACTATAGAGCCCTGTTGGCGGGCCTGCCAGAGGGGGGCAGGTCGGACACGGAAGCCGGAGAGCCCCGGGTTTCCCCGTCTGAAGCGCAGATGGCTTGATTCAGAGCAGGCGAGCGTCTAAGGTTTCCGCACTGGCTTGGACGATGCAATTAAGCGAGGCGCACTCTCGACGAGGACCCGTTCCGCTTTCATGACGGAGGACGCGCGATGAGGCGATACTGGCGAAAGCGATGGCTTGTGCTCGCGGTGATGACGGTCGGGACGGCACTGCAGCTTTCGACGTGCCGTGAAGAGACGGCCCTCTTCGGCCTGCGGACCGCCTTCACCTCCGTGACTCTGCCGATCAACGTGCTCATTCGGCAGACGCTTCTGGCCTTGTAGGCGGATTCGCCGGGAGGCCCTCGCGTTTCTCCCAGAGTTCTTCCGCTTCCGGCCTGCGAATGTAGCAGGGTACAAGTCGTTGGGGGGACGTGAACAGTCCTTCTCGGGCAAGCTGCCAACCGAGCTTGTGAACGCTCGCCGCCCTCGGCCACCACAGTGAGGAATCCAGGATCTCTGCGCCGCCGGCCTGAACCGCTTCTTTGTGGTAGGTGATTCCTTCGCCAATCGCCGCAATCGGCCGTGGGGCCCCGGCCAACAGATCGATCGGGCGGATCAATTGCGGGTCGATGAGCCGGCAATATGCGCCGTCGGCAAAGCGGAACAAGGCGGCGAAGACCTGCTCACGTTTGGCGTCCAGGATGACTGCGACGTTGGCGGGCGGAGCATCGAGGCCGAGGCAATTCTCGACGATGACATCGAGTGTCGGAACCGCGCATAGCCGGGCGCCAGTCGCCAGGGCCAGATGCCGGGCGAACGTGGCCGCGACTCTAAGCCCGGTAAAGCTCCCGGGGCCGATGGAAACATAGCACTGTCTAATTTCCGCGGGAGCGAGGCTGTGATCCCTGCACAGTGAGTCGAGCGCCGGCAACAATTCGCGGGCATGCTCCACCTGCGTGGCGAACTCGCCCTCACCCAGCAGCCTGGGTCCTTTCGCCAGGGCGACGGAGCCCCGGCGGCCGGATGTCTCGATGGCGATGATCATGTCGTCGTTCATGGGCCTGGTGTTCGCGTATCGGCCTCGATTCCCTTAGAATAAGCAGCGGCCGGCTGGCGGTAAATATGTCGTCGTCAGTCCGGCAAGGAGTGACTTGCATGGCAAAAGCGAACCTGCTGATTGAGGACTACGCCGGCGTCCTGGTGGTGACCTTTACCGACAGCTCGATTCTGGATACCGGCGTGATCGAGCAGATCGGGAAGGACCTGTACCAGTTGACGGATGAGCAGTGCCGGCAAAAGCTGATCCTCGACTTCTCGAACGTGAAGTTCCTCTCTTCCCAGGCTCTGGGCATTCTGCTGATGCTTCACAAGAAAGCCGCCGCCATCAAGGGAGAGGTCGTGCTGTGCGCGCTGAGACCGGAATTGAAGAAGATCTTCACCATCACCAGTCTCGACAAGGTGTTCAAGTTCTTTCCTGACGACGTTGGAGCCCTGGCGTCGTTTGGCGTGCGTCTGCAGTAGTGGTGTGGCAGGAGTTTGCCATCGAGGCGCTCGGGCGGATCGCAACCTCGAAACGCTGGCCGACAACCATAACAGCGGGGGCGGACACTGTCCCGAGAGGGGCTCCGTGGGGGAAAAATGATGTTGCAGGAATGGGCAGGGCCGGAGTTGAACCGGCGACACACGGATTTTCAGTCCGTTGCTCTACCAGCTGAGCTACCTGCCCGGCTTGGGCATCTCGCGTCACCGCCCGCGAGCCTGCCGGGGCGGGCTGGCCGGTCGGCAGCGCGAGACGGAGGGTGATGTATACCGTCCTTCAATTGGCATGTCAATTCCCTAAACTGTTGGCCCGACAATGTATTGGAACATCGCCCCAATTGCCGGCCGACCGGCCAGCCGATAACATAGACAGGGGAACCCGGAGCCCGCAGAGGTCCTTTCCAACACCATGCCGCCGCCATCAACACCCGAGACCAATGAAGTGATCAACACCAGGATGTCCTTCGGGGATCATCTGGATGAGCTCCGGCGGAGGCTGATCTGGGCGATCGCTGGGCTGGTCGTGGCGACGGTCTTATGCTTTAACGTGGGGGATCGGATCATCGAAGTCCTGACCACGCCCTATTGCGTGGCCATGGAGCGGCTGGGCTTCGACCCGCGAATGGTCCAGCTCAACCCCATCGAATCTTTCATGGAGTACTTCAAGATCTCCCTGAAGTTCGGCCTGGTGCTCGCGGCGCCGTGGATACTCTACCAGCTCTGGAAGTTCGTGGCGGTTGGCTTATACGCCTCCGAGCGCCGAGTCGTCAAGTACTTCGCACCATCGTCGATCGTTCTGTTCATCACGGGCGCGGCGTTCATGGTTTTCATCGTCCTGGCGGGCGTGCTGCAGTTTCTGATCGGCATCTCGACCTGGTTTCCCCTGCCCAGCCATCAGAGCTTCATGTACAAACTGTACGGTCCGCGGGAGGTGGCGCAGGCCACGTCGCAACCGAGCCTGCCGCCGCTGGATGTGCCCGTTTTGTCGGCGGATCCTCCCTCACCGGCGGAGGGCCAGATCTGGTTCAATGCCCAGTCGCAGCATCTGAACCTCCGTCACGGGAATGAAACCTATTACTTCCGCATGCAGAGGACCAGCGATCGTCAGTTCGTCCAGCCTTTCTTCAGCGTCTCGGAGTACCTCGGATTCGTCGTAAACCTGGCGCTGGCGTTCGGCTGCGGCTTTCAGATTCCAATTGTGGTGGTCTTCCTGATCGCCGTGGGCATCGTCAAGGCGGCGGACCTTTCCAAGGCGAGGAAGTACATCATTCTCATAGTCGCCGTTCTTGCGGCGGTGTTGACGCCCACTCCGGACGTGGGCACGATGCTGTTGCTGATGGTGCCGATGATCCTGCTCTTCGAAGTGGGATTGCTGTTCGGCCGCATGGTCGAGCGGCGTCGAACGCCCTGACCTCATTCCGCCTCATCCGGTTCAATCACACGGGCTTGGTCCGCTGTTGACCGCACATCGGGCGAGCTTCGGAATCGCGGTTCGAGCCATGGCGAAGTAGGTGCAGTTCACTTCCAGTCCGACGCTGCACACGCCGAGGGCGGCCGCCGCCGCTATGGTCGAGCCGGACCCCATGAACGGATCGAGAAGCAGGCCCTCCGAAAAGGGCAGCGCGGCTCGCACGATCTGGCGCAGGAAGTGCTGCGGCTTCAGAGAGGGGTGGGGCGCCGCCTTGCGTTCCTGCCCTCGCGCCGGTGACGAGTAAATGAGGTCTTTGAAAGGCTCATCTGCCGAGATCCGCCTCAGGCCGCCGGTTTTCCACTTTCGCAGGTTGTCCTGAACGCGGCCTTGGCAGGGTTTGCGAAAGAGGCCCCATGGCTCCCAGCATGATTTGGGCATCACGGTGATGTCCGTGAATTCCCGGTGGGCGTTCTTTGGTCGGTCGCCGCCCCGCAGGGTGTGGACCACTCGTATGATCTCCCCACGCTTCTCAAATCCGGCTGCAAGGAACGGCTGGTAGACCAGGTGTGAAACAAGCGGATTCGTGGCGATGAAGACGTGCGCCCCGGGCACCAATACAGGCATCAGCAGGCGCGCCAGGCGATCGAAGAAAGCGTGTAGACGCGCCCAATCCTCCGGCGAGAGGACGGTGAATCGCGGCAGGGGGCTGCGTCGGCGTCCGTCAAACGAAGGGGGAATCCGCCACACTCCGCCTCGTCCCCGCTGGAGCTTCTCCAGCTCGCGGGCGCTGTATTCCACGAGACCGTAGGGCGGATCGGTGACCACGGCGTAGATCGAGCGGTGTTTTGCGGATGCGAGCCAATCGAACGCGTCGGCGCAGACGATCTCGTAGGGGCCGAGCGAGGGTACCTTTCCGGCGTGAGATTGCACCAGCCGGGGATTCGTCTTTGTGCGCCGCTTCGATGTCGAGCCCGGACGGATCATGACGATCCCTCACGGCGCGCATTGCCATAGACCTGAGTGATACCGGCAGACCAGCGCCGGCAGCTTCCGCGATTCCCGCGAGAAAGCCTCAATCGCCCTTCTTGTCTTTCAGTTTCTTGTACTTCTTCTCCCATTCCTCACGCTGGGCCTTCAACTCCTTCTTGTCTTTCTCCAGGTCCGCGACCTTCGATTGCAGGTAGCGAATCTCCGCATAGGCCTCGGCGAGCTTCTGCCGGGCTTCTTCGTGAGTCTTCGTCGGCGGCACCTGACTGGCGTCCACCGGGTGGTGCGGGCCGGTACCCACGTTGATCTGCTCCGGAGCTTTGACGTTTACGCAGCCGCTCAGGATGAACGCCGCCGCAACGACGCCGGCCGGAACGATCACCGCAAGCCATCGGGGTCGGAACATGGTATCATCTCCTCGGATCATGAGACTGACTCCTGCCGCGGCATGCTATCGGCGCATGCCTCGGCGGGTCAAGAATAAAGACAGCGATCTGGCGGTGATGGTTAGACCGTGGTGAGACCCCCTGAGGCCGGTGATGTGAAGATGATTCTGCTGCTGAGCTGTACGGCCGGCGGCAAGACGGCGGTTTCCCTGGAACTGGCCGACCGGCTCAACGCCGAGATCCTCTGTATCGATTCGATGCAGATCTACCGCCGGATGAACATCGGCACGGCCAAGCCGACCCCGGCCGAACTGGCCCGCGCCCCTCACCACATGATCGACGTGGCCGAGCCGTCCGAAGCCTTCAGCGCGGCCCGATTCGTGGAGATGGCCGACCGCGCGATCGCCGAGATCACCTCCCGCAGCCGGTCCGTCCTGGCGCTGGCAGGCACGCCCCTGTATCTCATGGCCCTGATGTACGGGATGTTCGACGGCCCGTCGGCGGATGAATCGTTGCGTTCGGCTTTGCGCGATAGGGCCAGGCGAGAGGGCACGCCGGCCTTGCACGCCGAACTCGTCAAGGTCGACCCCGAAGCCAGCCGGCGAATTCATCCCAACGACTATAAGCGGATTGAGCGAGCTCTGGAGGTCTGGCAGGTCACCGGCCGTCCGCTCAGCGAGCAACAACAACAATGGTCCGCGGAGGCCATGCGCTACCCGGCAACCATTGTCGGCATACGCCGCCAGAAGGAGGATAACTCCCGGCGCATCAACGCTCGTGTAAAGGCCATGATCGAAGCGGGTCTGGTGGACGAAGTCCGCTCGCTGCTGAGCGAGCCCCCCGGCCTGGGCGAACAGGCCCGGCAGGCGCTGGGATACGCCCAGATCATCGCCCACCTTCAAGGCAAGCTGTCCTTGGAAGAGGCCGTCGAGCAGATCAAGATCCAGACGCGTCGTCTGGCCAAGCACCAGCGAACCTGGTTCCGCAAGTTCACCTCGACGCGCTGGGTGGACATCGAGGAGGGCATGGCGGCCCCCCTGATCGCGGACCGGTTGTGGGCGTCGATCCAGACGAGCTGAGGGAAGTGCCGGCGGTCGGTTCGCCGGTGTATTCGAAGATCCGACACCTGGAGAGCCTCTCACCCGGCCCCAGGATAGTGACTGTTCGCCTGCGACGCTTGTGTTTTCCGGCCTCGGGTGCCCACGGTGGTTGCCCCCCGCCGGGTCGTCAAATCGGCCTGGCTCAGTTGAGTTCGTCGCTCCGGCGCCCTGTCATTCCATCGCCCTGCTGGAAGAAACCAGGAAATCACAGTGGCCGAAACAGCCATATCCAACGTATAATCGCGGGTCGAGGCCGGAAAGCAGAGTCAGTCAAAGTCATCCCGCAAACCCTGCATCAGGGGGGTTTGGGGTACGCTCCTGAACGGCTCCTGCTGACGCACGATTCGACATTACTCTGGAACAGGAGACTGGGTATGGCCCGGAGAGGTCTGAGTCTGTTGCTGGCGGCGGTGGGTATAGCGGTTGCGCTGGGGCTTGCTTCCTGCGGAACCTCGATGTTCGGCCTGGTGGGTAACGCCACGGCCGGCGCGGCCGACTTCGCGTCCTTATGTCAGCAGTGTCACACGTTCGGTGAGATCAAACCGGTTTCCAACCTGATAGTGAACGACATGGGGACTATTGACCCCGCCATGAGCGACATCTTCCTGACCAATCAGCAGATAGCCGATCTGCAAGCCTTTTTCCTGTGACCTCCGAGCCCGTCGAAAGGGCTGTGAGGCTTGCGATTCACGTCACCGACACGCCGCCGTTGGGGTGGTCTCGCGGAGCGACGTGCTGTCAAACGCGGAGGCATCGCCGGGGCGCGTTGCCGTGCACTCTTCTGCGGGCAACTGGTTCCAGCCGGCCCAGTAAGCCGAAAGGTCCTCAATCATCTGACTGAACTCGCCGAAACTCGTCGGTTTGGTGAGGTAGCTATTGGCATGATGGGCGTAGGCTTCAGCCCTGTCTTCGGGAGCCCGCGAAGTGGAGAGCACTACAACCGGGATCGTGCGGAGTCCAGGGTCTGACTTGACGGCCGCCAAGACCTCACAGCCACTCACTTTGGGCAGTTTGAGGTCCAGCAAGATAACGCCAGGGCGGGGACATTGGCGGTCGGCTCCGCTCCTGAGCAAGTAAGCAATCGCCTCTGCTCCATCACGCATGCGGTCGACGATTTTCGGGACGCCCTTCTGGGCCAGGAGGCCCAGGGTAATCAATTCCGCATGGTCGTCGTCGTCCTCGACCAGCAGGAAGCGAACTGGCTTGTTCATCATTGGCACACCCCCGCGGCTGCGGACTCGTTCGTGCGAGGTTCGCTTCGCCGGGAGCCGTGGCCGTCTCCAAAGCCGTCTTCCCTGTCATCAGGGTGGAGTCCCAGCAATGGCATTACACGAGTATAGGACTCCAGTCCGTCGGGTTCACCCCGGTGTGTACCCGGTAGTGTCGGTAGCCGGCGAATAGATGGTACTACCGGGTGTTCACCCGGGTGCATCCGCAGAGTGTGAATGCCATCATGGAGCGCTGATGCTCGCGGCTGATGTTCGACATGATGACGAGAGATGGCCTCCCGCGGCACGCTTGCAGATGCCGATGCGGCGTGAGGTGTTTCGGAAGCAGTCCACGAGCCCGACACAGATCCTTCTCACTCATTCTCCTCCAGTGGCCTGACCAGCCACACGGCGGCACCGGTGTTCGCTGAGGGCCGACACGCGTTACTCAGCGAACGCCGGGCCCCCTTTTTGTGGCTCGTT
>DATKKX010000058.1:0-2539 GCA_035542775.1 Phycisphaerae bacterium | reverse complement strand
CGCCGGAACCGGTTCGGTACTCCTCATCGGAGCCCGTCTCCGGCTGTTGAATGGATCGCATCGACGGCATTCTGGCCCCCTAGCCTGCCGGTGCGGGATCGGATCATGTTAACTGCGCCGACGCCGCCCGGGTTCCCGGTTTTCAAAACACGTCGCGCCCGTGCCGGCAGGCGGCCACGGGTAAAACGCGCCCCCACGCGCCAGCCGCCTTCCAATGGCTGAACGGGGGAGTTTACGAACCGTGAAACAGCGCCCTCAAGGGTCTTTGTCAAACCCGCTCATCGGCCAATCGACCCGCTATGCATAGACGGCCCTGCGGGTCAGCCGGGTAGCGGCTACGACAGCGCAGCAGAGAGCATCGATCATGCCCTTCATGTTGCTCCGCCGATTGGTCGTCCAGCAGAAGGCCCCGAGGTAGTCGGGCAGATGCTTGGCGGAGAACAGCTTGTGGGTTGCCTTCAGGGCGGTGCTGAGATTGGAGATCATGGTGTTGACGGCGAAGAACGGGGCGTGGCGCTCGCGCGCCGGCCGCTTACCGCCGGTGATGATGGCGTGGTGGGTTCGTCCGGCCTCGCCGAAGACATGGAACGCAGGGGTGCCATCCGTGAGCACCTGCGCACCCGGCGCGATGTGGGCATCGCGAAAAGCGCCGGCCTCCTCGTTGGAGAAGCTGCTGACTACCCGCATGACAACAGCCCCCATGCGACCACTCGAATAACGCTCGCAGGCGGCGATGACGCGGATTTTGCCGGCGGTTCCGCGGCCTTCGTTTCGCTCGCCCCCGAGATAGACGTCGTCGGCCTCCACGATGGGCGTCGATGCGCTGTCATCAGGTCCACCCAACTGGCAGCGGTCCGTCTCTTCCGTCATCGCATGCCGGAGGCGCTTGTGCAGATACCATCCGGTCTCGTAGGTCACGCCCAGCCGTCGCGTCAGTTCGACCGCAGAGATGCATTGCTTGGTGCTGGTCATCAGGTGCATGGCTCGGAACCATGTGGTCAGCGGCAGCTTGGTGTCGGCCATCACGGTGCCTGCGGTGATCGACCAGCGCCTATCGCACCGCGTGCAGCCGACCCGGCGGCCGTAAACGTAGCTCTTCGCGTTGCCACAGCGCGGGCATGGCATGCCCGCTGCCTGCCGCACCGCCACCAACGCCGCCAGACAACTGGCTTCCGTGCCATACAGCCGCTCAAACTCCGCGTCGGTCAGTCCCCGTATGATCGCCCGCATCGCTCTGATCCCCTGGTCCTCGGGGGCAAGTCTGCCTCCTTTCCCTTCAGGGTACAAGAGCGGGTCGACTGGCCGATGAGCGGGAAATGTTTTTGGCTCATCCTGTGTTTCGGGGTGTTGGTCCGGCATCAAGCGACCACCGCGCCGACGAGGGCGGCGAGCAACTGTTTTCCTCTCTTGCGGGCGTTGTGAACGAACTGGAAGAAGCCGAGATAGATCGGCAGCTTTTCCTGTGAAATGCCGCGATGGGGACGTAGCCATGAGCGCAACAGCGACCAAAAGCCTTCCATGGTGTTGACGTGGATTTCATGGAAGCCGTCGCCGTCCTCGTCGCGGGCGTATTCGCCGGCGCTGTGGCAGACGCTCTGGTGCTTATAGCCCCAGGCTGGCAGGCGGGCGTAGATGTCGTATTCATCGGTGTAGAGTTGCGACCCTTGGGCGACGGCTGCCTCGATGATCGGCTTGATCGTCGCTTGCTTCACATTGGGCAGCATGTGAAGCACGACCTGCCCGCCGCGCTGGATCAATCCGAGGATGGGCGGTTTCTCCTTTTCCAGAGTGCCGCGGCCCGGCGCTCCTTTAAGACGGCGGCGTCGGCCTGGCCGGCCTTTTTTTGGGTGGCCGCCGGATTGCCCTTGTGGCCCGCCACCACGTAGACCTCGTCGATCTCGACCACGCCCTCAAGCTTCACGTCCGGAACCTTCGCGATCAGGCCCTCGCGCAGGGTCGATGCCATCGCCTGGACGTCGTCTTCATTCAAATCCAGTTCGCGGGCGATCTGGCAATTGGAAAGATTGAGGCCCATGAAATAAAGACACAGCACCCAGATCCGGAGCGGTCGATGATGGCCGGCCAGGATCGTTCCGCTCAGGTCATCGAAGCGACCGCCGCAGCTTTTGCAACGGTAGCGCTGGCGATGAAGATGCGTCTCGTCATGACCGTCACGGATCACGGCGCGGCTGGAGCAACCGGGACAGCAAACACCATCGGGCCAACGGTGCTGACGAACCAGCTGGAAACATTTTTCGTCGTCGATGAGGGAGGCAAGATTAATCAGCTCGGGGGACGCCAAGGGGACACCGATTGAGTGAGGGACTCATCCAATCGAATCAACGACTTCGCGTCGAGACCATTGTAAATTCACCATACGAGACGAGTCTCGCCGTCATGGCTGCGTCAACACCCCGAAACGCAGGATGAGCCAAAAACATTTTGAAGTCGCTGGGAAAGCCAACATCGCCCTGATCGTCCAGGTCAAGGACAACCAGCCGACCCTGCACCAGCAGATTCAGAAAATCTCCGCGACTAC
>DATKKX010000057.1:0-9991 GCA_035542775.1 Phycisphaerae bacterium | reverse complement strand
TAATCAGCGCCGGGCGGCGGCGTGTGCAAGCGAACGAAAGTCTCAGGTTTCAGAAGGGTCGTTCCACCTTGCTCGCCGTGGAGGTGCAGGCGGATGAACCTGGCCCAGTCCGGCAACGAACAATGCACCGTTCCCGCCGGGCCGATCGCGGGCGGGTTGTCCGCCTGCGGTCCGGGCTCCATCGGCTTGGTGCGGAGCCAGCCGGCATCATGTCCGCGAGGCTCGTCGATGGCGGCGGGATCGCCTGGCGCGCCGAAGCCGGCTGAGGCCATCCCCAGGGGCTCGAAGAGCATCCGCCGCATGAGGTCCTCCCAGGCCTCGCCGGTGACGCGCTCGGCCATGACACCGGCAATGGCATAGCCGGCGTTGGAATACAGGAATTTCGTGCCCGGTGGCGCGGCGGGGGGCCAGCTCAATACGGTTTTGACAAGCAATTCACGTTGTTCGCGGGGAGATCCTTCACGCTCCCACAACCGTTTCCACAGGCCGTCGCGGTTCAGATCTTCCGGGCAACCGCCGCGATGCTGCAGCAGTTGCTCCAGCGTGACGGGGCGATAGTCCGGGTGCATCGCCTGCCGCAGATCGGGGAAGGCCTCCGCCAGCGTGGTGTCCCAGCGAAGGCTCCCGCGCTCGACCAACATGGCCAGCATCGTCGCGGTCATCGCCTTGGTGTCGGACCCGAGGTGGAAGCGATCGGCCGTCGTGACCGTTTCGGGCGATTTGAGCCTGCGAAAACCGACCGCCCCCAGGGCCACGATGTCATCGTTGCGTATCACGGCCGCGGCCAATGCGGGGACGTTGTGCTTGGCGCGGATCGGGTCGAGTCGGTCGTCGAGACTTGCAGGCGGAGGCAGGGCGGGTCTGGCGGGTCGGACCGACATCTCCGGTCCGCGGTTTCGTTTGCTGGTGCACGCGCCGGCGAGTAGGACACCGCAGGCCAAGACTGCGGAGAGTACGTGTTTCCAGTAAGCAGCCCACGGCAAGTGTTGTCTGGTCATCGTGTACCTCATCTGCTCGCGGGTCGGTCGGCGCGGTGGAGCTTACAGGACGGGGTCCGGCGAGCAAGGCCTGCCTGTGTCCCTGTTGGGTCCAGATCCAGCGCGCGGAGAGGAGCGGCTCGGCGGGAGCCTCGCCCTCCCGATGACGCGGGCTCAGGAATTCGCACCAGGTGCTTTCGGGATCCCGAGACCGGCCACGTTCCACGTCGGCCAGGGGCGGCCGAAGCTACGATCCGGCGGGTGGGCGGAGGCCGGCGGTGAAGATCTTGCGGGCGACGGCGATGCGGTCGGGCAGGTCGGGGCCTTCCAGGTCGGCGACGACTTGGGCGAGGACCTCTGGGATGGGGATTTGCTGGGGGCACTTGTCCAGACATTCGCCGCATTCAATGCACTGCGAGGCATGGCCGGGTTTGCCGTCGGTCACGATGCCGCTGGTCCTCAGGGCGTAGATGAACTTGGCCTCGTCCCTGGCGTTGAACATGTGCATCCTGACGTACTCCTCCAGACAGAGAGGGATCATCACGTCGGAAGGACAGGGCAAGCAGTAACCGCAGCCGGTGCAGCTCACTTTCATGAGTGCCCGATAGGTGCGGGCGGCGCGTTGGACGAGCTCCAGCTCTTTTGGTGTCAAGCTGTTGGCACGGGCTGTGTTGGCGACGGCCAGATTTTCCTTGACCTGGGCCTCCTCGTTCATGCCGGAGAGGACCACCGTGACCTCCGGATGGTTCCATACCCATCGCAGAGCCCATTCGGCGGGCGTTCGCCGGACTTCGGCCTCGTTCCAGACGGCCTGGACGGCGGGTGGCGGCTCAGGTAGAGCCAGTTTTCCGCCGCGTAGAGGCTCCATGATGATTACGCCCAGGCCTCTGGCATGCGCGTATTTCAGGCCCTCGGTGCCGGCCTGGTAGGACTCGTCGAGGTAGTTGTATTGAATCTGGCAGAAGGTCCAGGGATAGGCGTCGACGATGCGATTGAAATCCTGCGCGGTGCCGTGATAGGAGAAGCCGGCGTTGACGATGCGGTCGTCTTTTTGGGCGTGATCGAGGAAATCGAGGACACCGAGCTTCGCCAGTTTGTCCCATGTTGTTCCATTGAGCGAATGGATCAGGTAGTAGTCGATGCGGGCGGCGCCGAGCCTCTCGAGCTGGGCGGCGAGGTAACGGTCCATATCCTCGCGGCTCTTGACCAGCCACGAGGGCAGCTTGGTGGCGAGCTTGACCCGGTCTCGATAGCCGCCCTGGAGGGCCTTGCCGAGGACGACTTCGCTCTCGCCCGCGTGGTAGGGCCAGGCCGTGTCCACGTAGTTGACGCCGTGATCGATGGCATAGCGGATCTGGCTGATCGTCCGGGGTCGATCGACCTTGTTGCCCTTGACGGGCAGACGCATGCACCCGAACCCGAGGATCGAGAGCTGGTCGCCGTTCTTGGGCATTCTGCGGTACTGCATGTCGTGAGTCTCCTGCGTCGATTGAGCGGTGAGGGCGGCGATCGCCGGTTGGTCATTCGCTTTCCGCCAGTGCAAAGGGGCTGAGGGGTCGAGGCCTGTTCCCTCTCGCACTGCTCACAGAGCATGTGGCACACGGCGGGTAGCGTGACGATCTCGATGAACCCCCCGGATACAGTCGCCAAACGTATCGTACGCTGGATCCTCGCTACACTCAAGGACGGAGAACAGATGAGACGGCGGGAGAGCCGGCAGTTGCGTGTTCCCGATCAGAAGCGCCACGCTGAGGCACAGGCGGCGAGCATGGGTGCAAATTGCACGGGGAACTCGCAGGATGCCACTCGCTCCCGCTCGGGCTCTGATCGTGGGCTGTGAACGGCGTGGGGTCTTTGAGTGCCCTACGTTTCGATGGGCTCCAGGTCCAGCCAGTTGGGGCCGTAGCCGGTGTCGACCTTGATGGGGACGTTCATGGCGATGGCGCTGGACATTTCGCCGGCGATCATCTCGGCCTCTTCGCGGACGGCCTTCCTAGGGACCTCGAAGACCAGCTCGTCGTGAACCTGGATGAGCATTTTGGCGGGGCGGTTCTCGCGCTGGATGCGGCGGTGAATGTTGATCATGGCCTTCTTGATGAGGTCGGCGGCGGAGCCCTGGATGACGGTGTTGGCGGCGAAACGCTCGGCGGCGCTGCGAGCGACCTGATTCCGGGAATTGATGTCGGGGATGGTGCGGCGCCGGCCGAGCATGGTGGTGACGTATCCCTGACGCCGGGCGGTGGCCACGCACTCGTCAAGGAAGCCGCGGATCCGCGGATAGCGCTGGAAATAGCGGTCGATGAACTGCTTGGCCTCGCCCACGGGCATGCCGGTCTGGCGGGAGAGCCCGAACGCGGACTGGCCGTAGACGATGCCGAAGTTGACGGTTTTGGCGCGGCTGCGCTGCTCCTTGGTCACTTTGGCGAGAGGGATGCCCTCGATCTGCGAGGCGACGAAGGCGTGAATGTCGCGGTCCTCGTGGAAGGCGGCGGCGAGGGCCTTGTCGCCGGAGAGGTGGGCGAGAACGCGGAGCTCGATCTGCGAATAGTCGGCCTTCAGCAGCACGCAGCCCTTCTCACCGGGGACGAAAGCGCGGCGGATCTGCGCGCCGGCCTCGGTGCGGATGGGGATGTTCTGGAGGTTGGGATCGCTGCACGAAAGGCGGCCGGTGACGGCGCCGGTCTGGTGGTAACTGGGGTGGATGCGGCTGGTGCGGGCGCAGACCATCTCGGGCAGGGCGTCGATGTACGTTCCCTTGAGCTTGGAGAGTTCGCGGTGCTCGAGGACGAGCCTGGGGACGGGGTTGTTCGTTTCCACGGCGAGATCGGCGAGGACCTCGGCGTCGGTGGATCGGCCGGTCTTGGTCTTCTTGGCCGACTTCAGGCCTTGCTCGTCGAACAGCACCTCGGCGAGCTGCTTGGTGGAGGCGATGTTGAACGGGTGGCCGGCGGCCTTGTGGATCTCGTGCTCCAGCTCGGTGAGCCGGTCGGCCATTTCGTTGCTCATTTTGGCCAGCAACTCGGTGTCGATGGCGACGCCGAGGAATTCCATCTGGGCGAGGACCTCGACGAGCGGCATTTCCAGATCTTGGAAGAGCGAGCACAGGCCGGGCTCGGTCATCTGGCGTTCGAGGACCTGGCGCAGGCGCCAGGCGATGTCGGCGTCCTCGGAGGCATATCGGCAGGTTCGATCGGTGGGGAGCTTGTCGAAGGTGGTCTGGTGCTTGCCCTTGCCGATCATGTCCGTCGTCGCGATCTTGCGGTAGTGGAGGAGGTCGAGGGCCAGGGCGTCGATGCCGTGCGAGCGGCGGGTGGAATCGAGCACGAAGCTGGCGATCATGGAATCGAAATCGACGCCGGCGACTTCCAGGCCGATGACTTTCAACACGCCCAGGTCGTATTTGAGGTTCTGGCCGCATTTGCGGATCTTGTCGTCGGCGAAGATCGGCCCGAGGTGTTTTCTCACGGCCTCGACGCTGACGGTGTTGCCGACACCGCGGACGGGCACGTAATAGGCATCGCCGGCACGCCAGGAGAAGCTCAGGCCGACGAGATCGGCGGCGGCGGGGACGAGGCCGGTTGTCTCGGTGTCGAAGGCGAAAGCCTCGACCTTGGCGAGCTTGCGGGCCAGATCGGCGAGAGAGGTTTCGGTATCAACGAGATGGTATTGAGCGCCGCCCTGGTCAACGTCGATCAAGGCTGCGGACGAAGCGGCGGTGCCTGGCTCGGATTCATCTCCGAACAGGCTTTCGCTGATCCTCTTGGGAGGAGGGGTGCCTGTGGGTGGTTTGCCTTCCTTCCTTTCGGGGCTGCGAGCGGCCGGGGCTCCGGAGTCGCCGATTCTCTCGAGCAGGCGATTCAGGCCCAGCTCGCGGAGGATGCCGATGGCGGCCTGGGGCGTGAAGCGATGGACGTCCGCGTCCTTCAGGTCGAATGAGATGGGGACGTCGGGCCTCAGGGTGACGAGCTGGCGGACCGCGTTCATGCGATCGCGAAAAGCCAGGATGTTCTCGCGCAGTTTCGGCGAGAGCTCGTCGGCGTGGGCGATGATTTCACTGACCGAACCGTATTGCTGAAGAAGCTGGGCCGCTTTCTTGGGGCCGACGCCGACTACTCCCTTGACGTTATCGGTGCTGTCGCCGATGAGCATCTGGGCTTCGACGGCTTGATCAGGGCCGTAGCCTTTTTCTTCGCGGATCGCGGCGGCGTCGATTTCGCGGTCTTTGGCGGGGTCATACATGCGGACGTGGTCGCCGAGCAATTGATCGAGGTCCTTGTCACGACTGACCAGGACCACGTCGAGATTCCTCCCGGCGTGCTGGTCGCACAGTGTGGCGATGATGTCGTCGGCCTCGAAGGTGGGAAGCCGGAGAATCGGAATCTTCATGAGTTCCAGGATCGAGACGATGCGATCGATCTGGGGCGGGAGGTCTTCCGGCGGGGGCTGACGGTTGGCCTTGTAGGTGGGGTCGATATCCTTTCGGAACACCGTTTCGTCAGATGTGTCCAGGGCCATGGCGAGGTAGTCGGGCTTGCGGTCGCGGAGGATGTTCAGGAGCATTTGCAGAAAGACGTGGATGGCTCTGGTCGGCTCGCCGGTGGGGGCGCTGAGGGCGCCGAAGGGGGCGTAGTAGGCCCGGTAGATCTGGCCGTGTCCGTCGATCAGATAGAGCGTTTTGCGGGCCATGGTCGGTCTCCCGGCAGCCGTCGGCAAAGCCTGACATGCTTCGTCGAGACAGCGGCGCCATGACAGCGGCTTGGCCCCATAAGGTCAAGAGCCGGGTGATGCCGGGGATGCGGTTCGCGCCGGGCATCGGCCGATATCTTTCCGGCGAGAGGAGGCCCCGTCCCGTTGACATTTAACGTTGGTTCGCAGATACTTAGATGTGCTTCGCACGGCGAAATTGCTCGGACATACCGGACCGTACCCACCTAGCGAAGTACCGGAACTCAGACACGGCGGACTTACAGCCGAAACTGAATGAGATGGGTGGCCCCCGCCCGCTTTCCGCTCAGTGACGACACGAGGAGTTGTTCATGGCTGGCGTAGCACCACAACAACGAGGATCCAACGCAACGACGATAGGCCTGGTGGTGTTGATTCTCGTCGTCGTTGTTCTGCTGGTGGGATTGATCTGGATGTTCACGCAGCAGGAGGGGCTTCGGAAGACGGCGCAGGACGAGCAGGCCAAGAGGGCCCGCATCGCCAGCAGCGCCGACGAGAGCGCTGCCCGGCAGATGTTCCCCGACGCGACCGGCCCCAACAAGACGCTGGTCGGTGAGATGAACAAGGGTATTCAGGAGCTATGCGGCCGGCTGACGGGCAATCAGACCGATCAGCCGAAGGTTGCTCTGGAGAAGCTGAACGCAGCTTTGAAGTCGATCGCCGAGTCGGACCAGATTCCGGACAAAGATCAGCTTACGACGGCGTACGGCGCGGCGTCGATCATCGAAACCTTGACCCAACTGGTGATCAAGGAACGTGAAAGCAGCACCAAGGCCGAGGCTGATCTGAACAAGGCGCTGGCGGATCTTGATGCCCTGTCGAAGGACAACAAAGAACTGGGGGAGAAGTTCCAGGGAGAGCTGGCCAAGATGCAGACCTCGGTCGCCGCCCTTCAGAATGGGAAGAGCGAATTCGAGAAGACCAAGGCCGGGGAGATCGAGGCATATAAGCAGAAGCTCGATCAGATGGGCGATGAACTGCAGGCGACGGTTCGCGACCAAGACAAGCTCAAGCAGCGAGTCAAGGCTGAGCTGGAGAAACGTGACAGAGACATTGCCGAACAGAGACTGGCGCTAAGCGAGCTTCGCGGCCCGCCCGCGCGGGGAGCGCAGGAACTGGCTCTGGCCAAGAAACCGGTCGGAACGGTGCTTCGGAGACTGCCTGGCAACTCACTGGTTGACATCGATTTGGGACGGGAAGACAACGTCACGCTGGGCATGACGTTCGCCGTGTATTCGGCGGATGCGCAGGTGCCCGAGGACGGACGGGGCAAGGCAAACATCGAGGTGGTGAGCCTCGGCGAGAAGACGGCGGAGTGCAAGGTCACCACGCCGCCGTCGCCGGACAACCCGATTCTGGAAGGCGATTACGTCGGGAACATCATCCTGAGCCGAAACAAGGCCAAGAAGCCACAGTTCTGCATCGTGGGGGATTTCGACGTTGATTATGACGGGGCGCCCGACGCCCGCGGCCGCGAGGTGATGAAGGCTCTGGTCAAGAGATACGGCGGCGAGGTGGTGGATTCGGTGACCGCGGCGACGGACTACCTTGTCGTCGGCGTGGAGCCTGAAGGCGGCCCAACCAAGGCGGAGCCGGGCACGGGCGCGGTTAAGGGGGCGGAAGAGCCGGCCGCCAGGGAAAAGGAAGAAGGCGAGAAGGAAAAGCCCGCCAAGGAGGAGAAGGCCCCGAAGGTTACCAAGAAGGAGAAGGAGGAAAAGGAAGCGGGCGAAGAGGAGGCAGGCGCTGAGGAGGAAGGCGAAGAGAAACCCGCCGCCGAAGAGGAGGAACCCGGCGCCGAGGAGGAGAAAGCCAAAGAGGCCGGCAAGGGCGGCGCGGCAGGCAAGGCGAAGGGCCCGATCATCATCAGGCCGAAGGAGGAGGCCGAGGAAGAGCCCGGCGATGAGGAGGAAGAAAAGCCCGCCGATGAGGAAACCGGCGCGGGCAAGGCTCAGCCCAAGAAGCCCGCCGCAGGGGCGGAGGAACCTCCCGCGAAGCCCAAGGGCAGCCTCGTGCCGATCGAGATCAAGCGACCGACGGCGGTCGAACCAACGGCCGGTCCGCGAGAGCGCAGGCTTGTGAACGAGCGAGACCGCTACTACGAGGCTGTTCGCAGGGCGGAGATGTTCTCGATCCCACGGTTGCCGCAGGATCGGTTCCTCAACTTCGTCGGCATCGAGCCCGGGCCGAGCGCGGCGCGGCGGTTGCAGCCGTAAAACACGCAATTGCCACGGAGATACTGAATAAAGAAGGATGAAGGCCGAAGGATGAAGGATGAAAGAGGTGTTCTTTCGTCCCTGATCTTTTGACCTTCATCCTTCTTCATTACGTCTTTTCGGCAGGCTGGCGGGCGAGCGCCCTGAGCAGGACGGCGACCTGCACGAGGCAGAGCAGCAGGCCCCAGCAGAAGACTCCGTCTTCCAGCAGCATGGCGGCGGCGTTCTTGCCCACTATACCTTCGGAACTCGCTACCAGGAGGAAGAACTGCGCCACCAACCCGGCCACGAACGATGCACGGAAGCGGTCTGACCAGGGGAGGCACGTCAGGGCATACCAAACGGCGAGGAATACGACGGGCAAGGTGGTGGCGTGATGTTTCCAGGTCCGTTCGCTGAGCAGGAGCATGGCAAGGAGTACAGCGGCGAATTCCAGGAATAGTCGCGGATCACGCCGCGTGGCAGAGCGAGCCCGGCACAGCCAGACCAGCGAGCCCAGGATCGCGATGGTGATAAGCGGCCGCATCAAGCTGCCGAGGAAGGTCGCCGGTCGGGCCATGTCCTGCATGCCGGAGGCCCAGGCCTGTTCGCCTGGCATCTGCTGGATGGAGATGAGGTGCGCGTTCGACAACACGCGCAAGAGCACGCCGTACAACGCCTGGTTGGCCGTTTCCAGGGCGGCGTAGCCCTGAACGGCGTACGGAACGACCATCATATCGAACCATGTGCGAAGCAGCTCGAAATTGCGGCCGAAGCCCAGGGTAAGTCCGGGGATGAGCACGAAAAACAGAAGGAGCCCGACGACAGTTCCTATGCACACCCGCCAAGCCCGCTTGTAGAGGAAGTACAAGAGCAACAGGGCGGGCGTCACCTTGGTCACAATGGCGAGGGCGGTGAAGAAGCCGGCCCAGAAATCATTCCCGCGCATGTACAGCGCCCAGGCCAGTGCCAGCCAGACCATCATGAAGATGTTGAGGTTGCCGTGCTGGAGATCGGAAATAATCGGTCGGATGCCAAAGACGCCGGTCATCACCAGGACGCCCACCGGCACGGCGAAGCCGGGCCGCCCGGTCTCGCGGATCAACAGGTACATCGCCATGGCGAAGCCGGCGATCTTGAGCAGGGCCCACACCACCGCCGCGCCGGCATAGCCGAGCTTGCTCAGGGGCACCAGCGTCATCAGGACGAATGGCGGCGTGGGGAACCAATGCCCTGGTCCGTAGGGGTTCTCGCCCTTGGCGGGGTCGGCGAGAGCGTCGGCGTCTGGAAGCCAACGGCCAAGGGCGGTGCCGTGGCGCTCGCCGCTGGCACGATAGACGGCCTTGTCGACTTCCTGGATGCTGTGGACGAATTGTATCGAGGGCACGATCAGGATCGTCGCCAGCAGGACCAGCAAGACAATCCGAGCAGCGCGATTCTTCAGGAAGCGATGATCCAGCCGGCTTAGCAATGTCTGGCTGTAAGCCGCCGAGCTGGGGATCAGGTCCTGTGCAAGCATGCTGTCTTGGTTCGATTCCGAGCTTTCGATCATGCGAGTATCCTTATGGAGGATGCAACCGCTCTGGTGATGGCGAGGTAACTATACTACGATGCGCGGTGACCGACGAGGCGGGGGCTCATGTGCTTGCAGCGGCACGACAAGCCGGCCCTGCGGCGGGGTGAGTGCCGGAGGATAGGCGATGGATACGCGGCAGGTGGGCAAGATCTTGGGGATCGCTCTGCGGCCCGGGGTAAAGGCACCAATGAAGGATGTGAACCGCGCGGTAGCGGTCGAAAACGCGGGCTTGCAGGGGGACATCGCCAGCGAGCCTGATCGGGGCATCACCCTCCTGTCCCTAAAACAATGGCAAGAAGTGGTGCGTGCGCTCGGGACCGTTATGCTGTGGCATACCCGGCGGGCGAATGTGCTGGTGGACGCTGACAGCCTGGCGCCGACTGTCGGCAAGACCATCAGGCTGGGCGACACCGTGGAGGTGTTGGTGACGGGCGAGGCTGAGCCTTGCGCCGCGATGGATCAGGTCCGCCCGGGGCTGCGGGAATTGCTGAGGCCTGATTGCCGCGGCGGCGTGTATGGAC
>DATKKX010000056.1:0-6054 GCA_035542775.1 Phycisphaerae bacterium | reverse complement strand
GTGCGGGTATCCATGCCGATGTCGAGGGACTCGTCAATCGACATGAGGAATGGAATCGAGTGATCCATCTTTTGCTGCGCGAGCACTCTGCCGTCCACCGACAGCACCCCGGTCCCGCCCTTGCCGAAGCCCGGCCCGTCGTACTTGAAATCAAACACGATGGTATGCTTGCCCGGTTTGAGCGACCGGCCCAGCCAGTCGCGGGCACCGACGCCGCCTTCCCAGCGGTAGCGTTTCAGGTCGAGCAGGTTGTAGACGAACACCGGCTCGCCCTTGAGGAGGTAGAGACCGTACCCCCCGAAGCGGCCGCCCATCGTCGCGATCATCCCTTCCGCGCCCTCCTTGGGGACCGTGATCTCGGCCGTGATCGTGTAGTTGCGGTTCAGGATACTCGGCGCATTGGCGACCGGGATGCCAACGTTCTTACCCAGATAGGTGAACTCCGTGCGCCCTGCCGTCCCGCTTGGACGCGGCGTGAGCAGGCGCTGGAGAACCGAGTTGTCCAGCGGGAGGACCTGGTATTTCGCTGCCTCCGTCAGGAACAGCGCCTGCATCTCCTTGAGCTTGTCGGGATTCCTCGCGGCCAGGTCGTTGTACTGCGAGAAGTCATCGGCGATGTTGTAGAGCTCCCACTTGTAGTCATTGACATCGGGCAGCGGACCCGCGGACGGTGCCCAAGGCAGGGTCGCCGGCGTGGTACAGGCGTACCAGCCGTCGTGGTAGATCCCGCGGTTGGCGAACATCTCGAAGTACTGGGTGGTACGCTTCGACGGCGCGTTGGCGTTTGCCTTGTCGAACGTGTACACCATGCTCACGCCCTCGATGGGTCGCTGCTTGATGCCGTCGACCGTGTCCGGGGCGCGGATGCCCGCCGCCTCCAGGATCGTCGGGACGATGTCGATCACGTGATGGAACTGGGAGCGGACGCCGCCCGGCTCGTTGATGTGGCCGGGCCACGAGACGACCATGCCCTGCCGGGTGCCGCCGAAGTGCGACGCCACCTGCTTCACCCACTTGAAGGGGGTGTCGAAGGCCCAGGCCCAAGGCACCGCCATATGCGGATACGTCTTGTCGGAGCCCCAGGATTCATAGTACCGCAGCATCTCAAGCTCGGGCAGTTGCAGGACGCCGTTGTAGACGGTCATCGTGTTCGGCGTGCCCATCATCGACCCCTCGGAGCTGGTGCCGTTGTCGCCGTCAATGTAGATGATGAGCGTGTTGTCGAGCTTGCCGATGTCCTCGACCGCCTGGATCACCCGGCCGATCTCGTAGTCCACATAGGCAGTGTAGGCTGCGAACACGTCGGCCTCGCGAATGACGATCTTTTTCTGCACGAGGGAGAGCGAGTCCCAACGCGGCAGCTCGCTCGGCCACGGCGTGAGCTGAGTGTTGGGTGGGATCACGCCGAGCCGCTTCTGGTTGGCGAAGATCTGCTCGCGCAGCTTCTCCCAGCCCTGGCCAAAGAGGTGCATTGCGCTGATCCTGTCGATCCACTCCTTGGTCGGCTGGTGCGGCGAATGGGTCGCCCCGGGCACGTAGTAGACGAAGAACGGCTTGTCGGGCGCCGAGGCGCTCAGCTCCTTCATGTACTTGATTGCCTCATCCGCCATGTCGGTGACGAGGTTGTAGTCCTTCTTGCCAACCCATGGAAAGATCGGGGTGTGATCGCGGAAGAGGTAGGGCGTCCACTGGTCGGACTCCCCGCCCATGAAGCCGTAGAAGTACTGGAAGCCCATCCCGCTCGGCCACTGGTCGAACGGCCCCGCCGCGCTGTACTGGAACGAGGGCGTGTTGTGGTTCTTGCCAAACCACGAGGTGGCGTAGCCGTTGTCGGCGAGGATCCGGCCGACGGTCGCCTTCTCGGGTCCGATGACCGAGTCATAGCCTGGGTAGCCGGTGGCCAGTTCGCTGATCTGGCCGAAACCGACCGAGTGGTGGTTGCGCCCGGTGATGATGGCCGCCCGCGTGGGCGAGCACAGCGCCGTCGAGTGGAATTGCGTGTAGCGCAATCCGACCTTGGCGAGGCGGTCCAGGGTCGGCGTGGGTATGACGCCGCCGAAGGTGCTCGGCACGCCGTAGCCCGAGTCGTCGGTCATGATCAGCAGCACGTTGGGGGCCCCCTTGGGTGGGACCACCGTCGGAGGCCACCAGGGCTTCGAGCTCTTGGCGTCCTCCGTGATCACGCCGCCGAACTTCGGCGGCGGCGGCGGCAGCTGCTCGCCGCCGATCGTCGTCGTGGCGCTGGGCGAACCCAGCTCGCCCGTGACCTGCTGCGCCAGAGCCGGCGCAGCCGCCAGCAGGAACGCAGCAACGGCGATTGCTGTCGCTCCACTCGACACGAGACGCTTGATCCAGTTCATCAGAGTCCCTCCTTTGATTTCACCTCGGGCCCTTCTTGTGGAATGTCCCGTCGAACTGAAATTCGAAGTGCGAATCCCGAAATCCGGGGCAATTCCGAAATCCGAATATCGAAATCCGAGACAATTTCGAAGCTCGAAGGAGCAATGCCCGAAACGGGGTGGCGGTGACTTGTCCCTCGGTCATTCGGATGTCTTCGTGTCCTTATCTGTTGTTGATGCCCGAGTCAAAAGTGCCGTCAGGATCACGTGCAGGACGACTGCCGGCCACAGCAGTATGCCGGCCAGGCCGCCCGCGAGGCCGACGTAGGCGAGGTACAGCGCGGCGCCCGCCCCGTAGATCAACATGCCGACCCGGGGCGAGCCCGGCCAGCAGGCGACTCCTAACCCGGTCAGGGCGATGCCGGCGAGGCGGCTCATGATTACACCGACACCGACGAGTTCTGCGTCGAACAGCAGCCGGACGACGATTGGCGGATAGCCGAACAGGATCACACCCGTACCCGTTTCGGCCAATGCCGCGAACATGAGGATCTTTTTCATTGAACCTCCCTAGCCAATCTCCTTGAGAAGTCTGATTACGTCAGGTAAGCATCCTTCCGTGGCTTAACCCAGGCTCAGTCAGACTTTCCCTCATTGCACCTTCTTGATCGGCGGATTCTTGTAGTTGCCGTTCAGGGCATCTTCTTTTGGCCAGTAATTGCGAATGGTGATGTTGAACGCGCCGGGCGGAGTCGGCAGCCAGTTGGATTCCTTGTCTTTGCCCGGCGAGTCAGGCTGCAGGTAGATGTCGAGCGAGCCGTCTTTGTTGAACTTGAGTGGCATCCAGGGAGCGATAACGTAGCGGTTCAGGGCATTGACTTCGTAGAAGTTTCCCTTGTATTGCGAGATGGACCAGGAGGCGTTCGTGGGCTGCAGCGTTCCCTTGTCGTAGTGCATGATGTACTTGTTGGCGCTGTCGAGCGGGTTGCCCTCGCCATCATTGAAGGCCGTGGGATAGATGGTATCCTCCGGCTGGTTGGCGCCGAGTCCGACCCAGGCGATGCCGGCGCGGGTATCGTAATCCTTGCCATAGCGTCCGATGTCGTTCGGCTGCATCCACCCGTTCACCGTCTTCATCGTGAGGATGCCTTGCTGCAACTTGACCGGAGCTTCTTTCATCGCTCGTTCTAGGCCGCGCGCAATGGCTGGACTCACCTTGCTGATATCGAAAGGCTTGCCCGGCTCGACGCCGATGTCCTTCAGCTTGCGCAGCGCCTCAGCATCTTCCGCGGCGGGCGAGTTGTCCTTCATGAGCATCGCCAGCCGGTTGAAGAACGTTCCGGCATCCATGGCCGCGACCTGGTCGGGAGGAATCTTGGACAGGTCCACTGATTTGTCCACTGGCACGTTGCTCGGCGGCGTGTAAGGCTTGCCCCACTGGCTCAACGGAGTGAGCTTGTAGTTGGCCTGGATGGCATTCACGTACGCGAAATCGCTGGGACCATTGACCTGGGTCTGTCCGAGTACCCAGGCATATCGAGTGGGAGACTTGAAGACCTGCTTGATGTCGGCGGGCGGCGTGCCCTGCCAGCCCGGTCCGACGACGAGGAAGTTGCCGGACTTGGTCCCGGTGGTGCGCTTGCCCACGGAGGCGAACACATTCGTCCACATGTCCATAACGGACATCACGTAGTACCGGTCATGGGTCTCGGGGACCGAAAGGACCACCGGCTCCTGTCCAAGGTCCAGCCAGCCCGTGCACCACAGCGAGTTGAGGCTGATGCGGACCACCTGCTTGACGTCGGGACTCACATAGTGCGGCATCTTGGCGAACTGATCCATCGGCGCCGCGGTCCCTTCCGCGTTCGGAGCGGGCGCGGCGGTTAATACTTGCCGGGTCACGTCCATAAGCACGATGGGATACCCGTACACCCACGATTCCATGCCGCGAAAGTAAGCAACTTCCTCGGTGATTGCTTGTTCTGCTTTCTGGCAGCTTGCGATGAACATCCCCCCGAGCATGCATGCGGCACCCATCAACACCGTAGCAGGGTACCGCGACACTCCTGATCTTGACCTCATCAATCCTCCGTTGCCTCGTCGCTCGCGCAGACACCCGCGTCCGCGGCGGCCGGCAGGTGCCTGCGCTCCCTTTCCATCTCCTGCTCACGTCCGCGGTTACAGCTCATCGCGTGCCCGGGCGCGGGCCTGCTGCAACCCCTCGTGTTCCTTTGCCGTCAACTGCTGCGGTCCGAGGGTGAAGGTGAGCTTGTTGATCGTGCCTGTGAACGTGAACGGACAATCGTAGCGATACTCGATGAGCGCCAGCGGGGTGCGGGTATCCTCGCCGATGTCGAAGGTCTCGTCCTCCGGGAACGTGATCGGGGTGGTGTGCTCCATGGAATTCCTGGCCACCTCCTGCCCGTCCACGGAGAGCACGCCCGTCCCCCCCCTGGCCAAGCCTGGACCGTCGGACTTGAAGTCGAAGACGATGGTATGCTTCCCAGCGCTTAGTTCCGGTCCTTCCCACGTCGTGCGTTTGAGGTCGAGCAGGTTGTAGAGGAACACCGGCTTGCCCCGGCCGAAGCCGAACTCGCCCTTGCTCAGGAAGAGCCCGTAGCCGCCGAAGCGCCCGCCCTGGGTGACGATCATGCCTTCCGCGCCCCCTTCGGGGATCGTGACCTCAGCGGTGATGGTGTACGACCGGTTCAGGATGTCCGGCGCGCCGCTGCTGGGGACGCCGGTCAGTGTTCCCGAGTAGGTGAAGGTCGTGCGTCCCGCCGTGAGGTTCGGCTTCGGCGCGTTCCAGCGCGCGAGCGTCGTGTTGTCGAGCGGCAGCACGTCGAACTTCTTCGCCTCGGCGTAGAACAGGTCCTGCATCTGCTTGAGCTTGTCCGGCATTTGGGCCGCCAGGTCGTTGAACTCGGTGGGATCCCCCGTTTGCAGATCACCGACGTTGTACAGCTCCCACTTGTACCCGGTGATCACGTCCGGCGGCGGGGCGCTGCTCAGCTCCCACGGGAGCGTCGCCGGGGTCGTGCCCGCAATCCACCCGTCGTGGTAGATGGCGCGGTTGCCGAGCATCTCGAAATACTGCGTGGGGTGCCGGGAGGGCCCATTGGCGTTCGCCTTGTCCCAGGTGTACACCATACTCACGCCATCCATGGGGCGCTGCGGGATGCCGTTGAGCGTCTCCGGCGCCGGGATGCCGGTCGCTTCGAGGATGGTCGGCACGATGTCGATGAGGTGGTGGAACTGGCGGCGGATGCCGCCCGCGTCGTTGATGTGGCCGGGCCACGACATGGCCAGGCCCTGCGCCGTCCCGCCGTAATGCGACGCAACCTGCTTGGTCCACTTGAAAGGCGTGTCCATCGCCCACGACCAGCCGGCCGCAAAGTGCGGAAAGGTCCGCTCCGACCCCCAGAACTCGTACCACAGCAACTGGTCCTTGACCGGCACGGCGACGCCATTGAAGGTGGTGAACTCGTTCGGTGTGCCGTTGAGCATCCCTTCGGGGCTCGCGCCGTTGTCGCCGCTGATGTAGATGATTAGGGTGTTGTCGAGCTGGCCCATGTCCTCGACCGCCTGGATCACCCGGCCGATTTCGTGGTCGGTGTACGCCAGGTAGGCCCCGTAGACGTCAGCCTGCTTGATGAACAATTTCTTCTCAGCCGAACTGAGGGAATCCCACTCCGGCAGTTCTTTCGGCCAAGGG
>DATKKX010000055.1:0-2418 GCA_035542775.1 Phycisphaerae bacterium | reverse complement strand
GCCGGTCGCCGTCATCTACCAGACTAAGAAGGGGCGGGGCATTTCGTTCACCGAGGATACTCACAAATTCCACGGTGCCCCCATCGACGATCAGACCTTCGCCAAGGGTCGGCCGGAGCTCGAGAAGACCCTGGCAGAATTGGAGGCAGCCCTGTGAACAGCGACGTGAAGCTCCTCTCGATGCGCGATGCCCTCGGGCAGGCGCTGGTGGAATTAGCCCCGCAGATGCCCGAGTTGGTGGTCCTCGATGCCGACGTGTCCGCAAGCACCAAGACCGGCGCATTCGCCAAAGCGTACCCAGAGCGTTTCTTCAATGTCGGGGTGGCCGAGGCGAACATGGCGGACATCGCCGCAGGCATGGCCAGCACGGGGCTGCGGCCGGTCATCAACACCTTCTCCCTGTTCCTGGCTTTGAAGTGCGCCGACCAGATCCGGAACACGATCTGTTACAACAACCTGCCGGTGGTGCTGGCGGGGGCATACGGCGGCCTCTCGGATTCCTATGATGGCGCCAGTCATCAGGCCATCCTGGATGTCGCCATGATGCGGGCCTTGCCCAACATGGTGGTGATCGTCCCGGCCGACGCGGTGGAGATGAAACAGTCGCTCGCGCTGGCCCTGAAGCGGAACGGGCCCACGTTCATCCGCGGCTGCCGGAACGAGACCCCGATCCTGTTCGAGAACGCCGAGCCGTTGAAGCTCGGGAAGGCGCGCAAGCTCCGGGACGGAAAAGACCTGACCATTGCGACCTGCGGCGTCCCAGTCGTCATGGTCATGGAAGCCGCCGCCAAGCTAGCCAAGGAGGGCATCGAGACGGACGTGCTGGCCCTCGCCTCGGTGAAGCCGATTGACGAGCAGGCCCTGGCGACGTCCGCGGCCAAGACGGGCCTGGTGCTGGCGGTCGAAGAGCACAACATCTTCGGCGGGCTCGGTGGTGCAGTGGCCGAGGCCGTCGCGAAGCATGCCCCGGCCAAGATGGACTTCATCGGGGTGCAGGACCGGTTCACCGAATCCGGTCCGTACGATGCGCTGATGAAGAAGTACGGGATTTCGGTCGAAGCCATCATGAAGAAAGCAAAGGCGTTGGTCGCATCGAAGCCCGCCGTCAAGGACGCCGCGGCGAAATCCGCCGTGAAGCCGGCTGCCAAGAAAGCGGTTGCGAAGAAGGCCGTTGCGAAAAAAGCGGCGAAGCCGGCCAAGAAGGCCGCAGCAAAACGGGGTGGAGGGCGCAAGCCGGCTGGGAAGAAAACGGCGCGGCGGCGATAGCGGCTACTCGATAGCAGTGAACTGGACGGGGCCCCTGCGGCCCCGTCCGTTTTTCTGGGGGAGAAGCGGGATGAAGCTTACGGGGGAAGTGGCGCTGGTGACGGGAGGCTCGCGCAGCATCGGTCGGGCGATTGCGGTCGCGCTCGCGCGCGAAGGAGCCAACGTGGCGGTGAACTATGTCTCGCACGCGGCGGAGGCGAAATCGGTCGTCCAGGAGATCGAGGGCCTAGGGCGCCGCGGGCTGGCCGTTCAGGCGGATGTTTCTGATCGGGTGCAGGTCGCCGGCATGGTGGACCGGATTGAAAAGGAGCTTGGCCCGATCAGCATCCTGGTGAGCAACGCCGGCGTCCAGAAGCGCGTCTTCTTCCTGGATTTCGAGGAGCGCGATTGGGACTGGATCATCACGACCAATCTCAAGGCGTGCTACCTGGTCGCCCAGGCGGTGGCCCGGCGGATGAAGGATCGGGGTTATGGCAAGATCATCAACACGTCATCAGAGGCGGCCGGCTTTCCGGCGCCGCGGATGAGCGCCTACTGCGTCTCGAAAGCCGGCGTGACGATGCTGACCAAGTGCATGGCCCTCGAACTGGCGCAGTACGGGATCCGCGTGAACGCGCTGGCGCCGGGCCTGACCCGGACGGATATCAACCGGAAAGATCTGGAAGACGAGGCATTCCTGCAAGCGCGCGTCGCCCGCATCCCACAGGGGCGCGTGATGTCGCCCGAGGACCTGATCGGTGCCGCGGTGTTCCTCGCATCTCCGGAATCCGACAGTATGACGGGGCAGACGTTGCAGGTGGATGGCGGGAGGGCAATCGCGTAATCGAGCGCAGACGTTCAATACCAAAGCCGCCCGGCCGGGCGGCTTTGGTATTTCACACACAGAGCATGAGGACAGAATCGTCGCACCACGACGCGATCAGGATGCCTCAAGTTTCCCGCCATTCGTCCCGCCGTTGCGGCCGCCGACAGGCAGGAGCGTGACCTGAGGGATCAGGCGCAGATTCGCCTCTGAGCCACGACGGAACAGCACCTTGCTCAAACGAGCGAGTGAGGTACAGTCACTTTCGGAGAGCACCATGCGGAGCAATTCCTCAACTCCCTCGGGTGTCTCCTTCTGCCGCTCTGCGATGGCGTCCATACGGCCGGCCA
>DATKKX010000054.1:0-15971 GCA_035542775.1 Phycisphaerae bacterium | reverse complement strand
AGGCTGAGGAGTGGCCAATCGCCGCTTTTCGCGGTGACGCACACGATGCGGAACTCTGGACAGTTTCGTCCCCCCCGGCAAAGTGAGGTACGACGGAGGCTGGTCGAAGGCCCGGCTTCCTCTGCATGGCTGCGCCTGCGGAGCGTGATTGGCTGGCCCCTGGTCGTCGCGACCGCCTTCTGGGCCTGCGCGACCTATATCGTGCTCTCCGGCGAGGAGCGCCTGCACTACTACCCCGGCCAGATCCTGACCCAGCCCGTCTTCCCGCGGGTCAAGTTCGAGGTGGTCAATAAGCAGAAGACCGAGGACGAACGCAAGAGCGCCGAGCAGCGGGTGCCGAACTACTTCCGGTTCAATCAGGCCCTGGTCGACGGCATCCAGTCCGAGTTCCGTGATCTCCACGCCGCGGTCAAGGCGGCGGAAAACTACGACAAGTACCAGGAGAGCTTCGGCCAGCGCTGGCCGCTGGATCAGTCCGCCTTTGACGCCCTGAAGGCCCTGACCGACGAGGCCGGCAGCGAGCGGTTCAAACGCAACGTGGACGCCCTCGCGGAGCGCCTCAGCCGCGAGGACATGATCGAGCAGGCCGACGTCGACCGCGACGTTCGCAGCACCGCCAGCAACGCGATGCTCATCCGGCCGGACGGGACGGTCGTGTCCATTCCCAAGGAAAGGCTGAAGTATGCGGCCAACCCCGATCACGTCGATCGTCTGGCGAGGGACCTGGTGCGATTCGTCTTCGCCGGCGAACTCGAGGATTCGCTGGTCGCCATCGTAAAGAACGCCATCGCCCCGCCGGACAAACGGCTCCAGCCGATTTACGAGTTCGATCGCGCCCTCACCAAGGCCAACGTGGAGGACAAAGTCGCCGCGGTGCAGCCGGTGAAGGACACCTATACGCCCGACGAGGCCTTCGTGAACGCGGATGCGGTCGACGCCAAGGACCTGGATCTGCTGACGGCGGAGCACGAGGAATACCTGAAGCAACGGCAGACCAATCCGGAGTTGCTCAGCCAGTGGCGCTGGAAGCGACTGGGCCTGCTGGGCGTGGTCATGATGGTCACGATCGGTATGTCGGTGTTCACCGCCTGGAGCCAGCCGCGGGTGGCGCGGCGAACCACCAGGGCGATGGCGCTGGCAGTGTTGCTCCTGGTGATGCTGTTGATCGATCGGCTCGTGTTCGTGGGAGCGGACGCTTCGCCCATGTGGAGCGTATCTACCATCACCATGACCGCGGCGATCCTGACCATCGCGTATTCGTCCATCTTCGCCATCGGCGTGACGGCCGGGCTCGCCCTGCTGACCATCCCGACGACGGGAGCATCGTTCAGCCTGATCCTGGTGCTGCTGACCGTCGTGGCGGTACTGGTCCTGCCGTTGAGGGAGATCCGCACTCGATTGAAGATGATCGAGATCGGCGTGGTCGCGGCGGTGGCGGCGGGGATCAGCGCGTGCTTCGTGAATCTCTCGCAGCAGCAGGACGCCCTGAGGGGCGCGGCCATCGCGGCCCTGGCGGCCCTGGCCGGGACCAGCATCGTGATGGTCCTGTTGCCGGTGATTGAGCGGGTCTTTCGGATCACCACCAGCCTGACGCTGCTGGAATGGGCCGACACCAGCAAGCCGCTCCTGCGGCAGTTGATCGAGAAGGCCCCCGGCACCTGGCAGCACAGCCACCTGCTGGGCAGCATGGCGGAGAAGGCCGCGGAGGAAATCGGTGCCAACGGGCTGCTGGCTCGCGTCGGCGCGTACTACCACGACATCGGCAAGATCTGCAAACCCAACTATTTCGTGGAGAATCAGCAGGCCAAGATGATGAACGCCCATCGAGGGCTTGCACCGACGATGAGCCTGTTGGTCATCCTGGCCCACGTCAAGGACGGGCTGGCCCTGGCGAGGGAGCACCACTTGCCGCCAATTCTGCTGCAATTCATCGCCGAGCATCACGGTACGACGCTGGTGCGGTATTTCCACGCCCGGGCCACGCAGGAGGCACGAGCCAACGGACGGCGCGATCGCGAAGTCAGCGAGAGCGAGTTCCGCTATCCCGGCCCGAAGCCGAGCAGCCGCGAATCGGCCATTCTGATGGTCTGCGACAATGTGGAGGGTGCGGTTCGGGCACTTCAGGATCCGACACCCAGCCGGATCGAGGGCGTCGTGCAGGAAATCGTCATGACCCGGCTCACGGACGGCCAGTTCGACGACTGCGACATCACCTTGAAGGAGCTCGCCCGGGTGGAGCAGAGCCTGGTGAAAAGTCTCTGCGCGATCCACCACGGGCGCATTGCGTATCCGCGGACCAGCGAGGAAAGTCCAAGCCAGCTTCGCACCGCATGACGCACAGATCCAAAAACGACCGTCGGAAAGGAGCGGGACGCCGTGCGCCGGCGACCGGGCCCGGAGGCGGTTTGAGCGTTGTCGTGTGCGATGCGCCGGCCGGCATGGAGGCTGAGATCCGTCGGGCGGCCCGGCGGGCGATGCAGGCGGGCGGATATCATTCCGGTCGGCTGGAGATCGCCATCGTGGGTGATGCGGAGATGCGGCGCCAGCATCAGCGGTGGCTGGGGCGCGCGACCGTGACGGATGTCCTGAGCTTCGATCTGCGGGATCGCGCCGAGCCGGGGCGGGTCGAGGGCCAATTGATCGTCTGTGAGACTGTTGCCCGCCGCCAGGCGAAGCTGCATGATGCCGATTGGCGAGGCGAGCTGCTTCTCTATGTCGTGCACGGCTGCCTGCACCTCTGCGGCCATGACGATCGGCGCGCGGTCCATGCCGCAGAGATGCACGCGCGAGAAGATCAGCTGCTGTCGCTGCTGGGCTGGGGGCCCGTGTTCAGCGCGCCGGCTGCCGGGCAGGTGGGCCGCAGGCGGCAGGCGTCGAGTCGTAGCCGAGGTCGGGTATGAGTATCAGCGACCACCCAGATCTATCCGCCGGTTTGGCCGTTGCCCTGGCCTGTCTCTGGTCAGTGATAGTGCTGCTGAGCGGAACCGCCGTCCTGGCGGGCACCAATGCCTCGCGGAGGCGATTGATTGCGGCCCTCAAGAGAGTGAGGCGGGAACGGTATCTGGAACGCTTTGATCGGCACGGCCCGGAGTATGTCCTGACTGCCCAGATCTACCGCCAGCTGGCGCTGGTGCTATTCGCCCTGACCATCGTGGCCATGTATCCGCCCGCGAGCGGGCTGCTGCTCAAGACCATCGAGGTACTGGTGATCTCCGTGGCCTGGTTTCTGTTCGTGGGCGTGGCCATTCCCACTGCCTGGGCGCGGTATTCGGGGGAGACATACCTTGCGGCCGTACTGCCGGTACTGGACGTCCTGCGGCAGGTCAGCCGGCCGATCGCCGCGGCCTTCCATGCGGTCGACGAGATCGTTCGGCGGCTGGCGGGTGCCCCGCGCGAGCTGACCGACCCGGTCGAGCAGATGGAGCAGGAAATCCTCGACGTAGTCAGCCAGGCGGAGGTCAGCGGGGCTGTGGATAAGTCGGAGAAGGCGATGATCCAGTCGGTCATGGTTCTCGACGAGACCCTGGTCGGCGAGATCATGACGCCGCGGACGGCGATGATCGGTATAGAAGCCGATACGCCTTTTGCCCAGACCCACACACTGGTCGCGGAAGTCGGGCATTCTCGTATTCCGGTGTACGAGGGCACGATGGATCACGTGATCGGCGTCCTCTATGCGAAAGACTTGCTGGGGGTGACCGACCCGGGCGCTTTCTCGTTGCGGCAGATCATGCGCAAGGCGGCGTTCGTGCCGGAGACCAAGGACCTGGCGTCGCTGTTGCGCGAATTCCAGGCCAACCGCGTTCATATCGCCATCGTGCTTGATGAATACGGAGGCACGGCCGGGCTGGTGACGATCGAGGACATTCTCGAGGAGCTGGTCGGCGAGATCGCGGACGAGCATGACGAACCGCCCCTGCCTCCGATCCGCCGGGTGGACGGCAGCATCGCCGAGGTGGACGCCAGGGTCCGCGTCGAGGATGTCAATGAAGAATTGGACATCCGCCTGCCCGAAGACGAGTCCTACGACACGCTTGGCGGGTATGTGTTCAGCAAACTGGGTCGGATACCGGTGCCCGGTGATAGCTTCGTCGAGGACAACGTGAAGATCGAGGTGGTGCAGGCGGACGAGCGGCGCGTCATTCGCCTGCGTGTGCATCTGCTGGACGCGGTCAAACAGGCCTAACACCCGTGGCATTGGTCAAAGACATGGCGATCGTGCTTCGCCGGCTGGATTACAGCGAGACCTCGCAGGTCCTGGCGGTTTTTACGCGGGAGCACGGCCAGGTTCGGCTGATCGCGAAGGGCGTCAAGCGGTCCACCAAGACCAGGGTGGCGACGGGCATCGACCTGCTGGAATTGGGGCAGGCCGTGTTCTCGCTTCGGTCCGGCAAGGAAGACAATCTAGCGACGCTGACCGAATGGCGGCAAGAAGATGGTTTCGCCCATCTGCGGAGGGATCTGGCCCGCTGCTACGCCGCTCAGTACGCCGCGGAGATCACGTCGCAACTGACCGAGGTCCACGATCCGCACGTGAGGCTGTTCGACGCCCTGCATCAGTTCCTCCTGGCGCTTGCCCTGGAGGACGCGGTGGTGGCCCTCGTCGGGTATCTGTGGCTGCTTTTGCGCGAAATCGGCCTGCGACCGGACGTGGCCCGATGCGCGAACTGCGGACGGCCGGTCGAGGATCGCGGGCTCCTGTACTTCAGCTCCCGCGAGGGCGGAGCGATCTGCCGCGATTGCGAGCCGGCCATGGTCGAAAAACGACGGATCCCGCCGCCGGTCGCCCGGGCTCTTGCCCAGGAGACCTTCGGAGACAAATCGATAGCGGTCCAGGCGTTCGACCTGCTCGACTACCACTTCACCGAATTGCTGTCTCACCCGCCCCGGACCTCGCGCCCCTTGCGACAGGCGCTCGGGCCGCAGCGAAACCAGACTCGACGCAGGCCCGGGACTCAGTAACAGCACCTGACCAGACTGGGACTGCGGGGAAAGGGCATTCTCCTGGCAGAGGATCCCAGCCTTGAACCGCCGCCTCTATTGCATTTCCCCGGCCCAACCCAAGAACGCCACCACCGTAATCCTGGACATCTCCAGGGAAATCCTGTACAATATTGGCGACAGGCGGAATCTGCAAACTTCCGCGGAGGAGGAAGATGCTGACAGTGCGCACAATCGGGGCGGCCGCGCTCATGGTGTTGGCGGCCGGAAGAGGGGTGGGGGTCCGAGGTGATGATTTCGGAGACACGTGGTGGAGACTGGTCGTAACAGTGTACGACAGCTCCAGCGGTCAAGTCGAGTCTACGAATTTCACCACCGACCCGAATTTCCCGGCCCCGAGTACCTTTCAGGACTCGCACACCGTGGCCATCGGCGACTCCAACGCCGGGGGTAACTATGACTTCGACTGGGCCTCTGACTTCGGACACTTACTGATTGGAGCATCGCAGCGGGCAGAGCAGACCGGTGTTCCTCCCCTGGGAACTGTGGGAGCCACGTCCAGCGGTCAGATCAAGTTCACGCCCACCCAAGATTTGGCCTTTTCTATCAGCGTGGCCTACCACTACCAACTCCCCTTCGCGGACATGATCGCCTCGTGCACCGCTACGCTACGCGACGATCAAGTGAGCGATTATTCTTTCTACTTCTCGGACAACCATAACGCGACCTCTGAGGGTCCTGGCGACGACACGTTCGGCGATAGCAGGACAGGCGTCCTCTACGCCGGCCATCCTTACACCCTGCAGTACCTCATGACTTCCTCGACCAGTGGCACCGCTGGACAAGTAGCCAGCGGTTCGGGCAGCATCAATCTCACCTTTCAGCCCACGCCCGAACCCGCCACTGTTGCGCTGCTGGCGTTGGGCCTTCTTGCCGGGTCGCGGAAGCGACACTACAACTAATCCGTGGAACGCCAAGGTTGCCGACGCTCAAAGCCGATGATGCCGGATTTGCTCTGCGCAGCGCGGTTTCTTTCACCAGCGTCCAGGAGAGAGGGGCCGAGACAATCAAGGCTCGATCGTAGCGGCCCGAAGGAGTGACTTCAGTGCGGCGTTACCGGCCGTTCTCGGCATTCGCTGTTCTGTTCTCGTCTCTCTCCTTGACCCCTGCTGCGCTCTATGCCGTCGGACCGGACACGCAGCCGGCACATGAGCAGCCTTACAAGAGCGAGCCCGGTCCTCTCGCTGTCGAGACGGTGAAGTACGAATGGCGCGATGCCAAACGGGACCGCGAAGTGCCGGTGAAGATCTACTTCCCCAAAACGGGCCAGAGGCCGTTTCCAGTGATCATTTTCTCGCACGGCCTCGGCGGATCGCGGGACGGTTACGAATACCTCGGACAGCACTGGGCCGGTCACGGATATGTCTGCGTCCATCCGCAGCACAAGGGAAGCGACACCGCAATCCTCGCGACAGGCGGGAAGGATCGAAAGCAAGCAATGCGCCGGGCGGCGGCCGATCCGCGAAACGCCATCGACCGCGCCAAGGACGTGAGCTTCGTGATCGATGAGCTGGAAAAACTGAACGAGAAGGAAGGCCCGCTGCACGGGCAGCTCGATCTGAAGCGGATCGGTATGGCGGGCCACTCGTTCGGGGCCAACACCACGCTGGCGGTGATCGGGGAGATCTTCATCGGGCCGCGTGAGGGCGAGATCGAGCTCGCCGATCCGCGTGTAAAGGCCGCTGTCGCGATGAGCTCGCCCGTGCCGGGCAGGCCGGATCGGTATGATCGTGCCTTTGGCGGCATTCGCACTCCCTGCCTGCATCTGACGGGAACGCTGGACATGAGCCCCGTAAACGACACCACCGCAGCGCAGCGGCGGATTCCGTTCGACCACATCCACCGCGCGGAGCAATACCTGGTTATCTTCAAGGACGCCGATCACATGGTCTTAGCCGGTCCCCAATTGCGAGGCGACGGCGATCGCGGGGCCAGGGCCGCGCGTGTCCACGATTTGATACGAATGAGCACCACGGCGTTTTGGGATGCGTATCTCCGTGAAAATACGAAAGCTAAGCGTTGGCTGGCTGAAGGTGGATTTGAGACCGTCATGGGAAGCGACGGGACGTTTGCAAAGAAGTCCCCGAGCACTCAGGCAATGGAGAGGCCGTGAGGCTCGCGGCATGCAACGGTTCTGGCTCGGGATAGCAGGAGTTGGCGCCGGCCCCTGGATTCTCTTGAAGATCTGTGCTAGTGTCCCCAGTCACATCCGCCGGGCGCGGACTTCGTTCGGGTTGCTTACATGGCTGATACGGTGAACCAGTGTCACCCTGCGAAGGCGTTCGATGCCGAAGATCATCATCGACGATCGGGAGATTGAGTGCCGGGAGAAGGTCTCTGTCCTTCAGGCGGCGCTGGAGGCGGGCTGGAACATCCCGCACTACTGCTACCATCCGGGCTTGAGCATCGTGGCTTCGTGCCGGCTGTGCCTGATGGAAATGAAGATGCCGCATCCCAAAACCAAGGAGATGGCCTGGTCGCCGAAGCTGTTCCCAAGCTGCCAGACGCCGGTGAAGGATGGGATGGAGGTACGGTTTGCGTCAAGGGCCGTCATCGAGAACCAGCATCGCTGCATGGAGTATTTTCTGCTGAACCACCCGCTCGACTGTCCGGTCTGCGATCAGGCCGGGGAGTGCTGGCTGCAGGATTACAGCCGCGAATTCGGTGATCCCGCCAGCCGGATGGTGGACCAGAAATACAAGAATCCCAAGAAGGACATCGGCAGCAAGACGCTGCTATATCAGGACCGGTGCGTGTTGTGCACGCGCTGCGTGCGCTTCTGCAAAGAGATTGCAGGAACCGGCGAGCTGTGCGTGGTCGACCGCGGGAGTCGGGAAGAGATAGACGTGTTTCCGGGTATGCCGCTGGAAAATGCTCTGCAGGGCAACGTGGTGGATATATGCCCGGTCGGGGCGCTATTGGACAAAGACTTCCTGATGAAGCAGCGCGTTTGGGAACTGCAAAGCGTTCCCAGCATCTGCCCGCGCTGCTCGACCGGCTGCGCGATCTGGGTCGACCACAACAAGGGCCGGGTCTGGCGTCTGAGGCCGCGATACAACCCCGGCGTGAACGACTGGTGGATGTGCGACGAAGGGCGGTTCGGGTGGAAACACGTGCATGACCCGAACCGGCTGGACCGGTTGATGGTTCGCCGCGGCCCGGCGACGGAGATGCCGGATTGGCGCGATCTGCCGGAAATCGCACGGGTCCGCCTCCGGCAAATCGTGGCTGATGACGGGCCGGCAAAGGTGGCGGCGTTGCTTTCTCCGTTCATGAGCTGCGAGGAAGCGTGGCTGCTGGCGCGCTTTGTTCGTGAGATTGCGCCGGAAGCGACGCTGGCGATGGGACCGGTTCCGGTCGTCGGGGAGGACGATCAGTACCCGAAGGGCGCGGAGCGGCCGGTGAAATTCACCATCCACGCAGAGAAATGCCCGAACCGGCGCGGCGTGGAAATGGTGCTGGCGGGGATGGGCGGGGCGACGGCGGCGTCGGATGAATTTGTCAAGAAGGCGGGCGAGGGCGCTTACTCGGCGGCGTGGATTGTGGGCGGATACCCCCAGGACTGGGTACCGAAGGGGCTGGCCGACGCCCTCGGCAAGATCGAGTTGGTTGTTGCCCAGGACATGTTCCCCAACGCGGTCACGAAGGCGGCCACGATAGTGATCCCGTGTTGTGCCTGGGTGGAGCGCCCGGGGTGTTTCGTCAACTGCGGCGGAAAAGTGCAGCCGTTTTCGGCGGCACTCCCGCCGTTGGAAGGCTGCCAGCGCGACGGTCAGTACCTTTTCGCATTGAGCGGCGGGACAGGTCTGTACAACGCCGCTATAGTCCGCGAGGCGATGGCGAAGACGATGCCGGAGTTCGGGCGGCTGCATGTTGCGCCGCCGATGCCGGAACACGCACATTGAAGAAGGATGGAGGATGAAACGGAAGAGCGATTCGAGCGGTGCTTTTCACCCTTTGTCTTCCAGCCTTCTGCCTTGGCATAATCGAGCGTGATCGATGCGGGAGTGGTTCACACACAGCGTGCTCTCCGATCAGTTCGGCTTCAGCATTTTGCTGCTGTGCATTCTGATCGGAGTCATTCTGTTGGCTGTGGCGTACTGCATCCTGCTGGAGCGGAAGATCTCGGCCTGGGTACAGGACCGGTACGGACCGAACCGGGTCGGGCCCAGGGGGTTGTTGCAGCCCATCGCCGACGGGCTCAAGTTCCTGCTGAAAGAGGACATCATCCCCGACAACGTGGACAAGATCCTGTTTGTGCTGGCCCCCTGGCTGATTTTCGTCGTGGCGATGGTGGGCTTCGCGGTCATTCCCTGGGGCGGAGAATTTCGCTGGTCGTGGATGAGCGCGAAGGCCGGGCCCTTGCTGGCCCAGGTGGCGACCGTAGACATCGGTCTGCTGTACATCGTGGCCGTCGCCTCTCTAGGCGTGTATGGAGTCGTGCTGGGCGGCTGGGCCAGCAACAACAAGTTTTCGTTCTATGGCGCGATGCGGGCGGCGGCCCAGTTGCTCTCCTACGAAGTGCCCATGGGGCTGGTCATCCTCGTGGCCATCCTGACCACCGGCCATCTGCGGCTGGAGCAGATGGTGGACGTGCAGAAGGCCGCCCTCGGGCCGGTCACGGCGGCTTCGTGGACAGTGCTGTATCAACCACTGGCGGCGCTGATCTTCTTCGTGACGGCGCTGGCGGAGTCGAACCGGTTGCCTTTTGACCTCGCCGAGTGCGAGCAGGAACTGATCGGCGGGTACCACACCGAGTACAGCGCCATGAAGCTGGCCATGTTCTTCCTGGCGGAGTACGCCCACATCATCACGGCCAGCGGTTTTATGATCGCGATGTTTTTCGGGGGCTACCTGATCCCGGGCTGGCGCTGGCTGAACGAGGATATGTCGGCCTGGGCGATGGTGGCGCGGATCATCGTGTACGCCGTAAAGATCTTCCTGGTCATCTGCCTTTACATGCTGGTCCGCTGGACGCTGCCGCGATTGCGATTCGATCAGCTCATGCGGCTGGCGTGGAAGTCGCTGGTGCCGATGGGGCTCGGCCTGGTGACTGTACAGGCAGTTATCATCTATCTGGGCTGCAGCCAGTGGTGGTCGCTGGCCGGCAACGTGGTGGTGCTGGTTGCCGCTGCGGCGGCCGGAGCGGCGGGACATGCGTCGGTGACGGGAAGGCAAGCCAGTCTTGGTGCGTAACGGATGAGCGACTGGAAAGAGACCGACATCATCTGCGTTGACCAACCCGCACTGACGGCGGCGGAGCGGCTTTATCTGCCACAGGTCCTGGCTGGCTTCAAGACCACGCTGCGCCACATGTTCAGGAAGCGCCTGCGCGATCAGACCGTGGTTCAATACCCCGAGCAGAAGCGGGTGCTTCGCAAGGACATCTACCGCGGCGTGCACCGCCTGAACCGGGATGCACAAGGCCGCGTGGCCTGCGTGGCCTGCTTCATGTGCTCGACAGCCTGCCCCGCTCACTGCATTCATATTGAGGGCGCCGAGTCCCCCTGGCCGGATCGCGAGAAATACCCAATCCGGTTCGACATCGACGAGTTGCGGTGCATCTACTGCGGGATGTGCGAGGAGGCCTGCCCCGTGGACGCGATCGAGTTGACGCCGGAATACTCTCTGGTCGGCGAGACGCGGGAGGAGATGATCTTCGACAAAGAGAAGCTGCTCATGGTCTACGATCGGACGAAGGAGACGAAACCAAGGAAGAACCCGAAGATCACGGGTTATTGAGGCGCGGTCAGTAATTCCAGATTTCAAATCTCAAATCTGAAATCGCAGACTTCAGATCGTGGGTTTGAAGCATTGGACGTTGGAGCAGGGCGTTGGAGCACGGCCTACTATACGGAACCTACGCGGCGGCGGGCGGTATCGCCTTGGCGGTGTATTGCGGACTGCCGAAGGCGCGGCAGCCGTCCCGGCCGGCGCTGACGGTGATTCTGTCGGCGTTGGCGCTCGGCGGGCTGGTGCTGCTGCTGGGCCGGCTGCTCGGCGCGGCCGCCGAGGGGAGATTCTATTTCTGCGTACTGAGCGTCCTGGCGGTGCTGGCGGCGATCCGCGTGGTAACCCACCCCCGGCCCGTGTACTCGGCGTTGTACTTCGTCGGTCTGGTACTGAGCACGGCCGCGTTGATCGTCATGACCGGGGCCCAGTTCCTCGCCGCGGCGCTGGTCATCATCTATGCCGGGGCCATCCTGGTGACCTACGTCTTCGTGATCATGATGGCCCAACAGTCATCGCCCGGCCCAGGCGGATCGGCATCGGTGTTGGATTACGATCGCAGCGCCAGGGAGCCCGCCGCAGCAGTCCTGGCGGGCTTTGTGCTGATAGCGGCGGTGGCGGGCGTGATCGTCAGGCACAATTGGCCCACGGCGAAGAAGGCGGCGCAGACGGTGGCCGAGGTCGGCAACACGCTGGCTCTGGGCCGCGAGTTGCTCAGCGCGACCGGCTTTGCCATCGCCGTGGAAGTGGCCGGCGTGCTCCTGATGGTGGCCATGGTCGGAGCGATTGTGATTGCGCGGAGGCGTTTGCCGCGTGCGAAGGAGGAGATCGAACCGTTGCCGCCCGGCGAGATGGGCAGGAGAGTGAAGCCATTTTAGCGGTCACGAGTCGGTCACCACGGAGACAGCGAGACGCGGAGAAGACACGAAACCTCCTAGAGAGCTGGTGAAGGCGTCATGTCGAACGCGACGGCATTGATGGTGGTGGGCGCGATCCTCTTCGGGTTGGGAGTCATCGGCTTCCTGACGCGCCGCAATCTCATCATCATGTTTCTGTGCACGGAGGTGATGTTCCAGGGCGTGCTGCTGAACCTGGTCGCCATGGGACTCAAATGGAGCACCATCCAGGGACGACTGAACCTGCAAGGGCAGGCTTTTGGCCTCTTCGTGCTGGCCATCGCGGCAGTGGAGGCCGGCCTGGGCCTGGCCATCATCGTGATGATGTACCGTCGGCGAGGAACGCTGGACGCGGAAAGCTGGAAAGAGATGAGAGGATGAAACAAATAGGCCGACGCCATAGATTCGAGCCTGCATTTTTCGTCATTTGATCGACGACGCAATGGCACTCGATGTAAAAACACTCGCGGTCCTCGTGCTCCTGCTGCCCCTCGCGGGCTCGGCGCTGGTAGGCATTGTCGGGCTCCGCTGGCTGAAAAATCGCTCGCACTGGCTGGTGCTGCTTGGCGTGGCCCTCGCCCTGCTCGCCGCGCTGCGGCTGTTCGCCGAGGTCAAGGTGGCCGCCGATCGACCAGGCGAAGTCGGGATCCAGTCTCTGTTCAACTCGATCTCGATCTATCACTGGATCAGCGCCGGGGCCTCTTCCTGGATCGACGTCACGCTGCGCGTCGATCCGCTCACCTGCGTGATGCTTTTGACCGTCCTGGGCGTCTCCCTTGTGATCGTCGCCTACTCGGTGGCCTACATGCGCGACCACCACGGACATGCCGAGCGGGGCTATGAACGATTCTTCGCCTTCATGGGGCTGTTCGTTTTCTCGATGTGCACGCTCGTGCTGGCCGGCAACTTCCTGCTGCTCTATCTTGGCTGGGAGATGGTCGGGCTGTGCAGCTATTTGCTCATCGGCTTCTACTACTGGAAGCCATCCGCCGCCGCGGCCGCCAAGAAGGCCTTCATCGTCACCCGCATCGGCGACTTCGGCTTCGGCCTCGGCATCCTCCTGATCTATCTGACGTTCGGCACGCTGGACTACAAGGCAGTGTTCGACGCCACGGCCGCGGCGATGAAGCACAACCCCGCCGGGCTCATCGCTGCGCTGAGCCTGGCTCCCGGCGCGGACACCGCCCAGCTCATATCGCTCATTCAGGGGCGGGTGACGGTCATCGCTCTGCTCCTGTTCAGCGGGGCCGTCGGCAAGAGCGCCCAGATTCCCCTGTATGTATGGTTGCCGGACGCGATGGAGGGCCCTTCACCGGTCAGCGCCCTGATCCACGCGGCGACGATGGTGACGGCGGGCGTCTACATGGTCGCGCGCTGCGGCGTAATCTTCGCCTCGTCGCCCTACGCGTTGTGGATCGTCGCGACCATCGGTGCCCTGACGGCGTTTTTCTCCGCCACGATTGCGCTGACCCAGTTTGACATGAAGCGCATCCTGGCCTACTCGACGATCAGCCAATTGGGCTACATGTTCCTGGGGCTGGGTGTCGGGGCGTTCGACTCGGCCATCTTCCACCTGTACACACACGCGTTCTTCAAGGCCCTGCTCTTCCTCGCCGCCGGCAGCGTGATGCACGCAATGGGCGGCGTGATCGATATCCGGCGGTTCAGCGGCCTGGCCAAGGGGATGAAGGTCACTGCAACCACGTTCTGGATCGGCGGCCTGGCCCTCAGCGGCTTCCCGTTGCTCTCGGGCTTCTGGAGCAAGGACGAAATCATCCATGCCGCCATGGCCAGCAACATGCCGTGGTTGGGCGTGCTCGGCTTGGTGACGGCGCTGCTGACCGCCTTTTACACGTTTCGCGTGATCTTCCTGGCGTTCCATGGCCGCGAGAAGCTGCCCTCCGGCGTGGAGCGCGCCCGCGAGTCGGGCCCCTGGATGACCGTGCCGCTGATCATCCTGGCCATCGGCGCGGCGCTGGCGGGTTATATCGGCGTGACGGCGCAGGCCGGCGGATTCCTGGGGGCGTTGGAGCCCCACGGAGCCTTTCACCGATTCCTGTCACCCGTGTTCAAGACCCCGCACTCGCTCATGGTCGAGCCGCTGGAGGAAACCGGCGGGCACGGGTTGATGTACTTCTCCGCGCTATTGGCCATCCTGGGAATCACGACTGCGGGCTTCTTCTACATCCGCCGGCCAACGATCCCGACGGCCCTGGCGATGTCCGTGCCGAACGCCTATCGCCTTCTCTTCAACAAGTACTATGTGGACGAGATCTACGATCTGGTCTTCGTCCAGCCGCTCTACAAGCTGGCCCGCTTCTGCTACGCGGTTGACCGGTATTTCATCAATGGGATTCTGTGGCTGATCGCCGCCGTGCCGAGGGCGATCGGCTTCCTGCTCAAGGGTTGGCAAAAAGGCGCCCTGCAAGGGTATGCCCTGGCCATGATCATCGGATCGTTGCTCATGGTGCTGTGGGTGTTGATTCGCAACGCGACCTAGGGAGACGTAGGGTTATCCGGTGTCGTTCTGCTGGACACTGATCAGCGAGCATCTCCTCTCGATCGTCGTCTTCATGCCGATCGCCGGAGCCGCGCTGTTGTTCGCCCAGTCGGCGTGGGACCCGACGATCATCCGCCGCTGGGCGCTGGGCGTATCGCTGCTGGCCCTGCTGTTCGCCCTGATCGCCACAGGCGTCTTCGTTGCCGATGGTGCCCGGATGCAGGCTGGCGGGTACTCGCTCGTCGAGAGGCACGATTGGATCATCGGCGGCGACCCGAAGGCCATTCCGATCCGCGTTCAGTACTACGTCGGCCTGGACGGCGTGAGCCTTCCGCTCTTCCTCTTGACCGCGCTGCTCACGCCGCTGGCGATCTGGGGCAGCTTCACCGGCATCCACGAGCGGCATCGCGAGTATTACGCCCTCATGCTGCTGCTCTTCGGGGCGATGCTCGGCGTGTTCTGTGCCCGGGATCTCCTGCTGTTCTACGTCTTCTTCGAGTTCACGCTCATCCCGATGTACTTCCTGATCGGCATCTGGGGCGGTCCGCAGCGCGAGAAGGCCGCCAACATGTTCTTCATCTACACCTTTGCGGGCAGCATGCTGACTTTTGCCGCCGTCCTTTACCTCGGCTGGAAGGCCTCGATGTACCCGCTGACGGCGGAGGGCGGCCGGCTCTTCACGCTGGAGTTCGACCGACTTTACGAGCTGGCGGCGCAAGGGAAACTGTCGTTCGACGTGCAGTGGTGGCTGTTCCTGGCATTCTTCGCCGGCTTTGCCATCAAGGTGCCGCTGTTCCCTCTGCACACCTGGCTGCCGTTGGCCCATACCGAGGCCCCGACGGCCGGCTCTGTGATTCTGGCGGCGATACTGCTGAAGCTGGGAACGTACGGATTCCTCCGGCTGAGCCTGCCGATGTTCCCCCAGGCGGCGGTGGCGCTGGCGCCGGCCCTCGCCGGATTGGCGGTGGTGGGAATCATCTATGGAGCCCTGGCCGCCTGGGCCCAGCGGGATGTCAAGAAGCTCGTCGCCTACTCATCAGTGTCCCATCTCGGCTTCTGCCTGCTGGGCATGTTCAGTCTGAAAACCGCCGGGCTGACCGGGGCGCTCTTCTACATGGTGAACCACGGCCTCAGCACCGGGGCGCTGTTCCTTGTCGTGGGCATGATCTATGAGCGATATCACACCCGTGACGTGGACAAGATCGGCGGCCTGGGACGGAAGATGCCCATCATGACGTTCTTCCTGCTCGTCTTCACCTTGTCGAGCATCGGGCTGCCGGGGCTGAACGGCTTCGTCGGCGAGTTCCTCGTGCTGCTGGGTACGTTCACCTCCGCCACGCCGGACGTGCTTGGCCATGCCGGACGCCTGGGAATCTGGTTCGCCGTGCCGGCCGCGACCGGCATCGTCCTTGGCGCGATTTACATGTTGTACATGGTCCGGCGCGTGGTGTTCGGGCCGGTGGCGGAGCCGGGCCACGGCTTCGACTCTTCATCAGGCTTGACCCAGGATCTGACGCGACGGGAAGTCGGGATTCTGGCGCCCATCGCTCTGATCTGCCTGGTCTTGGGCGTGTACCCGAAGATCGCCACAAGCGTGATGGAGCCGGCCCTGGAGCGCTCGATCCTGGCGCGGACGTTTCAGGCAAGCGCTTGGCACGAAGCGGAGGCAACGAGAAGTAGCGTCGGCCCCCCGCGGCCGACGTTGAACGCGAAGGACCTTTCGCAATTCGGCAGGACCCAGGGCGATGCTGATCCCTGGGGCACGTCCGAACCCGATCGCATCGAGATCGTCACGAGGGCTGTCACACCACGCAGCGCACTCGGTCACTCACGTCGGCCTGCTG
>DATKKX010000053.1:0-13156 GCA_035542775.1 Phycisphaerae bacterium | reverse complement strand
CGTGGGAGGCGCCGCCGTCGCCTACTGGCAGCGGGCCTCCGGGCCGTCTGCCTCTTTTCGAACAGCACTCGTGAAGCGAGGCGACCTGTTGGTGACCGTCGGCGCGACGGGCACGGTCGAGCCCGAGGAGGTCGTGGACGTAGGCGCCCAGGTCGCTGGAAAGATCGAGTCGTTCGGCCAGGACCCCGACAACAGCGGAAAGACCATCGACTACGGATCCAAGGTGGATGAGGACACGATTTTGGCGCGCATCGACGATGCGCTGTACGCGGCCGACGTGGACCAGTCCGCCGCCCAGCTCGAGCAGGCCAAGGCCAACGTGATCCGCGCGAAGGCCGACCTCCAGCAAATGGTGGCCAGGCTGCATCAGGCGGAGAACAACTGGAAGCGGGCCCAGGAACTGGGGCCTTCCCGCGCCCTCTCGGCGACGGATTACGATTCGTATCAGGCCACCTATGAGACGGCCAAGGCCACCGTGGGCGTGGGCGAGGCCACCGTGGTTCAGGCCGAGAAGGCCGTCGTCCAGGCCGAAGCCAACCTGAAGCGATCCCAGACCAACCTCGGGTATTGCACCATCCGATCGCCGGTCAAAGGCGTGATCGTCGACCGCCGCGTCAACATCGGCCAGACCGTCGTTGCCAGCCTCAATGCGCCCAGTCTCTTCCTGATCGCCAAGGACCTGACCCGCATCCAGGTGTGGGTCTCGGTGAATGAGGCCGACATCGGCAACATACGCCCGGGACAGGCGGTCACCTTCACCGTGGACGCCCATCCGGGTCAGGTGTTTCACGGCACCGTGGGGAAAATCCGCCTCAACGCCAGCATGACCCAGAACGTCGTCACCTACACCGTGGAGATCAACACCGACAATTCTGACGGGCGTCTGCTGCCCTACCTGACCGCGAATGTGCAGTTCCAGGTATCCGAACGAAAGAACGTCCTCATGGTGCCGAACGCGGCCTTGCGTTGGAAGCCCGCGCCGCAGCAGATCAGCGCCGCGGCCCGAAAGGAGTTCGCCGGCACCGACAGGAACAAGCCGGACGCACCACAGACCACGACAGGACCGGCACGGGGCGGCGCAGCCGACCGCACACAGAACCTGGTCTGGGTGCAGGATGGGGCCTTCGTGCGTCCCGTCCGTGTCACAACTGGATTGAGCGACGGCTCGCAGACGGAGATCCAGAGCGACAGCCTGACTGAGGATACGCCGGTTGTCATCGGCGAAGCCGTTCGGAGCGCGACGGGCAATGAAACTACCAACCCGTTTACGCCCCAGGTCTTCGGCAATCGCCGCCAGTAGCAGCATGACCCGACGCGCGAAGACCGCAGGAGGCTATGACCCGTGGAGTTGATCAAGCTCCGAGATCTCTACAAGACCTATCACCTCGGCGAGATCGACGTGCCGGTGCTCAAGGGCGTATCGCTCACCGTCGGACAAGGTGAGATGGTGGCCCTCATGGGGGCCTCCGGCTCCGGCAAGACCACCCTGATGAACATCCTCGGCTGCCTCGACCGGCCCAGCTCAGGCGACTACTGGCTGGACGGAGAGGAAACCTCCGGGCTCTCCAGCGACCAGCTTGCACGCCTCAGGAATCAGAAGATCGGCTTCGTGTTTCAGAACTTCAATCTGCTGGCGCGCACGACCGCTCTGGAAAATGTGATGATGCCGTTGACCTACGCCCCGGTAGGCATCCCCGATCGAGAAGCCCGCGACCGCTGCGTGGCCTTGCTCCATCGCGTGGGCCTCAGCGAACGGTCCGATCACGAGCCATCACAGCTTTCCGGCGGGCAGCAGCAGCGCGTGGCGATAGCAAGAGCCCTTGTCAACCACCCACCCCTGCTTTTTGCGGATGAGCCGACCGGCAACCTCGATTCCCACACCAGTGAAGAGATCCTGCAGATGTTTGAGCAGCTCAACGCCGACGAGGGCATCACCATCATCCTGGTAACCCATGACGCCGGCGTGGCCAATCACGCTCAGCGGGTCATTCACATCCGTGATGGGATGATCGAAGCTGGCTCACCTGCCGCCGATGCCCCCAGGACTCCGACCGCGGGCCGCGAGTCGCCGCACACGAACGCCCCCCCCAAGGAGACCTTGTCGTGAGCTGGCTCAGCAAACGATTCCACTCCCGCACGCTGCGTACCGCGTTTCGAGCCCTCCGCCGGAATATCATGCGCTCAGCCCTGACCACGCTGGGCATCATCATCGGTGTGGCCGCTGTGATCGCCATGATGGAGATTGGCAACGGTTCATCGAAGGCCATCCAGAAATCCATCGCCAGCATGGGAGCGGACAACATGGTTGTTCTGCCCGGCACGGCGGCCAGCGGCGGCGTTTCCTTCGGCGGCGGCAGTGCCACGACCCTGACTCCCAATGACGGCGAGGCCATCCTGAAAGAGTGCCCCGCGGTGCGGGCTGTGGCCCCGGTCACCCGCGCCCGAACCCAGGTGGTCTACGGCAACAAGAACTGGGTCCCCCTCTTCATCTACGGGACCAGTCCTTCATTTCTCGATGTTCGCGACTGGACCGAGCTGGCCGAAGGAGACTCCTTCACCGAACAGGACGTGCGCAATGCCAGCAAGGTCTGTCTGCTGGGCCAGACACTGGTGCGGGAATTGTTTCAAGGCGCTTCGCCGATCGGTCAGGAAGTGCGCGTGAAAAACGTGGCCTTCAAGGTGGTCGGCGTTCTGAGCTCCAAGGGAGCCAACATGATGGGCATGGACCAGGATGACATCCTGCTCGCGCCCTGGACCACCATCAAGCGACGCGTTTCCGGATCCACGCTGGCAAACGTGAACCAGAGCGCCGCGACTGCATCCTCCTCCGGTTCGACGACGGCGGTAAACACACTGAGCGACATCTACCCGGGTCAGAGCGCGCTCTACCCCATCCCATCTGACATCCAGGTGGCGGATACGCCGCTGCCCGTGCGCTTCGAGAACATCGATCAGATCCTGGTGGCCGCCCAGACCCCCCAGGAGATTCCCGTGGCCATTCGCCAGATGACTCAGCTCCTGCACGAGCGGCACCGCATCAAGGCCGGAGACCCGGACGACTTTAATATTCGGGATATGACGGAAATGACCCGGGCCATGAGTTCCACCACCAGCCTGATGACCAACCTGCTCTTGTGCGTGGCCCTCATCTCCCTCGTGGTCGGCGGCGTCGGCATCATGAACATCATGCTCGTCTCCGTCACCGAGCGGACCCGCGAGATCGGGCTGCGGATGGCCGTCGGGGCCAGGGCCCGCGACATCCTGCGCCAGTTCCTGGCCGAGGCCATCGTGCTCTGTCTGGCCGGCGGGGCCTTGGGCATTCTCTTCGGCCGGGGAAGTTCCATCATCGTCAGGACGGTGCTGCACTGGCCCACCGAACTCTCGCTGGGAGCCATCATCGCCTCGGTCATGGTCTCAGTGAGTGTCGGCGTGGTCTTTGGGTACTACCCGGCTTGGAAGGCCTCTCGGTTGGATCCGATCGAGGCCCTGCGATACGAATGAGCAAGTAGCGAGGCGGCCGTCGACCTCCGCGCGGGAGGCGGACGGCTGCGAGTGGAGGCTCATCATGGGCACAGAACGCTTCTGTGTCGGCTTGACTCTTGCCTTGCTGGCGGGCGGATGTGCCGTCGGGCCGAACTACCGCACCCCCGAGACTGCCAAGCCCGCCGGCTGGAGCGGCTTGCGGCCGGGCGCCACCGCGACCCAGCCGACCAGCGGCCCGGCGATGTCCGACGCCGGGCCGACAACGCAGGAGGCCGACCTCGCCACCTGGTGGAAATGGCTCAACGATCCTATCCTCGACGCTCTGATCGCGCAGGCCGTCGAGTCCAACCTCGATCTTCACGTGGCCACAGCCCGGGTTCTCCAGGCACGCGCCCAACTCGACGTCACCGCCGCAGGCTTCTGGCCCCTGGTCAACGTCACCGGTTCCTACGCCTATACCGGCTCCAGCCTCAACAACACGCCCAAGACGACCAAGCCGGGCAACTCTTTGCGCAATCTCCTGCCCAGCATCACGGCCATCCCTGGAATTCCCGGCAGCGGTCAACCGACCGTCAATGTCACGCCTCGGTCATTCACTGCCGGCGGCGGCCGGCATGCCGGCCTGGTGGTCCAGCCCGGTGGGTTGAATATCCCCAACGGCCCCACTTCGCCGGCCGTCGCCCTCAACCCTCCCGCCCTGCCGAGCCCGCAGGTGCTGCGTCAGCAAAACTTCTTCCAGGCGGGCTTCGACGCCACTTGGGAGCTGGACGTCTTCGGCGGCATACGCCGCTCCATCGAAGCCGCGGATGACGACCTCGCCGCCTCGGAGGAGACTCGCCGCGATGTGTTGGTCACACTGTTGTCAGAGGTCGCGCTCGACTATGTGCAGCTTCGAGGCTCGCAGCGCCGGCTCACCATCGCCTACGAGAACATCGACGCCCAGCGTGACGCCGTCGACCTGACGGAATCTCGTTACAAGGCCGGCTTCACCAACCAACTCGACGTCGCCCAGGCTCGGGCTCAGCTCGCCAGCACGCAGTCGCAGGTCCCGCTCCTGGAAACTTCCATCCGGCAGTCCATCTATCAGCTCAGTATCCTGCTCGCCCTGCCGCCTGGTGCCCTGGTCGACGAGCTGGACAAGGAGACGCCGATCCCGACGACGCCCCCGGAGGTGCCGATGGGCCTCCCGTCGGACCTGCTTCGGCGGCGGCCGGATGTGCGGACCGCCGAGCGCCAACTGGCCGCGCAAACCGCGCGAATCGGCGTGGCCACGGCCGATCTCTACCCGGCTTTCTCGCTGACCGGCTTGGTCGGCCCGCAAATCACCAACATCGACCACTTCTTCGAAGGTAAGAGCATCGCCTGGTCAGTCGGACCTTCCGCCACATGGCCGATCTTTGACGCCGGTCGGATTCGCGCCAACATCCGCGTGCAGGATGCCCTCACCGAGCAGGCCCTGGCGACTTACGAAAAGACGGTCCTCACCGCCTTTCAGGATGTGGAAAACTCCCTGGTGGCCTACGTGAACGAGAAGGTCCGCCACCATTCGCTTTCCGATGCCGTGGCCGCCAACCAGCTCGCAGCGGACCTCAGCACAGAGCTGTACAGCCGCGGTCTGACGGCCTTCCTGAACGTCCTGGTTTCTCTACAGGCCCTCTACGCCTCCGAGGACCAGCTCGTCCAGAGCGAGACCACGACGGTGACGAATCTCATCGCCCTCTACAAGGCCCTGGGCGGCGGCTGGGAAGCGCCGGAACAGTGACCTTCGAAGACTGTTTAGCATCTCACTATTAAGTGTAGGGTTCCGGCGTGCCACTCCTCTCTGGGCTGTGGGTGGCAGCGGGCGACGAGTAGAGGCACTCTACCACGCCCAATTCATGAATCGCTATGTACGGCGGATCAGCGACCTCGGCGGCTTATCGAGGATTGAGCAGTACGCTGATGAATGGTTCGATGTCCGCGCCGTCTACGAGCGTGTCGCCGTTCATGTCCGCCAGCATCCGGTCACAAGGGGGATAGGGGTCGCCGTCGTGATCAGCGACATAACCTTCAGGAGTGATCATGGCTGAAACGAAATGCAGCACATCGTTGATGTCGACGCGGCCATCGCAGTTCAGATCGCCGGGCAGGTGAACGCCCTGGTAGAGACGCACCTTGCCGTCGCCATAGCCGACCAGGACATCCAGCAGGCCGTCGCCCGTCCAATCACACACGAAAGGCCGGGATCGCAGCAGGCCTGGCAGGTCGACGGGCACACCGCTGGATCTCGCCAGGGTATACGGTGCAAAGGCAGGGGCCGCATCGCTCGCAGTGTTGCGGTAAAAGAGCAGCTCCCCGTCGCGGTCGCCTACCAGCAGGTCTTTCTTGCCGTCGCCGTCCAGATCCCGGACGTCCGGGCTGGAACGCGTGGATACTACAGACAGCAATTGCCCGTCGTCCATCATTGCGTATTGCACGCTGATGAACTCCGGCTCAGTATCGGTTCCTTCATTGATATAGATATAGATCAAGCCATCCACGGATCCGACGATAAGGTCTTTCTTGCCGTCATTGTTCCAGTCAACTACCGTCGGCGTCGCGCGATAGAACACGTCGATGTCGACCCCCTCGCCGGGGTAGCCCACCTGCAGCAGTCGCCCGCCATCGAAGGTCGGCTCGTCGTCCGTTCCGATGTTGAGGAATAACTCCACGGTTCCGTCGGCCCTGCCGATCAGAAGATCCTTCCGGTCGTCGCCGTCCCAATAGACCACGCGCGGAAATGCGCCCAGGCACCCGCTTCCGGGAACGGAGAGATCGGCGCCGTTGGACTGGGCGTAGAAGTAGTCGCCGAATTCGGGGTGCGACAACGTTCCGGTATTCAGGTAGACGCGGACCTTCCCGGGATCATCGTTCCCGCCGTCACCGACGATCAGATCGGGGAGCTCGTCACCGTTCCACCGGACAAAGGACGGAACGCTGTAGCCGGTTACGACGATATCGACTCCGTTAGCCTGTACGAACTCCTCGGGGCCGAAATCCAGGTTGCCTGACGAATCGCGCGGGGCGCCGGAGTCCGCCCGCGCAGCATCAATCCCCCGCAGGTTCGCGTTCGCCAGCAGCGCCGCTCCGATCAGAGCCACCACGATGCGCACCAGCAGTTTCATCGGACACCCTCCAAGCCATGTTTCCCCGGCAGCCTTCCCCTCGCTGTCCTCGGACCGTCAACGGCTATTGTACCGCGCCGCGCAGAGACGCGCGCCCCTTCTGCCGACTTTTTTCTCGACATTACCTGCGGTCTGGTCGTCCACGGGTGCGGCAGCCATTCGTGACCAAGTCCGACAGGAATTACCGCGAAAACTCGCTCGGAACAGAAACCTGTTTCCCATGGATGCCCCGCATGCGTTGGCTCGTTGGCAACGCGGTGACTCAGCGATCCGCTCTCTCCCGCCGCTGCGCCGCCAAATCCTCCAGGCAACGCGTAACCAGCGCCGTCCACCCGGTCTGATGACTGGCCCCCAGCCCCCGGCCGTTGTCCCCATGGAAGTACTCGTTGAACAGGAGCAGCTCCCGCCAGTGCGGATCGGTTGCATAGCGAACGTCGCCGCCGTTGCACGGCCGCTGCCCCGCGCTGTCCGGCAGAAACAGCCGGCACAACCGCATCGCCAGTTCCTGGGCCACCTGCCGAAGATTCATCAGCCGCCCCGACCCCGTCGGACACTCCACCCGCAGCGCGTCGCCGTAAAAGTAGTGGTACCGCTCCAGCGCCTCAATCAGCAGATAATTCACCGGTAACCAGATGGGTCCCCGCCAGTTGGAATTGCCGCCGAACATGGCGCTGTCCGAGTCCCCGGGAACGTAGCTCACCAAATGTGTCTCCGCACCCGCGCGAAACTCGTACGGCCGCTCCCGGTGAATCCGTGAAAGCGACCGAACCCCGTACGGCGACAGCATCTCATTCTCGTCCAGCATGTAGCGGAGCACTCGCTCTAAGCGGGCCCGCGACGGAATCGCCAGCAGGTAACGGCAACAGGCCTCCGTCGGCTGGTCCTCCAGCATGTAGCTGATCTGCTGCGCCAGATCCCCCCGATTATCAAGAAACCACCGCAGTCGCTTGCGGAAGCCGGGCAGCTTCTCGATCGTCGCCCGGTCGAGCACCTCCACGGCGATGATCGGCAGCAGGCCCACCAGCGAGCGAACCCGCAGCGGCGTGCTACGGCCCCCGGCACGGATGCGGTCGTAATAGAAGCCATCCTCTTCGTCCCACAGGCCGGTGCCGCCGAAGGAATTCATGGCGTCGGCGATGGCCACGAAATGCTCGAAGAACTTGGAGGCCACGTCGCCGAAGGCTCGCTCCTGCCCGGCCAGTTCCATCGCCATCGACAGCATGGTGGCGCTGTAAAAGGCCATCCACGCCGTCCCATCCGCCTGCTCAATGTAGCCGCCGGTCGGCAACGGCCGCGAGCGATCGAAGACGCCCACGTTGTCCAACCCCAGGAAGCCGCCCGAGAAAAGGTTGTTGTCCTCGGGGTCCTTCCGATTGATCCACCAGGTGAAATTGATGAGCAGCTTCAGGAAGACCCGTTTCAGGAAGACCAGGTCGCGCTGACCCCGGGCCGCAGCCATCTTGTACACCCGCCAGCACGCCCAGGCGTGAACCGGCGGATTCACATCGTTCAGCGCGAACTCATAGGCGGGCAATTGCCCGTTCGGGTGCATGTACCACTCGCGCAGAAATAGCACCAGCTGGTCCTTGGCGAACTGTGGATCGATGCGGGCGAACGGCACCATGTGGAATGCCAGGTCCCAGGCGGCGTACCACGGATACTCCCACTTGTCCGGCATGGAGATGACATCGCGGTTGAACAGGTGCGGCCACTTGTGATTCCGGCCCTGCATGCGCGAGACCGGCGGCACGGGTTCATTCGGGTCGCCGGCCAGCCAGTCCTGCACGACATAATGGTAGAACTGCTTGGACCAAAGAAGGCCGGCATAGGCCCGGCGGGCGATGCGGCGCTCTTCCGCAGACAGCTCGGGCGGGATGCGTGCCGCGTAAAAGTCATCGGCCTCGCGGATCCGCTGAGCGAAGATCTGATCGAAGGAGGCGCCGAACGATTTCTCCGGCCGGCTTGCCGGGCCCTGACCGGCCGCATCCACCGCGGTCAGCCGCATCCGAACGACTGCTTCCTTTCCCGCCGGGATTCGAAGCCGGTAATACGCCGCGGCCTTCGTGCCGCGCGGATCGCGGCTCACGAACTCTCGCTTTCCGTTCACGACGCACTCGTGCAACGCATCCTTGGCAAACGGCTGCGACACGCCTCCATCGGTGAACCGCCCCTGGTTGGTCTCGTTCTCGGTAAACAGCACCTCCGGCTTGGCTCCATCAGGATCGGGACCGATTTGCCATCGCATGGCCGGCAGCGTGGCATGGCAGGCGACGAAGGATGAATCGGATTCACGCTTGAAGAACGGCCGCGGCCAGCACCCGTCGTGCTTGCAGCCCCAGGTCCACGTGTTCCGGAACCAGAGCGTCGGCAGAAGATGCAGCATCGCCGCGGCCGGGCCGCGATTGGCCGCCGTGATGCGAATCAGAATGTCATCCGGCGCCGCCTTCGCATACTCGGCGAAGACGTCGAAGTAACGATCGCCCTCGAAGACGCCCGTGTCGACCAGCTCGAATTCCGGCCGATCGCGCCCGCGGCGGTGATTCTCCGCCACCAGCAGATCGTAGGGGAAAGCCGCCTGGGGATACTTGTATAGGGCCTTCATGTAAGAGTGTGTCGGCGTGGAGTCGAGATAGAAGTAGCACTCCTTCACGTCTTCGCCGTGGTTGCCTTCATTGTTGGCCAGACCGAAGAGACGCTCCTTGAGGATGGGATCACGCCCGTTCCACAGGGCCAGCGCAAAGCACAGCCGGCATTCGCGATCGGTGATCCCGAGCAGTCCGTCCTCCCCCCAGCGGTAGGCCCGGCTGCGGGCGTGATCATGCGGAAAATAATCCCAGCATGATCCGTCCGCTGAGTAATCCTCACGCACCGTCCCCCACTGGCGCTCGGAAAGGTACGGCCCCCAGCGCTTCCAGTTCTTTTCCCGCCGGGCATCCTCCTCGAGTCGAGTCATTTCAGCGGTCATTCGTTGCATCGTCATGGCGAGCTCCGATTCACATCCCGCATCAACCCGCAGAGTACGGCCGGCAGCGGTGGTCGACCTTGACTCACTGATTCCCCGCCCAAACGGCGACCAGTGCAGGTCGCGCGGTGCTCACTTTCCGCCGCCTTCGAAAGTGATCACGTTCTTGATGCCTTCCGGCCGGCCCAGAAGCAGCTCGCGATAGGCCGACAGCGGCCTCCGCGCGGTGATCAACCCGCGGACCGCCTCCGGCCAGCGCTGCATGAAGTCCTGCAAGGCCTCGATCGCCGCGGTGTATGTCTCCGCGCCGGCATTGACCGTGCCGAAGAGAACCTGGTTCTTCAGCACCATGTCGCGCATGATGAGGTCGGTATCCACCTCGATCGGCGCCTTGCGCCCGGGCACGCCGGTGAAGACGAAGACCCCGTTGGTGCCCAGCACCCTGATCACGCTGAAGGCCAGTCCCGACGCCCCGACCGCCTCGAAGATCAGATCGATGTTGCCCACTCGCTGAACCAACTGGTCGACCGGGCAGGTTTCGGAGCAGAGATACTCGGCGCCGAATTGCTCGATCAGCAACGAGCGAGGACTGGGAGCACGTTCGCGTGAATAAACGAACGTCTGGAAGCCGGCGGCGGCCAGCGAGATCGCTCCGAGCAGACCAACCGGCCCGGCTCCCAGCACCACGGCGCGGTGGCAGTATCTCGGCGGGCGGCCCGGCTCAATGGGGCAGGCCCAGGGAAGCCGTTGCTGAACCTGCCATACCTGCGTCACCGCCTTCTGGGCGATGGTGAGCGGCTCGACCAGCACGGCGACGTCCCGAAGCTCGCGCGGCACGACGTGCATGTATCGCTCGTCGTCGACCACCAGCTCGGTCATGAAGCCGTGTTCGAGCCTGATGCCGCGCTCGGTGAAGTCGCCGGTGTAACAGAAATCCTGCCGGCCTTCGCGGCAGGCCAGACAATCGTCGTGCCGGCAGGGACGGCGAACCATGGGCACGACCAGATCGCCGCGCTTCACTCGCGTCACCGCCGGACCGACATCCACCACCTCACCGAGGGCCTCGTGGCCGATGACAAGGTGGTCGCATCCCGGCGGCGGCGTGCCGTATTCGAAGGCGCAGATCTCCTTGTCCGTTCCGCAGATGCCGACGTCGAGAATGCGGATCTTCACATCGGTAGGCGTGCGGAGCATCGGCGTCTCATGGTCCGTGAGCGCCAGGATACGTTCACCTGGATATGCCGCGACCGCTTTCATCGGAGGCTCCTTTCGGCGCGCGGTTCCCGCTCTCTGACGTGAGACGCCTCACCATGAGGCGCGCAACATTTGCTGCCGCTCGGGCAGCAACCGGGCTCTGAATTCTTCCGCCTGTCTCGAGCGCTCGGGGGTGGCTGTCCCGTCGGCGCTCATCCGGCCCAAACGCGCCACCGTACCCATATTCTAATGACACGGTCCGGAGCCGGCGACAAAATCGCCGAAACTCCGGACCTGTGGGTACTTATCCCCCTCGTTCGACGTCCCGATGCGATCGGCTTCACATCGGACGTCGTCCATGACACCAAAACCGACCGGCCAACGGAGATCCCGGCTTACCGCCCGTGTCCGCCGCCGCCATGTCCCATTCCGCCCCCGCCGAAGTGGCCGCCGCCTCCGAACGAACGACCACCGCCGAAGGAGTGGAACCCGCCGCCGCCGAAGGAACGACCACCCCCGAAGGAGTGGAATCCACCGCCGCCGAAGGAGCGACCACCCCCGAAGGAGCCGACACCCACCGAGGAGCCCCGCGGCGCAAAGTGGGCGGATCCTGAGCGGCCGCCAAAGCTGCTCACACTGGCGGATCGGAAGCCATGCGACCCGCCCCCGCTGAACGTTGATCCGCGTCCGCCGTAGATCGGCAGCGAACTGTGAAAATGTCCACCGCCGAGCGTTCCGACGCCGGCCCGCGAACCAGCCACCCCGCCCACGCGCCCAAAGCCGCGGCCGAAGCCGGAGTGGTTGAAAGCCCCGAAGCTTCCGTGGCCGAATTCCCCGTGTCCTTCGAATCCGCGGAAACCGTGCCGCCCATGGAAGCCGAACCCATCGAAGCCGAATCGGTTGTGGCCGAAGAACGGCCCGACACCGCCGAAGCAGAAGGGCTCAACCGGCCACCAGCACGATCCGCCGTAGCAATAGGGCCAACCACCGTAGCAGTAGCCGCCGTAAATCGGAAACGTCGGATAGAAACCGTAGTCGTAGGCATAGTACGGATACGTGTCGTAGATGTACGTTGTATCCGCCGGTGTGACATACACTTCCGGACCGCTCTCGCTATACCCGGCCGGTGTCGATGAATCGGTGCTCTCAGGCGCCGCCGGTGCGGTGGCCCCGGCCTGTGCCTGCTCGGTCTTCATGCGCTCGTAGAAAGCCTTCGCCTCGGCATACGCCTCGGTGAAGGTCTTCTCCTTGTCCAGTTGCTTGCGCATCTGGCCAAGGGAGTGCTTCAGATCGGCGGAAACCTGCGATTGATCGGCCATGATGTCATACCAGGCGACCAACCCCGCTGCGGTCCGGTGTACAAACGGATCATTCGGCGCATTCCGGACGGCTTTCACGATGTCGTCCAGTGCGGTCACAAATTGCCCCCGCCGCGCATCTACGTCCGCCATCACGCCCCACGCGAGGCCATTGCCCGGCTCTCGCTGCAAGAGTTCGTGGGCCTGCGTATAGGCCATTCCCGGCGTGCCGAGTTCTATCATGCGGTGCACGTAGGCTTCGGCCGGCGCCAGGCTGCTGTGATCCGCTGCAATCGCAGCCGCATACGCCGCGACTGCGGCGGACGGATCCGGCGCATGCCGGATCGCCTCGACATACTCTGCCATGCGGCCGTCGTCCTTGATGCCGGTCGCAGGCGCTGGTTGTTCATCACTGGCAACGGCTGCTGGAACAAACCGCGCCATCGCCAGGAGAGCAAGTGCTAAGAACAGGTGAACTGGTCTCATAGATCACCACCTTCCTGACGCAAGTGCATTCCTCGATTCGCCACCATATTTTATGCGAGAAGCAATATTTTTGCTTTGCAAGTTTTTTGTAACCGCACCCGCCGTATGGATAAATGAATCGTGCTATCGCTTGCGCCGGAATCCTTCTCATGGCTGCTCAGCGCTCCGGCCCCATGCGTGACGCCGCGGACATAGCCACGCCGGCACGACGGATCGGCAGCGGAGCCTTGCACCCCATGATCCACCCCTGGAGCAGTCTCGCAGCCGACCCATATGCGCTGCGATCCGGCCACTCGACGACAAACAGGCTCCTCAGTACAATCGCGCCCTCGGTTTTCGGAGGATCTCATGTTTGCGGCATGACGCTCCCGGTTCGATGGTACGACGAGCGATGCGTGCGGTGACAGATCGGCCCCCGCATGAATGCCGGACGGCCGGCAAACCAGCACGGTTTCTTCCAATATGAAAGACCGAAAAACCTGGTTCCGGAGAATTGTCGTCACAGTGCTCGGCCGGCCGGAGAGCTTCCTGGCAGGCACGTTTGCCGGCCTCATCATCCCCGGCGCCATCTTGCTCGCCCTGCCGGTCTC
>DATKKX010000052.1:0-6302 GCA_035542775.1 Phycisphaerae bacterium | reverse complement strand
ATCGCTGGCCCTGTGGACCACGCCGCACCTGCATTACGCCGTCTATCCCGGAGATCCTGCCATGGTCGAGTTAACGCAAACCTTCGAGTTCTCCGCGTCGCACCGGCTGCACGTACCGAATCTGTCGGAGGAGGAAAACCGCGAGGTATTCGGCAAGTGCAACAATCCCAACGGTCACGGGCACAACTACCGCGTGGAGGTGACCATCGCGGGCGCAGTGTCGGAGAAGACCGGCCGGGTGGCGGCGCTGCCGGCGTTCGAGGCGGTGGTGAAGCGGGAGATCATCGACCGGTTCGATCACAAGCATCTGAACTCGGACACGGCCGAGTTCGCGGAGGTCAATCCGTCGGTGGAGAACATCGCCCGAACGGTCTGGGATCTGCTGGCCGACAAGTTGTTGCCGGCGCGACTGCGGCGGGTGCGGGTGTGGGAGACGGCGAAGACGTACGCGGAGTACGAAGGGGAAACGCCGAAAAGCTGAAACGCAGAAACATCGAAATGAAGAGTGGGAGCGATGCTCTGCGCGGCGGCTGCGAGGGGCGAGGGCCGGGGGCGCACTTGCACCTCACGCAACTCCAGGTTCGGGGGCGGATTTCCGCGTTGCGTGTTGGTCCGACGACTACTCGCGCACGGCGTACATCGCATACTCGTAGGACCATTGCCCCGCGTCATAGGTGGGGTCAAAGGCGCCAGCCCCCGGTGGAATGGTGAGCTGATAGCCAAGCACGCCATTCCAGCGGTCGTCGGCAAGCGTGCCGCGGATGTATATGGTGGCCGAGGCCAGCTCGATCGGTCCGGCGACCAACCGGGCCAGGCCGGCGGCGGCCGCGGCGTCGTCTATTTGCCCTCCGTAGGGCGCGCCGACGTAAGATGCGCCGATCAGCTCGCTGGGGTGCAACTGCCCGTCCGGCTGGATGGTTTCCGGTATGGTGTCTCTCTCGAAGCGGTTGTCGTACATGCAGACAATCTCGCCGCTGGGGCCGAACTGGACGCGCACCACCAGCTCGGGCCGGCCCGGTCCGGGCGGCAGGCCGTCATTGCCCCGCTCAACCGGCGCATCGGGATCCTCGGTGTAAACCGCCCAGGTCGAGTTGGCCAGCGAGGACACCCCGGAATGGATAGGGGCTTCGACGGAGAGCTGGGTGGCGCTGTCGAGCAACAGCGTCAGCGTAGTGGGAAAGTGCGGGTCGTAGCAGCTGGCGCCGGCGAGCAAAGCGACGATCACGATTGCGGTTACGGTTCGCGCTAGCACGTGAGGGTCCCTCCGCGAAAGGAATTCCCCGAACCGCCCATCCGGCGTCCATGTCGAACAGGCCACGAGGCGAGGAGCATCATATGGCCCGGACCGAAGCGGGGTCAAGGTTTCTTGATCAATCGTCGACGGCGTGGTTGGTGGTTTCTCCGGGTAGGGTGGATGCCGGAAAGGTGGGACGCTCAGGTTGTCAACGTATCGATCGGCAGGGGAGGAATCGACGCCTTTCCTCGTCCGCGGCCGGGTGCGCGGCGCGCCGGCGCGGCTCACTCGAAGGCCTTCGCCGCCACGGCCTTCAACCGGGCACGGATTCGGGCGCGGAGGGGGCGGAAGCCGAGAGAGTCGATCCAAACAGCGGAGTAACGTTCCAACAAATCCGGGCTGAAGAGCATGATCGCGGGCTGGGCCACGCGTGCCCGTCGAGCGACGATCCGCATCAGGACGCGGTCGGGGAAGCTGATCCCCATATTCTTGAGGGCCTTGCTGAACAACCGCATGGGCCGGCTGGTCCGTGACACGCTGTCCTGGGTCTGCCTGCGCGACTTGATGATGGCGAGGACCAAGAGCAGCGCGATAATGCCGGCGACGAAGCCGAGAACGAGCATGACGGCGGGCGGACCCACCTGGTTGGGATGCATGGCGCTCTGCAGGTTCTCGAACAGGCTCTGGAGACCCTTGCGCGGCGCGGCTTGAGCGAGGATGAGAGCTGACGGGGTCACGACGGTGAGGCCTCCACGGAAGACGGCTGGATCAAGGGTCTGGCGGCGCCGGGCGAGGGGGCCGCGGCCGGGCGCGGCGGATTGCCCGTCCGTTTGAGCCGCCGGGCGACATGCTCGGCAATGCGGGCGATGCGGGCATCCTTGTCGGATCCCGCGATCTCCAGCACGCGCGGGACCAGGTAATCAAGCCGCAGTTGGTCGATGATCCACAGTGCCGCGCAGCGATGGTCCGAGCGGGTATCGCGGAGCATGGCCATGAGGGCGACGGCGGCGGGGGCTACGCGGAGCTTCAACAACGCTCGGACCGCGGCACTGCGCACGTCGGCGTGCTCGCTCTCGGTCTTGGGCAGAAGCAGCTCGACGCGGCGGGGCGCGTTCATTTCGTCGAGGGCGTCGATCACGGCGGCCTGCACGGCGGGGTCAGCATCGTTGAGACCGCGCTCGAGGATTCTTCGGCTGGTGACGTCGCCGAGCTGGCCGAGGATGGTCATGGCCATGGCACGCACTTCCGGCGACCGATCGTTGGCGACGTTGAACACATCGTTCTTGAATTGCTCCGTCAGGTTGATGAGGGACAACAGACGCAGGGCCCGTAGACGGTCGGCGGTCTGGGCCGAGCGGAGCTTGACCTGGAGCTGGGTGACGAAGCCTGGAACGTAGGTAGTGGCGTGGCGGCCGGCGGTCTTGGCCTGGACGGGGTTGAGCCGCTCGAAATGGTGCCAGAGATCGTCGAACTCCTCGGAGAGTCCGGCTCGATCAAACATGTTGCTCCATTCCTCCGGCCGATCCTTGCGCGGGCGGCGGACGACCAGGTTATCGCGGCGGGAGCGGAAGGCGATCTCGCGTTCGGCCACCTTCCGGATGCCGGAATCCTCGTGATCGAGGGCGCTTTGCAGAGCGAGCGTGGCGGCAGGGGTATCGATCCTGACCAGGGCCCAGACGGCGGCGCGGTTGGCGGCGAGGTTGTCGATCAGGAGGAAGTTGAGGATCACCGCGACCTTCTGACCGGAAGGTATGCCCAGGGAGAGCAGCCAGGTCGGCGCCAACGCCGCGGCGTCGGGCGGCAGGGCGAAGGCCGGCTCCATCCCGTCCTCGAGCCAGGGGATCGAGCGCACGGACAGCAGGTTCTTCCTGATGCTCGGGTCGCGCGCCAGCCAATGATAGCGGATGATGTGGGCGAAGAACTCAGGATCGCGGCTGGTCGCGAAGGTGGAGACGATCCGCCGGCGAAACTCAGGGTAACAGAGGGCGACGTACACGAACGGGGCGAGCTGCGGCGAGGGCGAATTGGCGAAGATGTCGAGCATGGCGTGGGCCAGCTTGCCGCGTTTGACGGTGGCGTGCTGAAAGAGCTTGTCCTCCAGCTCGTCGGCAAAGTACATGGCCGCTTCGAGGATCTCGGCGCGAAAGTGGCTCTCGTAGCAGTTGACCGCGTCGGCCAGAGCGGCGATCAGGCACTGCCGCTCCTCGCGCAGGAGCTTCAGCGTGCCGACGATGGCCTGGGTGATGCCGGCCTCGGGCTCGGCGGCGTCTCGCAGCAGCGAGGTGGTCTCCATGTAGTTGCCGTAATGCCTGTTGGCCAGCTCGTGAAGGGTGACGGCGGCGTCGCCGCGCACCTGCGGGTTGCCGTCGTGGACGGCGTGGGAGACCAGATAGGCGAGGCGGAGGTTTCCGCTGCGGCGGATGATGTCCACGGTGTTGAGGCGGGTCTTGATGTCGTTGCTGCGGACGGTGGTGCGCAAGGCGCCGAAGAGCCGCGCGGTGTTGGCGACGACGATGGCCTTGGCTTCCTCCGCCAGGTGGCCGTAGAGGACCGGCAGGGCTTCCAGGCCGAACTCGTGGTTACGGGAAACCAGGATGTTGACCGCCTCGGCCTGCAACTCGGGCGCGATCTCCGGTATGCCGGCGACCAGGGCCTGGTCGGCGGCAATGTCGTTGCTGCGAAGCAGCATATCGAAGATTCTCGGTCGCTTCGTCACAGGCCGACCTCACAATTTCGGTGTTCGGCACATCGGCCCGTTGGCGGGCGGGGGTTAGAAAGTAGGCCGATAGCGCGCGCGCTCACCACGAAGAAGGTCGTCAAAAAACATTCTGAGACGGGCCCCGATGATGAGTCCGGGACGGTCCGCACCCTGGGTTCCCAGCAGGCGGAGGCGCTTCCCGCCGTCAGAGCGAAACCGGCGGGGACGGTTATCGGTACAATCACTTACAAGGAGAAGGCCATGTCAAAAGCCGGACGTTGGATCGTCGTGATGGGCGGGGCCTGGCTCGCGGTGCAGGCGTTCTTGTGTTGGGGCGTCGAGGCCTTGCGAGCCCAGACCAGGAGTGAGCGTGCGGCCACGGTCTATCAGTACGTGGGCGTTGAGCAGACCATTGTACGGGTGGAGGTAGATACCGGGAGGATCGAGATCCTGGCGAAGCGGGGTGAGCCGAGGGCCAGCCTGCTCACCAGGGATTCCAGACGGTGGGAATGGCAGGAGGTGCCCGTGCGGTTGGAGCGACATTCGGACCAAGGCAAGGCCGAGCCGCCCGGAGAACCGCCGAAGGCCGCCAGCACCACACAAGAGGAGCCGGAGACGCCGGGCCGATAGAGTGCCGTCACGAGCGTCGTGACTCGGATCTGTCATGGGGATCGGCGATCGATGGTGGCGAGGTTTTGCGCCCTGACCAAGTCTGGTATCCTTCCGCCGGAGGCCGTCACGTCGGCCGTCGCGGCATAGGAGGAGAGTAACGCGACGGAATCGTAATGGTCCCCGTGCTCCGAGCGCCGTCATCGGGGCGAGCGCGTACCGGCAGGTGCTCTACCGACTCTGGTCAGGATATGTCAGACACTGAGGAGTTGACCATCCCGGCACCCGGTGAGGAGCCACAGGCAAGGGCCGGGCGCCCCTGGACGCGGCAGGAAGTCGCGACTTGCGTGGCGATCTTCGCCGCGGCGCTGGCCGTTCGGGCGGTTTATCTGCACGAGAGTTCGGCCAATCCGACGTTTTATTCGCTGACCCTGGATTCACGGGATTATTACCTCCGTGCCGTAGGCTTGGCGCAGAACGGCGTCATCGACACGAATTTCTTCTGGCAGCCGACCTTCTATCCGTTCTGGCTGGGCGTGCTGTTCAAGCTGACCGGCCCATCCATTCTGGTCGCGAAGATCCTGCAGATCGTGCTGGGGGCGATCACCTGCGTGCTGACATATCGACTGGGGTGTCGAATCTTCGACCGACGGATCGGGCTGCTGGCCGGTGCGATTGTCGCCTTCTACGGCCCGTTGATCTTCTACGAGGGCGAGATCGACACAGCGGGATGGGCGGCGTTCTGGTCGGTGGCCCTTCTGATTCTCCTGCTGCAGACGGCCGCGAAAGGTTCCGGGGCCTGGTGCGTCGTTCTGGGTATATGCGGAGGGCTCGGCATTCTCACACGCCCGACGTTCTTGCCGGTTATGCTCACGGCCCTGATCTGGCTGGCCGCGGTCTTCATCCGCGACCGCAGGACCTGGACGGAGACCATCGGTCGACTCGCCAGGGTGATGGTGGGGCTCCTGCTGGTGCTGGCTCCGGCCGCGTCGGAGTGTTATCGCGCGGCTGGACATTTCGGCGTGCTTCCCACGTCCGGGGGGCTGAACGTCTACCTCGGCAACAACGAGGATACCTGCAAGACGCTGACCATCCGGCCGGGCTTTGAGTGGGAAGAGTTGACGCTGCTGCCCGAGCGCCACGGCTGCAAGACCAGACAGGAAGCATCGCAGTTCTTCTATGGGAAAGCATGGCAATACGCCAAAGCGGAGCCGTTTTCTTTCGCCAGCGGCCTGGGGCACAAGGCCTTGCAGATGGCGAACGGCCGGGAGATTCCCAGGAACGTAGACATTTATCTTTTTCGCGAATGGTCGCGGCTGCTGGGGCTGTTGGTGTGGAAAGCCGGACGATTCGGCTTTCCGTGGGGCGTTTTATTTCCGCTGGCGGTCTGGGGCCTGGTGTGGGGATGGCGCCGGATCCCGCTTCCCCTGGTCCTTTTCGTGGTTCTGTATCTGCTGGGCATTGTCGTCGTGTTTGTGGCCGATCGATACCGCGTTCCGGTCGTTCCGGCGATGTCGATTCTGGCCGCGGCCGGATGCATGAGCATCATCGACATGCTTCGAGGGCGGCAATGGCGAGCTTTGGCAACGGCTTGTTGCGTCGCAGCGGCGGTGGGCATTATCTCGAATCTGTCGAAACCCGCCTGCGAAGAGAAAGTCAACTACGCATCAGAGATGTACGCGCTGTTGGCGCAGAACGCGGAGGAAGCCGGCCAGACCGGGCAAGCCCGCGAACTCAATGAAAAGGCCCTGGAACTCGATC
>DATKKX010000051.1:0-3272 GCA_035542775.1 Phycisphaerae bacterium | reverse complement strand
CAGATGATCGAGGCGAACTACCGGCGCGACCGGCGCTTCCGCGCGGCCTGGGGAGTGCGCTCGCTCTCATCCTATGAGCGGATGTATTCGCTGGATTTCAGTTCGAACCCCAGCAACTGGCTGGGGCCGGTCTGGATCATCGTGAATTACCTTGTGTGGAAGGGACTGAAGGCTTACGGATTCGATCAGGAAGCGACCGAACTCGCCGACAAGACGCTGCAATTGCTCTGCGCCGATCTGGCCGCCCATGGATCGCTCAACGAGTATTACCACCCCGACACAGGCGCGGCGCTGAGCCACAACGGCTTTCTGGATTGGAATCTGCTCGTGCTGGAGATGGAGTGACGCGAGCGGCAGGGGGCGGATTGACTTCCCGCCCTACGGTTACTCGATGGAGATGCCGATGCCGGGCTGGCTGAATTGGTTGGCGATGTGCAGGACTACGGGCTGGAAGGCTGCGGGTCCGATGCCTTCGGGTACGCGCACCCGCAGTTCGGTCACTCCCGGACGGGCCACTGATGGGCCGGCGGAGATGACCTCGGCCGGGAACCCCGCGATGTGCACTTCCATCGAAAGGTCAGACGCCCCGAGGCCGGTCGTGTAGAGGGTGACCACGGAGCCGCGCGCGGCGGGGTGCCGCGGGCTGTTCGTTGTGCCATCGGCATTCAGGGCCTGCGCATTCCCGAGGCCGTATGGGTTGGTGCCGAAGATTGCCGGATTCGCGGGCACCACGCCCAGCGTGAGGGGCCGGGACCGGCGGCCGCGATGCTCCACTTCCAGGCTCGCTTCGGCGGTGCCCTGCAGTTGTGCGGGCACCACAACATGGACCTCGGTGTCCCTCGCCGCGATCACCTCGGCCGCGAGGCCGTTGATCCAGACTGTGCCGCCGAGGTGACGGCCTCGGAGCGAGATCACCTGTCCCGGCACAATCACGCCGGTTGCGGTCGGGCTCGTACCATTCGCGACGGACGATACCGCTGGTGAGCCGTCGTCCGCCGGCTCCGGCTCCGGCAGCACATCCGCGGAGGCCAAAGCGGGCTGGTCAGGAAGGTCGTTGAACTGTGCGCCGCTGGTGGGGAAGATGTAGCAGGCAATGCCTTCGCCGACGTACCCGGTGGGGAGGTGTTTGCCGTTGCGATTGAAGTACTCGTCCGCGTCGGCCGTCCAGTAGTGCAGGTTCGCCCCCAGATAGGCTGCCCGGTAGAACGGGATCGTGTTTGTCACCTGCGGCGAGACCTGCCCCTGCGCGTTGATGTACGGCATCACAAATGCCGCCACGCCTTCGCCGACATAGGCCTGTTGCTGGTTGATCAGTGTCAGAAACTCGTTGCGGTCGGAGGTCCAGAAGTGGCTGCTGGTGGAGTTCACGAAGACTCGATACCAGGCCATGTTGGAGACACCGCCCACCGTGGTGGAGCCGTTCATCACCAAGCCGGAAGTGCCTTGCAGGGTGAAACCGCGGGAGCCGAGCGTGTTGTACTCGTTGGTATCGGCACTGTAGAGGTAGGTGGCGGAGAAAGGATCGTAGATGCGATACCAGGGACCGGCGGAGACGGTGGATTGAGTGGGAAACCAGACACCGTAGACGAGCCAGTTGGTGGAATTGTTGTTGTAATCGACCGCTTGCATCCAGATGTGGCGCTGGCCTGAGAAAGAGGGCTGGAAGGTCAAGGCTGCGACGATGGTGAGGGTGGTGCCGCTGCCGGTCGCGGAAGAGGCGGCAGCGTTGAGAGAGCACTGAGTGTTGGCCAGAGTGGTTGCGGAGCCCGGGGCGGCGGTGCCGACAGTAGAGGAGCCGTCATCGGCGATGAGGGTGAAGAGGTTGGTGGCCGGAGCATATTTGATGTAGCAGCCGCCCGCCCGATTGTTGGCCTCCCAGCGAGGATTGATGATGAACTCGGCGCTGCGGATGGCGGACCAGCCGCTTGGGTGGGAATACACAAGAGTCAGGGTCGCGCTGAGGCCGGTGCCCTGAAACGGATTGAGAGAGACAAGTCCCGGTATCTGCACCGGGTTATTGCCGGCCTGAGTGACAGTGACGGTCTGGCCGGACACGGTGACAGTGCCGACGCGTTGCGCGCCGGTGGTATTGGCGGAGACACTCACAGTGAGGGTTCCACTGGTGCCGGAGGACGCGCCCGGAACCAGCCAGGATGTCGCGGAGCTTGCCGTCCATCCGCAGGAACCGCCGTTGAGCGTAAGACTGAGGGTACCAGCCACACCGGACACGGCCGCGGAAACAGGCGATACGGTGACGGGGCATGTGACATTGGTGACGTCACTTGCCGTGGCGTTCACTGAACCTCCGCCCGACACCGTGACCTGATTGGTCACCGATCGAGGCGCACCGGAGGAGACATTCACGGTCACAGTGATGGGTGGATAGCTGGCGCCGCTTGCGAGCACGTCACTGCGCGAGCAGGTGTTCGCGGCGGCCGGGCAGGTCCAGCCGCTCCCCGCCATGGAGACCAGGGTCAGCCCGGTGGGAACGGTCTCCGTCACGGTGACGGTACCGGACGTCGGCGATGCGTTATTGCTCACGGTCACGGTGTAGGTTGCGCCGTTCTGCCCGGGCGTGAAGTTCCCGACGTGAGTTTTGCTCACGGAGAGCAGGCTCGCACCGGATTGCAGCGCCTGGCCGGAGTTGGCGTTGACCATGAGCGACGAAACGTCCACAACCTCGAAATCCGAACCTTTGATGGCACCCAGAGCGTGGAGGTCGTTGTTGTCCCAGCGCGAGTCGGGAGCGCCGCTGATGTACCAGGCCGAGCCGTTATCGGCAAGCATCATGCCGTATTTTTTGAGGGCGCGCAGGATGATCTGGTTCGTCGCGGAATAACCGGAGATGTTGAAGGACGCGCGCAGCCTGACGCGCAGGCCCATGGGCGGGTAGGAGGGATCGGTGATGCTGGAGGCGTAGTGACGCGCGGGCCATACATACGCCTTCTGTGTCCTCGGTACGGTGAACCGGACGGCGTGGCGAATCTCGCCGGCGGCGATTTCGTCGTAACGAACCAGGCCCGGGAAGATCGGCAGGCCGGCCGCGTCGGTAGAGGTCCAGTTGGCCGGCCGCAAAGCGTTCGAAAGAAGGTTGAAGATGGCGCCGGAATCGGCTTGCCAACTGGACGTCTGCGGGAAGGCTCTGTAGAGCTCATAGAGGATGCAGTTATCGACATCGACGGCGAAGGTGTGGCGATCGCCGTCGCTGGCGCTGCCGCCTTCGATGGGAGCATTGAGCGGGATGGCGTAGGGGCCGGGGTCGCTTTCATCGG
>DATKKX010000050.1:0-12138 GCA_035542775.1 Phycisphaerae bacterium | reverse complement strand
GAACGCGGAACCCGGAAGGCAGAACGCGGAGCGGGGGCGGTGGTTGGGTGCGTCGGCGTCCTGCTGCACGGGGCGGAGAGCGAACTGCACCGGATGTATATGCTGGCCGAGCACCGCGGGCGCGGGCTGGGGCGGAAGATGCTGGAGACGGCCATCGAGTATGCCCGAAGCAAAGGCTGCCGGGCGATGCGGGCCTGGAGCGACGTGAAGCTGACCGACGCCCACAAGCTCTACCTGCGAAGCGGGTTCGTCCATAAGGGCGAACGCATCTGCGACGACCCGGACAAGAGCCACGAGTACGGATTCTGGAAGGAACCGCTGTGAGCAAGTCTGGCGGGCCATCGCCGCGAAAGCCGTTTGACCCGAGCCGTGTGCCGGCGCCGCAGAAGGAGCAGACGCTGTTCTCGTCCGCCGCCGGAGCCGACAAGCCCGTCATACTCACCGTCTCGCAGCTTACCCGGCTGATCCGCGGGGCCATCCAGAAGGAGCTGCCCGGCGATCTTCATGTCCTGGGCGAGTTGTCCAACGTCTCGCAGCCGGAGAGCGGGCACCTGTACTTCACGTTGAAGGACGAGTCGAGCGAGGTTCGCTGCGTGATGTGGCAGGCCTCGGCGAAGACGCTGCGATTCAGCCCGGTGGACGGCCTGCAAGTGGTGGCGACGGGCTCAGTCGATGTGTACGAGCCGCGAGGGCAATACCAGCTTTACGTGAAGCGGCTGGAGCCGCGGGGCGTGGGCGAGCTGGAGCTGGCCTTCCGCCAGTTGAAGGAGCGGTTGGAGAAGGAAGGGCTGTTCGACCCTCGGCGCAAGCGCAAGCTGCCGAAGTTTCCCGGGCGGATCGCGGTGGTGACCAGCACGACCGGCGCCGCCATCCGCGACATCCTGAGGACCATCGCCCGGCGCTATCCGGCCGTGCTGGTGTATGTGTTCGGCGTCCGCGTCCAGGGCGAGGGGGCGGCGGCGGAGATCGCTGACGCCATCCGCCGGATCAACCTGGCGCGGGAGAAGCTCGGCGGGATCGACGTGATGATTGTCGGCCGCGGAGGCGGCTCGCTGGAAGATCTGTGGGCCTTCAACGAGGAGGTGGTGGCGAGAGCCATTCATGCCAGCGAGATCCCGGTCGTGAGCGCGGTCGGGCACGAGGTCGATTTCACCATCGCGGATTTTGTGGCCGATGTGCGGGCGGCGACGCCGACGGCGGCGGCGGAACTGGCAGTGCCGGCGCGTGATGAACTACTGGAGGTCGTGGATGCCCAGCGGCACCGGCTGGGCCAGGCAGCCCGCCGGCTGCTGGAGTCGGCGCGGGCACGGCTGGCGGTCGTAGAGCGATGTGAGTGGTTTCGCGATCCGATCGGGCGAGTCCGGCAGCGGCAGCAGGCGGTGGACGAGATGGTCAGCCGGTTGCGACTGGTCGTCGCGCGGACGCTGTCGGCGCGGCGGACGACCCTGCACGAGGGCGAGTTGCGATTGCTCCGCGTCAGGCCGGAGGCGGTGCTGGCCGGGCTTCGCGAGCGGATCGCCAAAATGCAGGACGGCCTGCGCTGGGCCCAGGGCCGGTTCGCGCTATACGCCGAGCGGCGTCTTCGCGACATGTCCGTGCGGCTGGTGGCGGCTTCGCCCCGGCGACAGATCGAGCATGCCGCCGCGGTGATGGCTCAGCTTGACGAGCGCGTCCGTCACGGTTGGCAGCGCCTGGCGGAAGATCGCCGGCGAGCCCTGGTCGGTTTCGAAGCCCGGCTGTCGGCGTGCAGCCACGAGCAGGTTCTGCGGCGGGGGTTTACCATTACCCGCAAGGCCAGGGACGGCACGATCGTCAGCAAGCCCGATCACGTGAAGACGGGCGACCGCATCGAGACCGAGACCGCCGCCGGCAAAATCGCGAGCCGGGTGTTGGACGGCGACCAGGGAGAGTTGTTCGAATAGAAGCATCATCCGAGGAAGCTCAAGGAGATGACTGATTGGCCCCGGAAAAAATGACTTTTGAGAAGGCCATGGCTCGGCTCGAGGAGATCGTGAAGTCCATCGAGCAGGGCAAGATCGGGCTGGAGGAATCGATCAAGCAGTTCGGCGAGGGGATGGCCCTGATCCAGCGTTGCCGGAGCGTGCTGGCCGACGCCGAGCTGAAGATCCAGCAGTTGCAGGCTGCCGGCCGGGACGGCGTGGAGCCGGCCGAAAAACCCGATCTGCCCCAGGACTGAGCCGCGGCGCAGGGTGGCGCCGATGCCTTCACCGGCAAGCCTGCACGGCGCCAAAGCCCAGGCTGCGGCCCCACCGGCGGCGAGTTGTCAATTCTTTCAAAATTTTCGATAGACAGGCTGCATTCGCTTTGCCGGCACGCAGCGCAGGCTAAAATGCACGGCATAATAAGAAACCGGCCGAAATCCGCCGCCTTTCGGCGAATCCATGGTCGGCACGCGCACATCGGCCGTATGGACATCCGGCCGGGAGCTGTGGGGAGCGTGAATGTCAGTCGCCATGGATGAGGACATCAAATCTCTTCTGCAAAACGAGGCGGAACGGGTGAACCGCCGGTTGCAGGCCCTGCTGGGGACATATCAAGGAGCGTGCCCGCGCCTGGCGGAGGCGATGCGATACAGCCTCGATGCGGGCGGAAAACGGTTGCGTCCGGCCCTGGTTCTGTGGTGCTGTGAACTCTGCGGCGGGGATACCGAAAAGGCGATGCCGGCCGCGCTGGCCGTCGAATGCGTCCACACGTTCAGCCTGATCCATGACGACCTGCCAGCCCTCGACAACGATGATGTCCGCCGTGGCAAACCGACGAATCACAAGGTATTCGGCGAGGCCATGGCGATTCTGGCTGGCGACGGCCTCCTGGCGTTGGCATTCGAATTGCTCGCACGCGATGTCTCCGACCCGCGGAAGACCCTCGCCATGATTCGCGAACTGGCGGATGCCGCCGGATGGCAAGGCATGATCGGCGGCGAGGCAGCGGACGTGCAGGGCGAATCGCTGCCGCCCGATGCGGCGGTGGTGTCGCGGATTCATGCGGCCAAGACGGCGCGACTGATCGAAGCAGCGTGCCGGCTGGGCGGTATCGCGGCCGGGGCGGCCGAAAAGCAGCTATCGGTCCTTGGTAGCTATGGCGAGGCCCTCGGCCTGGCCTTTCAGGCGGCGGACGATCTGCTCGATTTGACCGGCGGTGCCAAGGCAATCGGCAAGAAGACCGGCAAAGATGCCGCCTCCGGCAAACAAACCTATCCCCGGGCCGTAGGTACTGAAGAGGCCTACAGAATGGCGATGGAGGAAGTCGAAAACGCGATCGCCGCGTTGGAGCCCTTCGGATCGCGAGCTGCTCGCTTGGTGGCACTGGCCCTTTATGTGGTCGAGCGGGAGTCTTAGGCGCGGCTCAATACTCTATAGCCAGAAGGAGCGGACGAGAACGGAATCAAGCATGGACAAGGTGCTCCCTACTATTCGAGGCCCGGCGGACCTGGCCGATCTTTCGGTCGACCAGCTCGTGCAGTTGGCCGCGGAGATACGCGAACGGATCATCAACGTGGTCAGCCACAACGGCGGCCATCTGGCCAGCAACCTTGGCGTTGTGGAGTTGACCATCGCCCTGCATCGGACGTTTGATTTCCGGCGCGACTGCCTGCTGTGGGACGTGGGGCATCAGGCCTACGTCCACAAGATCCTCACCGGGCGGAACGCCAGCTTCGACACCTTGCGCAAAGCCGGGGGCATCAGCGGTTTCCCCAACATCGACGAAAGCGAGTACGACCTGTTCAACGTCGGTCACGCCGGCACGGCCATCGCCACCGCGACCGGACTGGCACGCGGGGCGGCGGCGTTGAATGACAACCGACGGGTGGTCGCGGTGGTCGGCGACGCCAGCATCTTCAACGGCGTGGCCTTCGAGGGTCTGAACCAGGCCGGGACGCTGCGGAGGCAGTTGCTCGTCGTGCTGAACGACAACTCGATGGGAATCGCGCCCACGCAGGGCGGCATGGCGGCCCATCTGGCCAAGTTCAGGGTCAGCGCGGTGTATGAAGAGACCAAGAAGCGGGTCAAGAAATACCTCCCCAGCGTGCCGCTGATCGGCAAGGCCACGTTCGAGGCCCTGGGCCATCTGAAGGAAGGGCTCAAGGCCACGCTCTCGCCGCATCAGATATTCGAGCAGCTCGGCTTCATGTACGTCGGCCCGACGGACGGTCACGATGTGGCCCACCTCATCGAGCTGCTACAGTTGGTCAAGGACGTGAATCATCCCGTCCTGCTCCACGTGCACACCGAAAAGGGCCGCGGCGCGGACTGGGCCATGGCCGAGCCGACCAAGTTCCACAGCCCCAAGCCTTTCAAGGTCGAGGGTTGCCGCGTGGAAATTCAGGGCGGGGGCCACAGTTACACCTCCGCATTTGCCGACGCGCTGATTGACCTGGCTCGAAAGGACCCGCGGGTCTTCGCACTCACTGCCGCCATGCCCGACGGCACGGGCTTGAACAAGTTTCAGGAGGCCTTCCCGGATCGCTTTCTCGATGCCGGAATCGCCGAGAGCGGCACGGTGGACATCGCGGCCGGCATGTGCAAAGCCGGCCTCCGCCCGGTGGTCGCGATTTACTCGACCTTCCTCCAGCGAGCCTTCGACCAGGTCTTCCAGGAGGTCGCGCTTCAAGGGCTCCCCTTGATCTTCGCACTGGATCGAGCCGGCCTGGTGGGCGGTGACGGCCCGGTGCACCACGGCTTCGCCGATATCGCTTACCTCCGCGTTTTGCAGAACATGGTCCTGATGGCGCCGGGCGACGGCGAGGAGCTCGGCCCCGCCCTGCGGCTGGCCCTGAAGCTGGATAGACCCAGCGCCATTCGCTATCCGCGCGACACGGTGCCGCCGCCCCTGTCCAACGACCCGCCGCCGGAGTTCGAGTTGGGGCGTTGCGTGCTGCTGCGAAAAGGCACCGACGCCACGATTCTGGCGTACGGGTCGGTGTGCAGTGATGCGTTGGACGCGGCCGACCTGTTGGCCGCCGACGGCATCGAAGCCTGTGTGGTCAACGCCCGCTTCGCCAAACCGATCGACAGCGACATGGTAAAGAGCGCCTGGTCTCGGGCCAGGCCGGTCATCACCGTTTGCGATCATTCGCTCGCCGGGGGTTTCGGTTCCGCGGTGCTGGAGACTGCGGCGGCGATGGGGCTGCCGGTCGGATCTTTGACCATGCTGGGCATCCCCGCCGACCGCTTCATCGCCCACGGGTCGCGTCGCGGGCAACTGGCCGAATGCGGACTCGACGCCGCCGGCATTGCCGCGGCCGTCCGCGACGTGCTGGAGCGCCGCCCGGCGCGCGAGGGGCGCCCGCGCGTGATCTCCGCCGATCGCCTGATCTACAGTTCCCGCCGGGAGCGCCGATAACAGCAGCTCAGGAATGTAGCGTCGGCCGCCCCTGGCCGACGCGGATCACACCGGAGTGTGGAGTCGCAACTGTTCGCCACGACGGGCTCGAAGAGCACGAAGACCAGGTGATTGCTCGAGCATCGTCTGTCAACCTGCGCAGGACCACAAGCATGGATGCAGTTGTGACACGTCAGGCCGTGATTTTTGAAGCGGGGTTCTGCTTGCGCAGTTCGCGCATCGCACTCGCGGGCTCGATCGCGCCGGCGAGCAGACGGCTGTAGATATCGAGCAGGCCGCAGACCAGGGCGGGGGATTCGCGGAGCAACTCGACGCGGAAATGACGCAGACCGGCCTGCAGCATCGCGGGCACGCGATCGGCGGCGGTCTGGACTGCGGCGTTGAAGACGGTGTTCCTGCCCGCCGCGTCCACAAGGACCGGATGATCCACGCCGTTGCGGTCGCGGAGGTGCAGCTCGTGTTGAGCGCATGGACGGCCGCAATCCGCGCAGTTCATTCCCTGCGTCAGATTCGCGGCGAACAGACAGTGGCGGGTGTGGAACATCGGCACGTGCTGGTGCAAGATGACCTCGAGCAACGAGGCTGGAAACTGCCGCGACAGGCCGCTGAGCCGGCACCAATCGAGGTCGTAGCCGGGCGTCAGCCGGGCCAGGCCGCGTTGCGCGAAGAGGAAGGCCGTAATCTCGTTGGCGACGTTGAGCGAGAAGTCGCCGATCAGCGTCGCGTCCGGACATCGGCGGCGGAAGAACTCGATGCTGCCGAGATTGCGGGCCAGGATCGTTCGTGGCGCGGCGGAGGCGATGCCTTCGAGCAGGTGCTCTTCGCCCGGCATCAGGACGCGCGGCGCGGCCAGCGCGATTGACCATTCGCTCTTGCCGCCGAGCCGCACGGCCCGTCCGGCGTCACGCGGGTCCGTGAAATCGCAGTACAACATCCCCGGCCGAACAGCCGAGGCGGGGACGGCCCAACCGAGCACCACCTCGAATTGCTCGAAGCTGCGAACCAGGATATGCAACTGCGGGATGCCATCAGAGCCGCCAGGCGCATCGCTTTGCGTCGGCCGATCGCGGAAATGCCGGGCGATTTCCGTGCGGATCGAATCGAGGGCGTGAACATCACCAAGCTCGTGTTGCGCGGACGCCGCCCGCTGCTCGAGCAGCGATTGAACCGCCCGGCGGCGCAGGCTGTTGAGGATGCTCTTGGGAACCATGACCGGCACGGACTCCACAGGGCCGTCCGGGCCGAGTAACTCGACTGAACCCAGCTCGAACGGAGTATCCCCGAGCCGGTCGAGTTGTTGCCGCGCCAACTCGATGGTGAGCGGGTGCTTCACGGCCTCGCGAAGCGGCTGATCCGAGCTTGCTTGGGCATCGTGCCCGGCATCGTCCCGAAGGATGAGCGTCAGGGGCCGGCCACAGGATGCCAATACACCGGCGTGCAATACGGCGCGGCGGGCGAAGCGGTCGTCCCGATAGCTGCGGGCGAGCCGCCGCCGGATCGCCGGGTCGTCGGTCTTCCAGACTTTGCTGCCGATCGAAACTGCGGCGAGATTGACGTCGCCGCGGCCGAAGGTGAGCTCGACGAGCACGCCGCCGGGCTGGGCAGGCCTCGCGCGGATCGGCTCCACGGAGAAAACCCGGCCGCCCTGCTCATCCTGCTCGGGGTGGCCTTCGTCGAACACGATGCCGTCGCCGGGCTTGACTGTGGCTGGGGCAACCTGCGCAGCCGGGCCGGATCGACGCTGCCGCCTGGTGCCGCGCGCGGCGGGGCTGGTGGCACGCTGGGCCTTGCCATCGCCGATGAGCTGAACGACAACGCCGCGGTGGGTCTTGTCGACGACTGTGCCAAGATGAATGCCCCGGCTCTTGGGGAAGCGGCCGTGGACCAATCGCTGATGATTGACGCCTTCGAGAAAACCGGAGCAGAGCCCGCGCGAGAAGCTGAGGGCCAGATCCGCTTCCTGCTCGGGGCTCAGAGACGGCGCCGAGCCGGCAAGGACGGCGTCGATCGACGCACGGTATGCGCTGGTGGCGGCAGCGACATAGTGGGCGCTCTTGAGCCGCCCTTCAATCTTGAACCCGCTGACGCCGAGCCTGATGAGGTCGGGCAAATGCGGAAGGGCGCCCAGGTCAGAAGCGCTGAGGATATACTGCCGGTCGCCCGCGTCCTGCGTCTGTCCGTCGATTACCACCTGATATGGCAGGCGGCAGGCCTGGCCGCAAAGTCCTCGGTTGGCGCTGCGGCCCCAGAGCGATTCGCTCGCCAGGCACTGCCCGCTGTAAGAGATGCAGATGGCCCCATGGACGAAGACCTCCAGAGGCATCGGCGTCCGTCGCCTGATCTGCTCGATCTCGGGCAGCGACAGCTCGCGGGCAAGAATGACACGGCTCATGCCGAGACGCCGGAGGAACTCGATCCCGGCTGGCTCCGTTTGCGTTGTCTGCGTTGAGGCGTGGATCGGCAGCGTCGGAGCCAGCCGCCGGATGAGCTGAGCCAGGCCCAGATCCTGCACGATCACGGCATCCGCGCCGGCACGGGCGATGGACGCCGCGTAATCGACGGCCTGCGGCAGCTCGTCGGAGAAGATCAGCGTATTGAACGTAATGTAGGCTCTGACGTTGCGGGCATGAAGCCAGGCGACGATCTCGGGCAGCTCCGCGAGCTTGAAATTCGCGGCCCGCTGCCGGGCGTTAAAGCTTTCCAGACCGAAATACACGGCGTCGGCGCCCGCGGCCACGGCGGCGCGCAGACTCTCACGGTCGCCGGCCGGGGCAAGAAGCTCCGGTCGTTCGGGCGAGGGTGCCGGCGGGCCGGGAATTGGGGACGTTGCGTTCATCCATCCGCATCCTAGCCCCTTCGACCCGACTCGTCGAAGGAACGAGCCGGCGCGGTCTCTCCGTCGGCTTCGGTGCGTTCAAACTGGACAACCGCAATCACCCACGGCACACTGCTTTATTCGATGGGGGCCAAGACCACGGCCGGAGGAACAGAAATGCGTATCGATCGAGGCATGCATTTACGGGCATTGCCGGGTCTGCTCCTCGTTCTGGCACTGCCATGGAGCTGCGACTCACTCTTCCCCTGGTGGCCCTCGAACACTGACCCGTCGCAGCGGTCCCTGAAGGTGAATCTCCAGGTTGACGCCGAGCAAGAGGACGGCACCACCGGCATCACCAATATCGTGGACGAGCTCAAGCGGCGCGGCATCAACGCGACCATCTACGTCACCGGCGACTACGCCAACAGCCATGCCCTGCTGATCGAGCAGTTCTACAGCGACGGCTTCGAGATCGCCTTCCACGGCAAGTCCACCGGCGAGCAACTGGCGACCATGACGGCCGACGAGCAGAGGACTCTACTTACCAACGCCAGGCAGGCGGTGGAAGGCTGCCAGAGTTGCGGCACCGGAAAACCGGTTACCGGCTTCCGACCGCAATACTTCAGCCAGAATGAGGACACCTACACCATCCTCGATGAGCTGGGCATCGCCTACGACAGCGGGTTCAAGGCCGGCCTCCTTTCGATTCCGGGACACGAGAACGACGCCGCTCCCTATGCCGTCACGGGGCACTCCTTTTACGCCGTTCCCATCAGCACCGCGACGCTCAACGACAGACGGCTGTATCTCTGCGACGTGGCCAGCGTTCAATCGGAACACATGACCGGTCAACAATGGAGCGATCTCCTGCAAGCCGGCCTGCAGGAGGCCGTGGCTGACAACCAGCCGCTGGTCGTGCTTGTTCATGGCTGGGTCACGGGAAACCGCGATCAATACGACTATTGGCAGCCTTTCGTCAGCCTCCTGGACGAGATCCAGAACCAGGCCGACTTCGTCACCACGCAGGAGCTGGTGGACCTTTACAGGCAATAAATCCGAGGGCTGCCGCAGGTTCCCCCGGTTCTCCGTTCGGGGATCGGACGCTCAACGGACGCTGCTAAGTCGTTTTTTCCTTGCTGAAATGGCCTTTTCTTGATAGACTAGAGTCGTAAGACTCCGGAAGTCCGGCGATCCTTGATTGTCGGCTATGGTGAAGGGTACGTCCGAAGGAGCGAGCCACCAGGATCCCCGCGCTGATGCCGTTGTCTAATCGTCCGCGTTCGCCCTGCGCAGGCTTGCAGGGGTTGGCGGATCCTGCGGCGATGCATGGGGCCTGATCTACCAGGAAGGAACTGCGATGAGAAGCTCTCCGAGCCTGTTGGCGACAACGGTCGTGGTACTGTTATCGCTGGTCGTCTGCACGGTAACCAACGCCCAGCTTCCGAGCTCATTCGACCTCCGCAATGTTGGCGGCATCAACTATGTCACCTCGGTGAAGGATCAGCAGGGAGGCACGTGCTGGACGCATGGCACCATGGCCGCCATGGAAGGCAACCTCAAGATGAACGGGAATTGGACCTCCACCGGTGAGAGCGGTGAGCCCAACCTCGCCGAATATCACCTGGATTGGTGGAACGGTTTCAACGTGTTCAACAACGATGATATCGATCCGCCCACCGGCGCGGGACTTGAAGTGCATTATGGCGGTGACTACCGCGTCGCCGTCGCCTACCTCACTCGCGGCGAAGGAGCGGTTCGCGACGTCGACGGTCAATCATACGACGATCCGCCCGCCAGGCACCTTGCCAGTTATCACACCTACTACCCGCGGAACGTGGAGTGGTACATCGCCGGGCCGACCCTGGCCAACATCAACACCATCAAGACCGCGATCATGAACAAGGGCGTCCTCGGAACGTGCATGGACTACGAAGACAGGTTCATGGGCACCGGCTTTACGCATTACCAGCCGCCGAGCGACTATACGCCGCCCAACCATGCTGTCGCCATCATCGGCTGGAACGACACCAAGACGACGCAGGCGCCGCAGCCCGGGGCCTGGCTGGTCAAGAACAGTTGGGGAACCAGTTGGGGCCTCAGCGGCTATTTCTGGATTTCCTACTACGACAGATGGGCCTGCCAGCACCCGCAGATGGGCGCGGTCTCGTTCCAGGACGTCGAGCGCCTGGCCTACACCCGCATCTACTACCACGATTATCACGGCTGGCGGGACACGCTGACGACGGCATCCGAGGGCTTCGCCGCGTACACCGCGCCGATCAACGAACGCCTCAAGTCAGTCAGTTTCTACACCGCCGCGGATAACGTGACCTACACGATCAAAATCTACGGCCGCTTTGAAGGCGGGCAATTGCTCGACGAACACGCCACCAAGACAGGCACCATCGCGTACACCGGCTTCCACACCGTGGATCTGACGACGCCGCTTGCCCTTCTGCCGCGAGCGAATTTCTACATTTACCTGTCGCTGTCCCAGGGGGGACTCGCCTACGACTGCACATCCGAAATTCCAACGCTGCTCGGCGCCTCCTATCGTGTCATGGTGCCATCGACGGCCAATCCCGCCGAAACCTACTACAAGTCCGGCGGAACCTGGCTGGACCTGTATGACTACAACGAGACGGCGAGCCTCTGCATCAAAGGCCTGTCCATCGCCGCCGATCCGTTGGATTGCGACGGCAACGGCCAGGCCGACCTCCAGGAGATCCAGGCCGATCCCTCGCTCGACTGCAACTACAACAACATCCTGGATCGCTGCGAAATTGGCGGCCTGCAGGACTGCAACAATAACGGCGTCCACGACCTTTGCGATATCTACCGGCACACCAGTCCGGACTGCAACCTGAACGGGGTCCCGGACGAGTGCGATATCGCCTCCGGCACCATTCCGGATCTCAACGGGAACGGCATCCCCGACGATTGCGAGCCTGACAGCACGCCGCCTACGCCCAATCCGATGGCGTTCGCGCAGCCGGGCGGATCGCCGACGCCTGTGAGCACATCGACGATCACGATGACGGCAGCGCTGGCCACCGACTCCTTCGGTGTCGTGCAGTACTACTTTGACGCCATTGGGCCCGGCAGCAATCCGAGCGGATGGCAGTCTACCCGGACTTACACCGACGACGGCCTGGAACCGAACCGCAACTACTCATACAAGGTCAAGGCGCGGGATTGCTCCATCGGAGCAAACGAGACCGCATACTCGCCGGCGGGCGCGGTGGCCACGATGATCGAGACGCCGACGGCCCTGACCTTCGGGACCGTCACCGACACTTCCATCCAGGTAACGGCTCCGGGCACCTTCACCCGACTGAATCAGAATTTTTCCGGCCTCTACTTTGAGGTCACCACACTCGACGGCACCCCCGTCGGCGGCAGCCAGGTGAACACCTGGACGGTCCTGTCCCTGTCCCAGACCGCCCTGGCGACCGGCCTCACCGCCGGCACGACCTATCGCTTCCGCGTCAAGGCCCGGAACTATTTCGGGGTGAACGAAACGCCCTGGTATCCGGCGACCGGGTACGTCAATCACGCCACCACCGGCGGAGCGACCTGTCCGCTGCTGGGCGACGTGAACGGCGACGGAATGGTGAACGGCCGGGACGTGGACGGCTTCATCCGGGCCAAGTTGAACGGCACCATGCTGCCCGGCGAAAACCAGCTCTGCGCCGATTATGGCGGCTCGCTGGCACATGACATCACCGCGTTTGTCGCTGATCTGCTGGGACTGTAGATCGGTGGAATCTGCGTCAGCCGCGGCTTGAGCCTGCCGCGCATTCATCGCTCGGCCTGATGGCCGGCGGGGTATTCGTGCCGCCGGCGATACTCAGTCGGTGGGCGACCTGTCGAAGCCCTTGCGCACCCGGATCTCCGACAGCCACTGCGCGTTTGCCGAGATCTCGACCGGATCGATTTCCTTCGGAAATCCTTTC
>DATKKX010000049.1:0-3395 GCA_035542775.1 Phycisphaerae bacterium | reverse complement strand
CCCCCTCCTCGCCGAGGACGCGGTGATCGGGAAAACGGCCGAGGATGGCCTCGACGATCGCCTCCTCGCTTTCCCTGTCGGCCCGGGTGACAAAATCGTTCTCCCCCTTGCGCCGGACGTCCAAACCCGTGCCGCGGAAGTAGTGGCGGAGGATATCGGCCCCCGCCTGGGCGGCGACCACGGCAGTGTCCAAGAGCTCTCTGTTCATGGGCGTATTATGCCAGGCCTCTCGCGAGGAGAAGGAAAGCAACAGTCGCGCCAACTCTTAGCCGTCACGGGAAGGTCTCCCTCCCGGGTCGGCCGCCGCCGGCATTCCGGCAAAAAACGCTGAGGCCTCAAAAGTTCGCGCCAAATATTCTCGGTAACCGTCCGGCCAACCGCAGGGTCGGCCGAGGCAGTCGCCCCCCTGAGTGGCTATTCACCCTCCGCGGAGGGGTCGCCCCGCCTCAGTTGACCTTGGCGGCGAGTAAGGCCGCCGCTTTCCAGGCTTTCGGCGTCAGGTTCCTCAGGTCGGCGGGAGGGCACGACGGAAGGCGTTGCAGCACGTCGCGCAGGTAGGCGTACGGATCGATCTTGAGGACGGCGCAGCTAGCGATCACGCTGTAGACGATCGCAGCACGGTGCCCGCCCTCATCGCTGCCGGCAAACATCCAGTTCTTCCGGCCGATGGCGACCCGTCGCAGGGCTCGCTCGGCGCGGTTGTTGTCGATCTCCAGAATCCCGTCTTCGAGATAGCGCGTCAGGGCATCCCACTGCCCGCGAGCGTAGGTGATGGCTTCGCTCAGAGGACTCTTGGGTAAGACCTTCGGCGCCTCCTCGTCGAGCCAGGTTCTAAAAGCCTCCAGGATTCGCGGGGCTTGCTGGCCGCGCAGAGCATGGCGCGTCTCGGCGTCTAAATCGCGGGCCCGCTTCTCGATCGCATACAGCTCACGGATATATGCCAGGGCGATCGGCGCACGACGGCCGTCGCTCGACATTGCGTCGAAGAATTTTCGGCGGGCATGCGCCCAGCAGGCGACCTCGATTGCGCCGGGTTCACGCTCTTTCCCCTGAGGCGCATACACACCATGGTAGCCCCCATAGGCATCGGCCTGGAGATAGCCCTTGTAGCCGGCCAAAAAGCGCTGGGGACCGTCGCGTTTTCGATCCGGCGTGTAGTCGAAGACGAGGTGCTCATGCTCCGCATCCCCAATGTAAATCCACAGCCTGCCCTGCCGCATCGAATCGCGATCCTTGTCGCGCACTGGCACGATCGTGTCATCGGTGTGGATCTTGCGCGAGCCGAGCACCTCGTCTTTCATCACCTCGACGAGCGGCTTGAGCTGTGCCGCACCCGCTTTGACCCAATCGCAAAGAGTCTGCCGACTCAGCTCGACGCCATGGCGTTGGAGGATCCCCTCCTGGCGGTGCAGCGGTAGGTGGTCCGCATACTTGCTGGTCAGAACATGGGCTAAAAGACCCGGCCCCGGCAGCCCTTTGGCAATCGGCTGCAGCGGCAAGCTCCCGATCACCACATTGCCCTGACAATGCGGACAGGCGTACTTGATCCGAGCGTGCTCGTGAACGAAAAGACTCGCCGGCACGTATTCGAGCTGCTCGCTGACCTCTTCACCGATCCGGCGCAGAGTCCCTTGGCACTCCGGGCAAACACAGTCTTCAGGAGCCGGGTGATATTCGGTCCGCTGCCGCGGCAGCCGCTTCGGCAAAGGGTTTCGGCCATGACCTTTCTTGCGGGGTGCAGAGTCGGCCTCTTCTGAGACGACAGGCGCGGGAGCCTGGACTTCCGAGCTCGCCTCGGCCTGCGAGGTCAGCCAGGCTCCCAGCTCGAGCAGCAACTGATCCGAATCCAGCTTCTCGGATCGCTTGCCGAACAGCTGGCGCTTGAGCGCCTCCAGTTGCGAGGAGAGCTGGCCGATCCGACGATTTTTCTCTTGCAGGGTGCTCAGCAGTTCGAGGACTAACTGCCGCAAAACTTGCGGATCGGTGGGAAGCTGGGGCTCCGGTTCCATTCCGGAGCCCGATTGTAAGTAATCGATCCTGGGAAAGGAATACCCTCTTTAGGCGCTCCGACGAAGATAGCGCACCTGCCGCCGCGCACCCGACAAATCGATGCCTTCCAGCAGCAGCAACAAGTCGGCGGTGGTGATCTCGACACCCGCGCCTTGGCCGCTCGGCAGACGAAAGGTCCCCTTCTCCAGGCGTTTGTACCAGAGGCAGTAGCCCGTTCGATCCCAGTACAGAATCTTAACCCGGTCTCCTCGCCGGTTGCGGAATACGAACAGGTGACCGGAAAGAGGATCCTGCTGCAACAGCTCCTGCGTGCAGAAGGCCAAGCTGTCGAACGACCGCCGCAGATCCACCGACACCGACGCGACGAACACGCGCACCGAAGAGGGTGGCATCAGCACGGAACCACCTCCAGCACGCCGAGCAGCCGCTTCAAGGATTCCGCCTCAAACTGAGGACCCAGACGAATCAACCAACCGCTCGGCAGGACAACCTCCAAGCCGGCCCCTGCAGGGCCTCGCACAGATCCGGCAGGCGGCGTCACAGGCCATGGGACCTGCTGCCAACCCAGACTTTGCCCTTCCGGCGCTTCGCTACGGTCTGCTTGCAGGGTTTCCAAGGACCCCACTTCACCCGCGCCAAGTTGCTCGCGCCGGGCCAACTCCAGCTTCCAATGGCTGAAGGAGCTGACCGCTAGCCCGTGGGCTCGGCAAAACTCGCTCTGCCGCTGACCGCTGTTACGCCAGGTTTCGATCCGCTCCCGCCACTGCTTTTCCCGCTTCATCAACTCCCCACTCGGCTTCTGCGCCATGGCCTACCTCCTGGCGCATTTTCCATGCTTGGAACCGAGGCGGGGAAGATGCGGTTGGCCGGACGCTTACGCATGGACCGAACCCTGGCGGAGGCTTCATGGCGCGAAACACTCTCTTTCTCTTGGTCACCTTCTTGCTGCTGGCCGGCCTCGGCTCGCCCAAGGCCTCCGGCGCAGGCGACCCGCCGGAGGATGCCTTCAAGAGGGAGCTCAAAGCCCTGGCCGGCACGTGGCGGCTCATTTCCGCCGAGAACAACGGATATAAGTCCGAAGACGGCATGCAGGGAATCGTTTGGACTCGGGACGCAGACGGCAAGTGGACCGCGCGGCGGGGTGACAAAACCTTGGTCGAATGGACCGTCAAAAAGATCGACGCGACGAAGAACCCCAAAGCGATCGACATTGAGATCACGGCCGGCGAGTACAAGGGAGTGGTTTACCTGGGCATCTATGAGCTCGCTGGCGACACGCTGCGGATCTGCTTCGCCCTGCCAGACCGGCCCGAGCGACCGACGGAATTCTTCGCGGGCAAAGGGAGCCTCCGCGCGCTCACCGAGTTCAGGAGGGAGAAAGGTTA
>DATKKX010000048.1:0-9045 GCA_035542775.1 Phycisphaerae bacterium | reverse complement strand
AGGCTTGTTGACCTTAAGCCTAACTATCACATTCTGACGGCGGCTTGTCCGGTTGTCAACAAAGAAAGCCGGATTGGCAAGTATTTTGACCCTGTCTATTGGGGCAATTCAGCGGGCGCGGACAAGACGGTGGTCCACCTTCGTGGCGCAGTGCATCAAACTGATCCGCACTTGTTCAGCCGTCTTCGTGCTCGGGTGGGTGTTGTGTTCTTCTTTCATGCTGCATTCCCTTCAGGAACGCGTCAGCATCGCTCCAGGGGCGAGTAGGCCGTCTGCCTCATCCTGGAAACCGGGGTGAAACCGCCTACAGGCCGCCAAACGCTTTCTGCAACGCGATGCAGTATGGTGTAACCATGCCTCATCAAGTCCGTGATGCTGCGTATCCTCGCCATCTGTTCGCTGTACGGTCGTTGTCACAGTAGCCGCCGCCCAGCAGAATTTTCGCGATGTACGTCGGCCCCAAATCTTCGTCGGAGCCTGGCTTCCCGTTGGGCTTTCCGGCGCGCCAAGGCACGCGCGGAGTTCCAGGTGTATGTTGGGTGGCGGCAAATCGTCCTGGAGTCGCCAAACGCGCCGCGCGAAACAGTGCAACGTCATGCGAAGATACCCGGCTGGGTCGATGATTGCTCGTCACGCCTCGCCCCCCGTCGCCGCCTTCACCGCCGCCATGATGCCGGCCTTGATCGCGCCCGGCAACCTCGGCCACACGCTCACAATAGCCGTCAATTCAGGAGCATTCCCGGCCTCACTGTTGTCTGTTTGGACGGAGCCGGTTGACGCAATCTCTGGAAGTGCTTTAATGGTCGCTGGTTGTGTGTCCGCGCTTGCCGGACTTCGGATCCGGCGGTTGGGGGTTCGACTCCCTCCGGGCGCGGTGTGGTGCAGTTCACGATGCGCCGTCGGGGCCGGAGACTCAGATGACGACTCGACCATGGTTGCGGTGGACGCTGGCGGTGGTTATTGCCGCCGTCTCTATCCTCTACCAGCGGATGACCGGGCCGACGCATCCCGTGCGCGGTCACGTGGCCGTTGACGGCGCCGACGTGAAGTTCAGACTGCCCCGCAGTCACGCGGGCGAAGGTGACGCCGAAATCAAGATCCCCGTGCGGGACGCGGCCGTCCATGGCACGATCGAGTTCTGCCGCTTTCCCACCGACGATCCGTTGACGCGGCAAGGGATGGAACGCCGCGGCGAGGACCTCGTCGCCCGCATCCCCCATCAGCCCATCGCCGGCAAGGTCAAGTATCGCATTCTGCTGGACAAGGGCGGCGCTGATCCGGTCGCGCTGAGCGACGAGCCGGTCATCATGCGATTCAAGGGCAACGTGCCTTTGGTCGTACTGATCCCCCACATCCTCGGGATTGTCGCGGCGATGGTGCTTTCGGTCCGCGCGGGACTGGAGGCCCTGGCCAAAGGGTCGCGGACGTTCACGCTGGCGGTCTGGACGACGATCTGCCTGTTTCTTGGAGGGCTGTTCTTCGGGGCGATCGTTCAGAAATGCGCGTTCGAAGCCTATTGGAGGGGCTGGCCGTTCGGGTACGACCTGACCGACAACAAGACGTTGATCGCTTTCCTCTTCTGGCTCGTCGCGGTCTGGCAGACGGCGAGGAATCGGACCTCAAGCGGCTGGGTGATCGCGGCGTCGGTGATTATGCTGGTCATTTGGCTGATCCCGCACAGCGTGCTGGGCTCCGAGCTGGATTACGCGCGTGCCTAGCCGCAAGCTCGTCAATCGGGGCCGCCCGCCGCGAAAGAGCGGCCGGGGGTTTACGTTGATCCATGGAGCGTCCTTCGCGCGGCGCCCGCCGTTTTGGCCTGCGACGGCCCGCCCGCGAATCTTTCATACCGGAACTCGAGGTTGCATCATCAGGAAAGGGACTACGATGTCACGGTCGGCTTTAGCGGTGGCGCTGAGTATCAGCATGATGCTATCGATGGCGACGAGCGCGATGGGGCAGCAGAAGGACAATCCTGTCGAGCCGAAGAAGGATGCCTACCCGGTCCCGCTGATCCCGAGGGCGGTTTTGTTCGGCAACCCTGACAAGGCCAGCCCGCAGATCAGCCCCGACGGAAGCAAGCTGGCCTATCTTGCCGAGGTGCAGGGCGTGCTCAATGTCTGGGTCTGCCCGATCGACGATCTGTCGAAGGCCAGGGCGGTGACGGCCGACAAGAAGCGCGGCATCCGCTCCTATTTCTGGGCTTACAACAACCACCATATTCTCTACATCCAGGACAAGGACGGCGACGAGAACTGGCACGTCTATGCGACAGACTTGAAAAACGAGGAAACCCGGGACCTGACGCCCATCCAGGGCGTTCAAGCCCGCATCGAGCAGGTCAGTCACAAATTCCCGAATGACATCCTGGTGGGCCTCAACGACCGCGATCCCCAGCTCCATGACGTGTATCGCGTGAGCATCGAGACCGGCGAACGCAAGCTGACCCAGAAGAACGACGGCGGTTTTCGCAGCTTTGCCGCCGATGACGACTTCAACGTCCGAATCGCCGAGAAGACCACGCCCGACGGCGGACGCGAGATGTTCGTGCCGGCCACCGAGGGCACTGACTGGGTCAGCTTCCTGAAGATCCCGCCGGACGACGCCCTGACTACTTCCGCCGCCGGTTTCGACAAGACCGGCAAGGTACTTTACATGGTCGACAGCATGGGCCGGGACACCTCCGCGATGGTCGCTTGCGACATGACTCGCAATGAAAGGAAGGTGCTGGCCTCCAATCCCAAGGCCGACGTCAGCGGGGCGATGATCCACCCGACCGAGAAGAGTATCCAGGCGGTCTCTTTTACCTACGAACGCCGCGAGTGGACCATACTGGACGATTCGATCAAGGCCGATTTCGACTACCTCAAGACCGTCACGCCCGGTGAGATGACCGTCCTTGCCCGCACGCTGGATGACAAGCAATGGGTCGTTGGGTATCTGCTGGATGATGGGCCGGCGCGGTACTACCACTACGATCGCGCCGCGAAGAAGGCCCGGTTCTTGTTCACCAATCGCAAGGCGCTGGAAGGGCTGAAGCTGTCAAAGATGCATCCGGTGGTCATCAAGTCCCGCGACGGACTGGATCTGGTAAGCTATCTCACCCTGCCGGTATGGGAGGACAAGGACGGCAAACCGGGCAAGCCCGTGGCCATGGTGCTCGACGTGCACGGCGGTCCCTGGGGGCGGGACAATTGGGGCTACAACGCTTATGCCCAGTGGCTGGCCAATCGCGGCTACGCGGTCATGAACGTAAACTTCCGCGCCTCGACCGGTTTCGGCAAGAAGTTCGTCAACGCCGCCAACCTGCAGTGGGGCGCCAAGACGCACGACGATCTGATCGACGCCGTCAACTGGGCGATTAAGGAGAAGATCGCCGACCCGCAGAAGGTGGCCATCATGGGCGGCAGCTACGGCGGCTATGCCACGCTGGTCGGCCTGACCTTCACCCCGGATGAGTTCGCTTGCGGCGTTGACATCGTGGGGCCATCGAGCCTGATCACGCTGCTGGAGTCGGTGCCGCCGTACTGGAAGCCGATGCTGGACATGTTCACCACCCGAATCGGCGACCATCGCACCGAGGAAGGCCGCAAGCTGCTGAAAGAGCGGTCCCCGCTCACGTATGTCGACAAGATCAAGAAGCCGCTGCTCATCGGCCAGGGGGCTAACGATCCCCGTGTGAAGAAGGCCGAGAGCGACCAGATCGTTGCCAAGATGGAGGAGAAGAAGATCCCCGTGACGTACATTGTGTTCACCGACGAGGGACACGGTTTCGCCCGGCCGGAGAACAACAAGGCGTTCAACGCCGTGACCGAGGCCTTCCTGTCGAAGTATCTGGGCGGGCGGTTCGAGCCGATCGGGAAGGACTTCGAGGGGGCGAGTATTACCGTCCCGACCGGAGCGGCGGGCGTGCCGGGCCTGGCGGAGGCATTGCCGTCGAAGTCGAAGGACTGAGAAGGCGTCGGGGTGATGCACCGGCTTATCTCCTGGCCCGCCGTGAGAGATTCGCAGCCCCGCGACGGAATTTTGCCTGCCATGTCCCCACCGCGGTGCACCGCCTGGGCCGGCCGGGAGGAGTGCAGCCGGCCGGAGCCGGGAATAATCAGGGATTCCCCCATGTTTTCATCCTCTTTTCATCTGTCTCTCGCTGCTTCCTCCCTCTGACCGCGATTTTGTGTCGCGCCCTCCCGCGCTGCTTTTTTGCTATCCATCGGCCCCCGCAATTGTCTAGGATATAGGTAGGCCCGTGAGTCGTGCCCTCAGTGCGCCCGAAGTTTGCTACGCACCAGGTATCATTCACGGCCGGCATCCTGAGGGGAGGCGCTGCCATGAATCGAACCGCTTTCGCGGCAGTCTTGATCGCGGCCATTACGCTTTCCAGCACAGTCCTGCTCGCGCAACAGCCGGCCACGCGCGGGAATGCTCCGGCCCCCGGCGCCAACCAGCAACCCGGCGCGACCACTGCGCCCGGCACGCAGCAGCCTTCAGCCGCCGCGCCTCAGCCCTATTACCTGCGGCCCGGCGTCTATGTCATTCCCGCTCCGTACAGCCCGACCTACTTCAGCCCGACGATTCGCACCTATCCCAGCCTGGGTAATCCGCAGGACCCCGACATCGCCAGAAGCGACATCTACCGCTCGCAAAACGGCAACTGGGGCAACTGGAATCCCTTCCCGTCCACCTACTACAACGGTTACTACTACGGCACCGGCTCTGGCTGGTCACCTTACGGCGGGGATCCCGCCGCGGCCTATGAGCAGGGTCGCTACGACGCCGACCACGACTACGTCTGGTACATTGCCTCGCAGCGAGCGGGCCGCCTGTTGAACCAGTGGAGCGATCAGTTCGACGACGGCATTCTCCGGTTCCGCGACGGCAACTACGAGCGGGCCGCGATCGACATGCTCGGCGCCGCCGAGAAGAATCATGCCGACGGCGCCTCGCGCCTGCATGCCGCCCACGCCTTGTTCGCCCTCGGCCATTACACGGATGCGGCCAGGCTGCTCGAACGGGCCTTCGAGCTGGTGCCCAGCCTGGCCTACAAATCGTACGACATCCGCGAGGAATACGGCGACCCGGCCGATTTCGAGCAGCAGCTCGAGGCTCTCCATGCGTATGTGGTGGCCCATCCCAACGATGTCGGGGCGGTGACACTGCTGGGCTATGTGACCTACTTTACCGATGGCCCTTCGACGGCTTACCCCTATCTTCGCAAGGCGGCCCGGCTGAACCCGAAGAGCTACTTCATTCCCAAGCTGCTGGAGCCCGCCCGCATGGTGAGCAAGACGGACGCGGCCCCGGCTGCGGCGGCGACCAAGATGAAGAAAGACACGGCCTCGCAGCCCAAGCCGTCTAAAGACGCCGGTCAGAAATCATTGCAGCCGCGAACCCGACAGGTCATCGCCGCCGTCACCACGCCCTGATCAGCCCCTGATCCGCACACGAGCATAACGCGGGCAACAGCGCGGCATCGCCCTGCCCGTAGACCTGGCGAAGACGGAGCATTCGCCGATAGAATGGGCCTGCGTCGTCCCAGCCCGTATTCCAATCGCGGCTGGACAGAAGGAGCACATAGATGAGACGTTTCCCACTACTCTGCATCCTGAGTCTGATCCTCCTGGCTTCTTGCGCCGCCAAGCCTGCCGTTAACCAGCAATCCGTGGCGCGGAGTTCGTCGCCCGGGCCTTGCATGCCATACGTTCTGGATCGCGACGCCTTCACGCGGGAGTTGGCGGCGGCCAAAGGGGAGGATGCGCGGCTGGGCGTGATGGCCCGCAGATGGGAGGCAATCACCCGAGCGGTCGCTTACTGCAACGCGGCACTGGGCCCCGGGCCGGGGGAGTTCCACAGGTCTTCAATGTACTGGTACACCAAGTACGTCGGCGGCGAGAAGATCGAGTCGAAGGGGAATCTCGACAAGCCGGCGGAGCTTGAGAAGGGCGGAGGTGTGATCATCCGGGGCGACTGTCTGGCGGATGTCACCGTCAAGGGCCACGCTTTCATCCATGTCTACGGCGACCTGAACGCGAAGATCACGACGACCAGCAACGTTCAATGCGAGATCGTGATCGGTGGCGACATCAAGCCGGGGGCGATGATCGACGATGACGGCATTGTCACGATCTTCGTCGGCGGCAACATGAGTGGTGACCTGCAGAACCGCGGCAGCGCGTTCATCTGGATCAACGGCGATCTGAACGGCACGGTGGAAACCGGCAGTCCTGCCACGTCCCTCCACGTCATGGGCGATTTCAACGGCATGATGAAGCCCCTGAACCAGGGGGCGTTGGAGAGCCTGGACGTGCGGGGCTTCATGTCCGCCGAGAAGATCGACGTGATCGCCAGGATGAAGCACACCGAGTTCCAGGCCAGCATCGGCTTCAGCGATCAGCCTCCGGGCCTCTATCCACATGGACAAGGCCAGCCCGAACTGGTTCGATGGGTCATACACGCCCAGCGTGTGCCCGGCAAGATCGCCAACTAAAGGGCCACCTCAGTTGCCGCCGCCGTCGGGAAAAAACCAATCCGCTTCACTGTTCCTCACGCTGACGATCGGGCTGACGCTGCTGTTGGGCCTGCCGCTGGCCTTCAGCGTGCCCACAGTGCAGCAGCTGCCGGAGTGGTTCTGGATACTGACCGACAAGCCTCTCACGAACCTGGACACTTTCCTCGGCGCGGGAGTGGCCCTGCTGCTGGCGACGGTGTTTGTCGCGCGCCAAGCCGCAGCGCGCCGGCGATGCTGCATCGGCGTCTGCCTGCTGATTGCCGCCGGGACCGCGGCGCAGTACGGGATGGCACTGGCCGAAAAGCGCGGTTTCGACAGCTTGAAAGACCGCATGATCACCACCGGGCACGCGGAGTTTGCGCGGACGGCGTGCATGGACTTGTCCCCCTGGTGGGTGCTCAAGCACTACGAGGAGCTTGTGACGCATCCCGGGTGGCAGGTGATCTGCTCGAAGCCGCCCGGATAGTTGCTGCTCTACATGGGGCTTCGGGCCGTGGCGGATCGCGTCCTGCCGGAGGACACGGCACCGCCCGCGACGCGAGAGGCGCTGCTGCACGCCCGGCAGGTTCGGCTGGCGACGCTGGCTGTGTGGACGATGCCGGCGCTGTCGTATCTGGTGCTCGTTCCGCTGGCAGTGCTGGCCGGTTGGATGCCAAAACCGCAGCGCGGCTTGTGGGCGGCGTGGCTCTACGTGCTGGCACCGCCGACGGCGCTGGTCACATTGCACCTTGATCAGGTCGTATACCCGACGCTGGCGGCGCTGACGCTGGTGTGCGCGGCGGGCGCCGGTCGCAGCCGCTGCCGGGCCTGGCTATGGAGTCTGGCCCTGGCCGGAGCCAACCGACCTGGTGCTCGCCGCCGCCGGCCTGAATCTGGTAGAGTTCTTCTACTGGCTCGGCATGCCGCTCGCACTGCTGTTCTTCTTCGCCGCCGCGAGTGCGGTCCGCGCAGTGGTCCGCCGGCGAGCGAGCGCGGTGGAGCTGTTCACCGTGGCCGCCGCCGTGCTGTTGCCGCTCCTGGCGGTATTCAGCGGCAGCATTGGCGAGGTCGCCCGGCTGTGGATCTTCCTCATTCCGGTGTTGACCCTGGCTGGCGCGGCTGAGTTGGACCGCCTTGCCGGCCCGAGGCCGCAGGTGCTCCTGCAAATGGTGATGATCTGCCAGTTCGCGTGGATGTGCCTGCTGAAGGCGCGGCAGGATTTCTGGTAACAGGCGGGGTATTCGCGACTGGCCAATCGTTGCTCGTAGAAAGCCGGCTGGGAGGAAGTAGTGCCGGTGTCCTCACCGGCATGCCGACAGGCGCCGGTCAGCGATGGCGATCGCCTGCTTGGATATGTCACAGCCGAGCCAGCGGCGGCTCAGCTTCTTGGCGGCAACCAGCGTCGTGCCGCTGCCGCAAAAGAAATCGGCTACCACGTCGCCCGGCCGGGTGCTGGCTTTGATGATCCGCTCCATGAGGGCCAGCGGCTTTTGCGCCGGCCAGCCGGTCCGCTCCAGTGAGACCGTGGAGAGAAAGGGGATCTCCCAGACATCGGTGAGAGCGGGTCCGTCGGCGTGGAAGTAGAGGCGGCCCTTGCGGGTCGATTTGTACGGCCGGCCCTGTTCGTCGCACTTGAGGCCGTCGGTGCGGAACGCGCCCTCGCGGATCACGTTGAAGCGATGCCGGCCGAGAGTGCGGGCGTAGGCCAGGATGGTGTCGTGCTTGCGGCCGAACCAGCGGGCGGAGAGGCCGCCGGTGCGATAGTGCCAGATGATCTCGTTCAGGAAGTTCTCCGGGCCGAAAATGCCATCGAGCAGGCTCCGCACGTGATGGCAGACGCGCCAGTCCACGTGGACGTACAGCGTGCCGTGCCCGGCCAGTAGGCGCCCGCACTGCTCCAAACGCGGGCGCATGAACGGAAGGTAGGAACGAGTCCCCGCCGGCCAGCGGTCGTCGAATGTCGCCGATTCGGTCGCGCCGCGCCGCTCTGTGCGCGTGCAGAACGGCGGGTCGATGTAGATGAGGTCGCAGCACCCGTCCGGTAGCCCGGCCATATACGGCAGGTTGTCGCCGCAATGCAGCCTGGAGGACAATGCCGCGCGAGGCAGGCGTCTCACGGATGTTCCTTCAGATCCACGCCCAGGGCTTCCATGCGACGGTACAGCCGGCTGCGCGAGATGCCCATCATCTGCGCCGCCTTGTTGCGCTGCCCGTGGGCCGCTTGCAGAGCGCGGAGAATAGCCTCGCGTTCGCATCGCGCCAAGAGCGGATCGAGCCGGAGCGATTCCTCGGAGGGCGTATGGGTCGCCGCCGCGGGCATCGTCGATGGGGTGGCCATCCCGGTTGCGGCGGATTCAGTTGCCACCGTCGAGCCGCCCGTCTGCCGGACCCGCTCGCGGAGCGTGGCGATCTCGTTCATCATCTCCGCTTCGTGGGTCTTGGCGTCGGTGATGTCTCGAACAACGCCCAACACGTATTCCGGCGTTCCGTTTCCGTCCGGCACAACCGTGTAGACCGTCTCGATCCACAGCTCTGACCCGTCGCGGCGCTGGATCTGCAATCGC
>DATKKX010000047.1:0-3995 GCA_035542775.1 Phycisphaerae bacterium | reverse complement strand
CGGCAATGGTCGGGTGATCCAGGATCAGGCTGGCATGGTCTATCAATTGCACGGCAGCCAGGGACTGATCCGCCTGAGTGATGCGGTCACGGTGGTACCGTATGGGCAAGTTGCGTTTGGCGGAGCCAGCGTCCAGGTGGGTGTGGACCCCAACACCGGCAACGGCGTGCCGATGGCCGACGCGGCCTTCAGCCCCGAGGACCCCAACGTGCTCTACGTGGTGCCGGTGCAGGTCACCGAGCCCGGCCATCCCGCCTACAAGGCTGCGGCCAAACTGCAGCTAGATGGCGGCAGCCCGCCCTACACGGTGCAGCAGCTCTACGGGCGGAACCCCTACACCGACAGCCGGGTGACGATCAGCGCCCCCTATGGCCTGGTGGTCTTCGAGCCGGACTTCCAGCAGTTGCGGGAGCTGGAGATCGACGGGCAGGGCAACTTGTTCGTGCTCAGCGCTCAGGCGGACAACGACAACGACTGGGTGCTGGTGTACGACCAGGCGGTGGGCAATCCCTCGGAGGTCTGCATTCTGCTGAGCGGCGGAGCGCCGGCATGCTGCTCCGCGGTGGGCAGCACCCTGGAGGCCCCCACAGCGATGGTGTTGTCGCAAGATGCCAGCACGATGTACCTGTCCTCGTCGGTGAATGCCCCGGACGCGAGCAGCACGCAGGTCTATCGGTTCACGATCAACCGCAGCGGGGGGAGTGTGACCGGTCTCACGAGCAACGGCCAGTTCACGGTCCAGGGGATGCGCTACGTCTCCGCGATGGTGAAAAAGCCGTCGTCTTCGGACCTGTGGGTGATTGGCACGATGTTGCCGACGTTTGACGAGTACACCACGTTCAGCACGAACTGTTCACAGAATCCGAACTGCATGGTGCCGAGCTGGCCGATGCTGGCGGTGCTGCCGCTGGATCACGCGGAAGTGACCATGGCGGTGGCGGCCTCGTTGAGCTGTCAGGACCTGGCCATGCCGGTCAGCGCGCTCTTTACCAGTCAGACCTGCGGCACCGGTGACTTCGACGGCGGAGGCATTGGAACCTCGGACATCCCGCTCTTCGTAGCCGCCCTGCTGGCCTCGAATCCCGCGCCGGAAACCATCTGCACCGGCGACCTAAACGATGATGGCCTGCTGGATGGGCGGGATGTCCAGATCCTCGTAGGCTTGTTGCTGACCGAATAGCAGTCGCGGCGTTTTGACGCCAGTCCTCGAGCGCCGCCGCGTGAGTGGGCAGGCTGATTCTGGCTCAGAGTATAGAGCAATCACCAAGAGGTGGACATGGACAACGAGCAGCCCACGCAGACCCGATCCGATGACAACCGTGAGGACCGGCTGATCGAAGCCGGCCGCCGGGATGCGGGGATGAGCGAGGCGACGCTCATCACCGGTGAGTCGCTGCCGCCGGCGCTCGGGGCCTTGGCGGGCTGGGCCGCATCCGCGGCTCCCGCCAGCCGTCTCCCTTCCATCCCCAACTACACAATCCTCTCCGAAATCGGCCGCGGCGGGCAGGGCATCGTCTTCAAGGCCGTGCAGCTATCCACCAAGCGGCAGGTAGCGGTCAAAGTGCTGCTGTCCGGAACGCTGGCCTCGGAACGGGAACGGCGGCGCTTCGAGCGAGAGATCGACCTCGTCGCCCGCCTCCGGCATCCCAACATCGTCACGGTGTACGATGGAGGAACCACGCCGGAGGGCCATTCCTACTATGCCATGGAGTACATCGAGGGGGTGCGGCTCGACGACTACGTCCGCGCTGAGCCGACTCTGCGGCCGGCCGCCGGTCGGCAATCAGTGAAGAACCTGCTCAACCTGTTCAGCAGGATCTGTGCCGCGGTGAGCTATGCCCATCAGCGCGGCGTGATCCACCGCGACCTCAAGCCGGGCAACATCCGCATTGACTCCAACGGTGAGCCGCATATTCTCGATTTCGGCCTGGCCAAGGTCGTCGGACAGGAAGAGGAGCCAATCCGCCTGACAGTAACCGGCGCCTTCGTCGGCACCTTGGCCTATGCCGCTCCCGAGCAGGTCCAGGGTCGTCTGGAGCTGCTCGGTACCGTGACGGATGTCTACGCCCTGGGTGTGATTCTGTACGAGATGCTTACCGGGCATTTCCCATACCCGGTTGTCGGTACCATGGCCGAGGTGCTCCGCAATATCGCCGAGGTCCCGCCGGAACGGCCCAGCTCCTGGCACCAGCGGAGCAGGACGAGCCGCGATTACTCCAGGCCCAAATCGGCGTCGCATCGCGTGGATGGCGAGTTGGAGACGATCATCCTCAAGGCGTTGGCTAAGGAGCCGGATCGCCGCTATCCCTCCGCGGAGCAGATGCGGCGCGACATCGACAACTATCTGACCGGCCGTCCCGTCGAAGCCAAGCCGGACAGCGCCCTCTATGTTCTGCGCAAGCTGGCCTTGCGGCATTGGTATGCCACGGCGGTGTTTGTCTTCCTGCTGGTGTCAATCGTGGCGTTTGCCCTGATCAGTTTTGATTTCTACCGTCAGGCCCAGAACGCCTTGGCCGAGAAATCGCAGAGTGATGCCGTCGCCCTGCAACGGAGCCAGGATCTGGGATCGCTCGGCAAGAGCGCCGAACAGACCTTGCGCCGCATGGTCTTTGACGAGTTCCTCCTGGAGTGGGATCAGGGAGATCTCGGTCGCGCCCGCCAGATCAGGGATCGACTGCCCACCTCCAGCCCCGAATACATCGCCGCGTCCTTTCTCCTCGATGAAGATATGTCGCTGGAGGCTCTACTGGCCCGGCTCAACGCCGAGTCCCGGGGCCTCGGGTGCTTTGTTGCCGGAGAGCGCTACCGCAAGGAGGGCCATGCCGAGCAGGCCGCGGCACAATATCGAGCCGCTCTCCGGAATGGCGAAGACGCGTGGTTGGCACGCAAGGTGGAGCGGCGAATGAATAGCCTGCGCGGGAATGGTGCTGTGGGGTCAGACGGTGTTTCGGGAGAACGATGATGCCGGCCGGCATCCGACAATTCGGGCTCCCCGGAACGATCCGGCCGCGCGACCGCAGGGTCAATCTGGCCGGGACCGGCTTCTCGTTGTTGGAGCTGCTGATAGTCATCTCCATCATTGCCCTGTTGATCGCCATCCTCCTGCCGGCGATGAGAAGTGCCAGACAAAATTCGCGCCGCCTCGCTTGCCAGAACAACCTCAAGGAAATCGCCGCGGCATGGCACGCCTATCTGGGCGACAACGAGGATCACTTTCTGCAGGCCAGTCTCGCCTATTTCAATTACGGAGGCCGGCAGGGCATGAAGTTGCCGTATGGCGATCCGAATAATCCCCTGCTTAAGCCGCTCAATCAGTATCTGAATTACGACCTGGCGACCTACACCGGGGCGGATGCGTTCCGTTGTCCGGCCGACGACGGCAGCCCCCTGGCCACGCCGACGCACTTCGAGTGGTTCGGCACGAGCTACTATCCGAACACGATGCTGATCGGTGACGGCACCTTCGTGGTTCCCCCGACGGATCCGTGCCGAGCTGTCTTTGCCAAGGTCAACCTCCGATTGCCCGGCCTGACGCGCTCGCGGGTGTCGGAGGAAAGTAGACTGCTTTTGATGGGTGACTTTGGGTGGATGTTCACCTGGAACCGCCAGGATAGTAGGCGTATCGCGTGGCATGGGGAGTACAACGTGCACAATATCGCCTTCATGGACGGTCACGTGAAATTCATTCGAATTCACAAAGGCCTGCACGTGACCGATGAGTACACGATCATCCCCTTCGGCGATCTGTTCTCCGACGCCTCAGCTTGCCAACACGAAGAGCGGTGAAAGGCGATCAGCCTCCCCAGGTTCATACCAGAGCCTCACGGCTGCAGGTACGCGGTGGCGAACGGCTGGATGTCAAGACCATCGGCCATGCCTGAAGCGTCGATGTCTGCTTTTGTGAGCGGTACGGATCGATGTCGAGACTTAGCAAAACGCGTATTTAGTTAGATTCCCATGATCCGTTCAAGCCACCATCTCGCGTTCTGTGGCCC
>DATKKX010000046.1:0-3772 GCA_035542775.1 Phycisphaerae bacterium | reverse complement strand
CACTGGGCTGGTGGTACAGGGCGGGCCGGTCGAAGCCGAGTGAGAATCACCTGCCTTTCGGTCGCGGTCATCGCACCAGGCTGGAGCAGGGAGACCTTCCGCAGCCGATTCCACCATGAGCCGAGCCGCATCACGCAAAGCATGGAAACCGTATAATACGCCCAATGACGGCGGACAACTTGACCATCACCGTCCTCGGCTCCGGCACCTCGCACGGCGTGCCCATGATCGCCTGCGACTGCCCGGTCTGCACATCGGCGGACCCGCGCGACAAGCGGACACGGCCCAGCGTCGCGGTTCAATACGGCGACACCACGCTGGTGATCGACACCGGTCCCGAGTTTCGCATGCAGTGTCTGGCCAACAACATCCGCCGCGTCGATGCCATCCTCTTCAGTCATGCCCACATGGACCACATCGCCGGGCTCGACGATATCCGCCGGTTCAACTGGGTGCAGCGGCAGGTCATTCCGTGCTACGGCCTGGCGGACACGTTGGAACGCGTGCGGACCATGTTCGCGTACGCCTTCGACCCGGACAACGATTATCCCTCGGCGACGCCGCGCCTATTGCTCAATACGATCGCCGGGCCGTTCGAGATCGGCGGGCGGACGATCATTCCGGTTTCTTTGCTGCACGGCACGTTGCCGATCCTCGGCTTCCGAGTCGGCAACTTCGCCTACTGTACCGATGTGAGCGAGATCCCGCCGAAGTCGCGGCCGCTGCTGGAAGGGCTGGACGTGTTGATGCTCGACGCCCTCCGCAAACGCCCGCACCCCACGCATTTCAACCTGGAGCAGGCGATCGCGGAGGCCGGGCGGATCGCCGCACGGCAGACCTTTTTCACACACATCGCCCACGAGCTCGGCCATGAGCAAACCAATCATGCGTTGCCGGAAGGAATGGCGCTGGCATATGACGGGCAGGTGATCCGGTCGAGTTGATACGCCGACGCGACGACGTGCCTCTCCCCGGGGGACCCAATGCCCACGAGAAGCTCTTTCGGCACATCGCCGCGTAGGTGAAAAACGCGAGGATGAGAATCTGGGCCCGACGGCGGAAATAATTCGTCACCCAATTGGCAACGCCCACGATCACGGCTCTCCCCCCCCAATGCTCTCGCTGGCAATCCGCGTCACGGATCGCGCGGCTCTCTCTTCCCGCGTGGGGGATGGGCAACGGGTATTCCGAGGCGGCGCCGGACCGTACGTACGATTCTAACTAATTGTCAATTAACGGGTTATGGATATGGGCAAAGTGCTGGGCTGGCCCATAATCTGTGCCGATTATGATGGGTCGATGCCCGAACACGACACCGGGATGCAGCGAGCCGGCTGGGCGGAGCCCTAACTCCTTTTGAATCCTCGCATAACGCCTATGATGCGTCCTGGAAGGGTGGAAGACGAAGGATGGCGGAGGGATGACGGATGAAATGTGGCTGCGGTCCGCGTTGGTTCGTCCTTCGTGCTTCAGTCCTCATCCTCTGCCGATCACGGTAAGAACGCCTACGAACACGAAAGGCTAGCATGGCAAAGTCATCGGAACGAATGGAGAAAATCGTCGCGTTGTGCAAGCGGCGCGGGTTCATCTTTCAGTCCAGCGAGATCTACGGCGGCATCAACGGCTTCTGGGACTACGGCCCGCTGGGCGTCGAGCTGAAGCGGAACATCAAGGATGCCTGGTGGCATGACATGGTCACCAACCCGCCGGTCGGGCCGGACGGGAAAGAGATCAGCATGGTGGGCGTGGACTGTGCCCTGATCATGAACCCCAAGGTGTGGGAGGCCAGCGGGCACGCGACGGGCTTTGCCGATCCGATGGTGGACTGCAAGACGGAAGGATGCAAAGGGCGCTTTCGCGCGGACCAGTTGGACAAGACACCTTGCCCCCTCAAGCCCAGCAAGTGTGCCGGCCAGCATGACAAATGCCAGTTGACCGAAGCCCGCATGTTCAACCTGATGTTCAAGACGTATGTCGGCGCGGTGGAGGACCCTTCGGCGATGGCTTACCTCCGACCCGAAACCGCCCAGGGCATCTTCGCCAACTTCAAGAACGTCTGCGATTCGACCCGCATCAAGGTTCCGTTCGGCATCGCCCAGGTCGGCAAGTCCTTCCGCAACGAGATCAACCCCCGCAACTACACCTTCCGCTCCCGCGAATTCGAGCAGATGGAGATCGAGTTCTTCTGCCACGACAGCGAGGGCATGAAGTGGTATGAGTGGTGGCGGGACGTACGGATCAACTGGTACAAGGCCCTGGGCCTGGCCGGCGAAAACCTCCGCCCGCGCAACCAGGACGAAAAGGAGCTGGCCCACTACAGCAAGGCCTGCACCGACATCGAGTACTGCTTCCCCTTCGCCGAGGAGCCGCAGGAGCTCGAAGGCGTCGCCCATCGCGGCAACTACGATCTCACGCAGCACGCCAAGTTCAGCGGCAAGGATTTGACCTACTTCGACGACGAGCGCAAGGAGCGATATCTGCCGACGGTCATCGAGCCCTCCGCCGGCGCCGACCGCAGCACGCTGGCCTTCATCTGCGAGGCTTACACGGTCGACGAGACCCGCCCCAGTCCTGAATTGCTCAAGTTCCATCCTCGCCTGGCCCCGATCAAGGCGGCGGTCTTCCCGCTGGTCAACAAGGACGGCTTGCCGGAGATCGCCGAGCCGATCTACCGCGAAGTGAAGAAGATCTGGCCCGCCGCCTACGACCCCAAGGCCAGCATCGGCAAGCGCTACGCCCGCATGGACGAGGCCGGCACGCCCTACTGCTTCACCGTGGACGGGCAGACCAAGGAGGACGGGACGGTGACGGTGCGTGATCGTGACACCGGCCACCAGGACCGCATCGATAAGTCAAGAGTCGTCGAATACCTGCGAGACAAGCTAAGCTCCAACAATGCCTCGACCGGCTGAGTCTCGCCTGAGCAGTACGGCCGGTTTCCCGGCAGGATCAGCGCTATTGCGGATTGACCGGCCGCCCTATAGGTCTGCCGCTTCACCATGACAACATTAAGCCCGTCACCGCCGCCAGTACCGCCCATCGCCCAACCGGTATTGACCATGCGACCGCCGTTTCCGACCATCGGTCAAGCCGTCCTCCTCGCGCTTATGCTGCTCGGAGCCCAGGCTGTCGCGGGCTTCCTGCTGGCGGGAATCGGGCTGCTTGCGGAGAAGTCCGTGTTCGGGGCAATGGGGCCGGGGGCGATGAGCGTTGCCAACGTCTTGAGCTTTGCCGTGGTGTTCGGAATCGGCATCGCCTGGGGGAAGCTGCCGATTCGGCAGGCGCTTCCCCTGCGGCCGATACGGATGATGCTCTTGCTCCCCTTGGTGGTCACGATCGTCGGGCTGTCGGCGCTGCTCTCCGATCTAAGCAACCTGGTTCTCTTCCTGTTGCCGCCGCCTCGTTTTGCGAACGAGATTCTCGAGGGACTGCTGGGCAGCGAAGGGCAAGTGTGGCAGTCGGTGGTGTTGCTGAGCCTGGTGGCGCCTTTCACGGAAGAGCCGCTCTTTCGCGGTCTGATGCTCAACGGCATGCTCGGCTCGCGGCGCCCGTGGGTCGCTGTTGTCATCACGGCGGTCCTGTTCGCCGCGGTGCACCTCAACCCCTGGCAGTTGCTCCCGGCACTGGTCCTGGGCCTGCTCTTCGGTTGGTGGTTTGTGCGGACGCGTTCACTCTGGCCCGGCATCGTGGGCCACGCCATCAACAATTCACTGGGCTTCATCATTTCCTGTATCCCCGGCTTCGAGATCCCGGGCTACACCAGTTCCATTTC
>DATKKX010000045.1:0-2854 GCA_035542775.1 Phycisphaerae bacterium | reverse complement strand
CCACGGTCATTTTCTGTTCTTGATGATTGTGGTGGTTGTGGATGATCCATTGCCAGGTTCCGCAGAGGCGGGCCAAGCCTCTGGATTGTCTGACCCGATCCTTCCATTCATAGAGTGACCACCAGGCTGCGAGCGCCCGCTGGTGCGCCTCGAATGCCACTCGCTGGGACGCAAGCAGCAGGTCTGTTTGCCGCGGGTGGGCCACCGCTTGTGTGGGCTCAGCGGGGGAGTGATCCGCTATCAACCGAAAGAAGTCGTTGAGACTTGCGAGTCGGCTGGTGGCGCTGATCCAGTCTCGCCGTTCCGGAGAAAGAGCGGGTGGCGAGATAGTTTCTTCAGGGGTTCGGTTGTGCGAGCCGGCCAATTGCCAGGCGGCCAGGGCTGCCATGAGTTCCTGGGCGGATTGAGACAATTCGCCGATGCCAAGATCTTTCGCCACCTGGGCCGACAGTCCCTTTGCGCCGAGGATGCGGGCTGCATCGTTCACGCCCAGCGCCGGGCCGACGGTAGTCGTGAACAGCGCCATGGCACTGGCGTTGGAATTGATTTCGGCAAGTTGAGCAGCGTGGTCGACGACAATCTTCGAGACGAGTTCCGGTGAAGATTTATCCGCGTGGGCTGCCGGTATCGGCGTGACGACGCAGAGGGTGATCGCCAACAGCATAGATCCCACTGCGGGACGCAGGAGGCGATTGTGAATCGGGGCGGGTTCCATCGTGACGCTCAGGATGAAAGGAGTAGGGGTTACGTTCCTTGGAAGCACGTTTTGAGAAAGGCGGCGGTGCGTTCCCAGGCCAAGGCCGTCGCATCGGCGCGATAGGCAGCCGGTTTCATCTCGTTGCAGAACGCCTGAGCGGCATCCGGATACGTATGGATCTCGGTCTTCTTCCCATATTGAGCGCAGGCGGCTTGCAAGGAGGCAATCTCCTCGTCGGTGGCCCAGGACTCTTTGCCGGCCCGGTGGTACAAGAAGGACCCGGAGAGGTCCTTCACGAGTTCCAACGGCTGAATCGTCTTGCCGTAGTACGAGACGGCGGCCCGGAGCCGCTTGCGCGCGCAGGCGAACCGTAAGGCGTACGTGCCGCCCATGCCGTAGCCGACGACGCCGTGGATGTTCCTTTTCACGAAGGTGCGCGTATTCAGATATTCACAACAGGAATTGATGTCGGTGAGCACGTGTTCGTCGTTCTGTTTGCCCATCAGCGCCGCCGCGACCTCGTCGTTAGCCGTGACCATGCCGCCTTGCCGGCCATAGAGATTGGGAATCATGACGACGTAGCCCTCGCAGGCCAGCCGGGCGCCGAGGTCTTTCATTTGTCCGGTCAGCCCCCACCAATCGTGGAGAAGCACCAAGCCGGGATAGACACCTTGGACCTGCGGCCAGAACAGCAGGCTGTCGATCTGATGCTCCTTCGGCATTCTGGTTTTGAAATAGGGATCGACCATTTGGTCGGTGTGTGTAGGAATCGGAACGCCGCTGGGAAACCGCGCGGTGCCGGTCCCGATCTGTTGCAAGGTGAAAGGGGCGGTCTGTGTATTCGTCATACGATTGACTATAGGGAGCCGTTTGCGGGAATGTCAACGCTTCAGAAACAGGGGGGAATCCAGCCGCAGAGTGGCGCCGGGAAGTAGAAGCGGTTATAAGACCAATGGGGTGACATGAACAAGAGACCGCTTGGAATCGGATTGATCGGGGTCGGGCGCCATGGGATGCGCTATGCCCGGCATCTTCTGCACGATGTGGAGGCTGCCGCCCTCAAGGCTGTGTGCCGCCGGCGTCCGGAGCAGGGGCTCGACCTTCCCGGCGCGGAATCGGCCACTGTGTACGGAGAGGCTCGCGCCCTCATCGAGGATCCGTCCGTCGAGGCGGTCATCGCCGTCACCCCGCCGATCTTTTCCCGAGCCATCTGCCGGCTGGCCGTTCAGGCGCGCAAGCCGGTCTTGATCGAGAAACCGTTGGCGGCTTCTGCCGACGATGCGCGGGCCATGGTGGCGGCGGCCCGTGAAGCCGGCGTGCCGATCATGACGGCGCAGACGTTACGATTCGATGCCGCGATCCAGGAGTTGCGCCGGCGCCGGCCCCTCATCGGACGATCGGAACAGCTGCATCTGACCAGCCATATCGAAACGAGACCGACGCCCTCAGACCATGCCGAAGGCTATGGCAAGCGGGGCGCATTGATCGAGATCGGTATCCATATGCTCGATGCGGTTCGTTTTCTGACCGGTGAAGAGGTGCGGGAGGTTCGCTGCACCATGAATCAGCTTCCTCCCGCCGCACCGGAGACGGTCGTCTCCGCTCAACTCGTGACGCAAGACGGGACTGTCTGCGTTCTTGATGTCGCGCGGGTTCCGGGAGAACGTGTCGGATTGGCTGAATGGACGGGTTCACAGGGACGGCTCCAGGCGGATTGGCCGCGCCGCCGGCTGCGTTGGACCAGCGGAACCGGTGAGATCAGAGAAGAGAAGGAATGTCCTCCCTCTCAGACGGTCCTCGACACCCTCAGGGCATTTCTACAAGCGATCGAGGAGGGTACGCCCATGCCGATTACCGGGGAAGACGGCTGCCGTGCCGTTGAGATCGCGGAGGCCTGTTATCAGTCGGCCCAGGCGGGCGGTGCGTCTGTCCTCGTCCAGTATTGCTCGTAACGCCCGCTTCGCTGTGAACTATGCTTCCGCCACAATATGCGTATCGGTTTCTTCGACGCCGTCGATGGCATGGATCTTGGTGATGACGACGTCCGAGAGCGCCCGTTCGTCCTGGACGCTGATGAAGACAAAGATGTCGGGACGGCCGAAACAGGGGTGAGCATGTTCGACGCCGGGAATGCGTTTCAATGCCGCGATCACATCT
>DATKKX010000044.1:0-2800 GCA_035542775.1 Phycisphaerae bacterium | reverse complement strand
CTGCCACGTCCTCGGTGGGATGGGCCAGGTGTCGGCGGAGATGATCCGGTCCGACCCCAAGCCCGACGATTGGCTGGCGTGCTACCGCGCCGGCGACGAGGCCGGAGTCACGGGCGTGGAGCGGCTGGGCGAGGAGATGCTCCGCGGCAAGCGCGGCTTCGAAGAGAGATACCTGGACGGCCAGCTCAAGGGCTGCGCCGCGCCGATCGACGGCCTGGACGTGCAACTGACCATCGACCTGAGCCTGCAACGCCGCATCGAGGAGATACTCACCGAGGCGGTGAAGGGGCATCCCCCTTCCACAGGGGCCAGTTGCGTGGTCATCGACGTGGCGACGCGGGAAGTTCTGGCGATGGTCAGCGTACCGACTTTCCAATGGTCGCAGTTCCAGCAGGACTACACCGCGCTGCGCGACGACGCCATACACATGCCGCTGCTCTTCCGGGCGGTACAGGCCGAGTATCAGCCCGGCTCGATCGTAAAGCCCGCCTGCCTGCTGGCCGGTTTCAGCTATAACCTCGTCAACCCGGCGGAGACCGTCTTCTGCAGCGGCCAGCTCATACCGGGCACCGACAAATGGCATTGCTGGACGCATTGGCGCGGGATGTCCGGGCACGGGCCCATGAACGCCGAGGACGCCATCAAGAATAGCTGCAACGTCTATTTCTATACGCTGGGCCAGAAGGTCAACGGGGAACGGCTTACCAGATTCTACCGCCTGGCCCTCCGGGGGCAGATCGACGACTCGTCACCGCAACTCGGCACCGGGCTGATCGAGGAACGATCCGGACTGATACCCACGCGGGAGTGGATGAAGGAGCAACGCCATCGCGGCTTCCGGCAGGCGGACGGACGCAACTACGCCATCGGGCAGGGTGAGCTGTCCATCACACCTTTGCAGGCGGCGAATCTGTTCGCGACGCTGGCGGAAGGGCGCTATCGGGCTCCGACCATCATCGCCAACGACTGTCACGACCGGCAGCCGGTGGAGTTCAAGGGCATTTCCGAGGAGGCCTGGCGGCTGACGCGCCGCGGCCTGTATCGCTGCGTCAACGAAGAAGGCGGCACGGCGTACAAGTACGCCCGATTAGACTCGGTGGAGATCTGCGGGAAGACGGGCAGCGCGGAATGCGTGCCCCGAGTGGTCGAGCAGCGTTTCACGTTTCAGGTCGATCAGGGTGCGGGGAGCGGCGAGACATCGATCATCGCGCCGACCATCGAGGCCGCGTGCGGGATGCTGAACCTGCCCTACGGAACGCCGTGCGTGAAGAGCGAGGCGGTCAAACGATATCCGCCGACGGTGGCGGACAACGGCGAAGGCGGCAAGGTGCCGACGCACGCGTGGTTCGCCGGGTACGCGCCCTACAAGAATCCCAAGATCGCCCTGGCGGTGATCATCGAGTACGGCGGCGGCGGCGGGCGCACGGCGGGGCCGGTGGCCCAGGCGGTCTTTCAGATCCTTCAGGAATCGCCGCAAGGTTATCTCCCATCGGCACGGGGCCGAGGTCCGGCAGGCGGGCAGCGATGATTCAGGCGATTGCCAAGCTGCTGCCTTTTCTGGGTTGGTCGGTCCTGATCACCTCGCTGATTCTGACCGGTGTCGGGCTGTTGGGCATGTATGCCAGCGAGGCCGGCCTGGATGGCCCTCCGATCCAGACCCTGCGGCAACTCGGTTACCTGGGAGTCGGGCTGGCCGGATTCCTGCTGATTCAGATCGTGGGATACAAGGAGATCGGGCGCTGGGCGTACCCACTGTTCGGCTTCACGCTGCTGCTGCTTACGGTGCTGGTGGTGGCGCGGAAGATTTCACTGGAGCCGATCATCCAGCCACGGCGCAATGCCTACCGCTGGGTGGTGTTGGGACCGGTCAACATCCAGGTATCGGAATACGCCAAGGTCATCTATATCCTGGCCCTGGCGGCATACCTGAGATATCGCACCAACTACCGAACGCTCCGCGGCCTTATGGGGCCGTTCGTGCTGACGCTGATCCCGCTGGGCCTGATCTTGAAAGAGCCGGACCTGGGGACCAGCCTGCTGCTGCTGCCGATTCTCTTCGTGATGCTGTTCGTGGCGGGGGCGAAGCTCAAGCATCTGCTGCTGATATTCGTGCTGGGGCTGGCGGCGGTGCCGGCGTTTTACTACTCACCGCTGATGAGCGACTATCAGCGGGCCCGCATCCAGGCCTTGTTCCGCCAGGGCGAAGACGACCAGCACTGGCGGATGAACGCCGGGTATCAGTTGAACCAGTCGAAAGTCGCGCTGGGCAGCGGGCAGGCGTTCGGGCAGGGCTTCAGCGAGGCCGCGTTCTTCCGCCACGACCTTTTGCCCGAAGAACATAACGACTTCATCTTCGCCGTGGTCGGGCACCAGTGGGGTTTCGTCGGGTGCATCGGGGTGCTGTTCTGCTACTTCATCATCATGGTGGCGGGCCTGACCATCGCCTCCGCTACGAGCGACGCCCTGGGCCGACTGCTGGCGGTAGGCGTCTGCGCGCTGCTCTTCGCGGAGGTGGTGATCAACGTGGGCATGACCATCGGTCTGATGCCCGTCACGGGCATGTCTCTCCCCTTCATCAGCATGGGCGGCAGCGGGTTGGTGAGCAGCTTCCTGGCCATCGGGTTGCTGGCAGATGTGGGGCGGCGGCAGCCGCCGGATATTGCGCCGAAGCCGTTTGAGTTTACGGAGGAGGACGAAGAAGGGCGTCCTTAGTTCCTGGTTCCTAATGGTCAGTCGCCGGTTGGCCGTCACTCCTGTCGGGCGGAGCCGCCGGCCCAACGCGGAGCGCGGAAACGGGAAG
>DATKKX010000043.1:0-3280 GCA_035542775.1 Phycisphaerae bacterium | reverse complement strand
ACGGTGGAGGCCAACGAGGAACTGGGCTTCCCCGCGGATAAGCGCGACTATGGAATCGGGGCCCAGATCCTCCGCGACCTGGGCGTCCGCAGGATTCGCGTTCTGACCAACAATCCCAAGAAAATCAGCCGGCTGGGAGTTTACGGTCTTGATGTGGTCGAGCAGGTGCCGGTGAAGATCCAGCCCAATCCGCACAATCGTCGATATCTGGAGACCAAGCGGACCAAGCTCGGGCACATGCTCGACGAAAAGTAGCACCTCACGGGGATGGACGTGTCGGAGAACACCCGCAATCTGAGCCTGGCCGATGCGCCTGTTGCGCATGCCGGGCAACCGGGCGAGAAGGAGATGCTGTATCTTTCTCACTTCGACGTCAATTATGCCCCGTTGATCGCGCCGTGGGTGCAGACCGAGCGGGAACTGACCTGGCTGGCCCCCGGCACGGCGCCGCCGCTGACCACCGAGAAAGTGATCGCCTGGGGCAAACCCGGCGGCCGACGGTTCCTCTTCTGGAAGGCCGGCTCGCCTGCTCCGATCGGGTATGCGGAACTGAACAACATGTCGGAACGTCCGGACCAGATGTGGATCGGCCACTTTCTGGTGGACCCTGTTCATCGTGGGCATCGTCATGGGACCAGGTTGGCGCAGACGCTGGTGGCCATGGCCTTCTCCAGACTCGCGGCGAGGGATGTCCTGCTGGTCGTATTCCCCGACAACGCGGCGGCGATCCGCTGCTATCATCGCGCCGGCATGACGCCGATGGGGCACGAGCGGAAGTTCTTCGAAGCGACCGGCAGGCAGCACGTGTTCCTGCGAATGGGGATCGGCGCGACGCGTTTCCGCGCCCTGGTCGCGGCCGGGCAGCTTCCCGCGGACCCCTTGCCGTTGTGCAGTGTGCCGCAGTCGAGTCGCTGACATTTCCTAGGATGCTTGTCATCCGTAAGCGGGCGGTATGGCAATCGCCGGCCGGCAGGATCTGCACCGCTTCACCGCGTTGCGGAGCTGCAATCGTCGCAACTGGAATGCGGTCTGGTGACCGATAACAAGCCACGGGGAAATCGCAGACTAAAGCCGCGCTGTCGGGCAGCCTGGCCTGATCACGCCAAGAATCCGGCATATGAGATCGCGTGTCGCGCCGTGCGGCTTTGCGTTCGGCGCCGGATTGTGATACAATGCGCGGTCTATAATCGTTTTGGGGGGACGAAGTCCGCCGATGCGCGGTGTGTTGTTGAAGGCGCGGCGCCACACGGTGCCGGCGGGCGGACGGTCCGGAAGTCAATGAAGAAGTAGATTGCATCATGAATGCTGCCGTGACTCACCCGCGGATTCTATTGCTGTCCAAACCGAACGCGCAGAGCAGCGACTTCCTCTCGAAGCTGACCGCTGACGCCGACGTGCGCGTGGTCAACTCGTTCGATGAAGCTCTGGTGGCCCTCCGCCAGGGTCCTTATGACCTGGTTGCCAGCGACCAGGGCGATTTCCTGGCCCTGGAGCGCGCCGCGGTGAATCAACAGGCGGCCATGATCCTGGAAACCATCGGCCAGGGCGTTTGCATCGTCGAACCCCATGGCCGTCTGGTCTGGGCCAACCCCAAGATGAAGAGCTTTCCCGGGGACCTGATGACCCAGGTGTGCGACGCCTGTGCCCGCACATTCGGTACAGCCACGGAGGCGGATAGCGGCGCACCTTCGCACCATCGTGCCCGCCGTTTCAGCCTGACCGCCGGGGGAGATCAACACTTCGAAGTCACCATCACGCCGATTGTCAACAACGCCGACGAAATCACGCAGATGACCGCAGTGGTCTACGACGTGACTTACAGCCGCCGGCTGCAGATGAAGTTCGACGCGATAGACCTGGCCGGCCGCGATCTGGTGCAGCTCGACGCCGAGACCACCGCCGCGATGGACGTGGATGAGCGGGTCGCCCTCCTGGAACAGAAGATTCGCCGCTACTTGCATGAGCTCCTGCATTACGACAACTTCGCGGTCCTGCTGATCGACAAAAAAAACAACCGCCTGGAGATTGCTCTGCAGCACGGAATGTCGGAAGGCACGCGCAACCTGGATCTCTACGCCTCGCCCGATCACAACGGCATCAGCGGCTACGTCGCCGCCACCGGCCGAAGCTACATTTGTCACGACACCTCCAAAGACCCGCGATACCTTCAGGGGCTCGATTGTGCGCGCAGCTCGTTGACCGTCCCGCTCCGTCTGCACGACAAGATCATCGGCGTGTTCAACATCGAGTCCGACGACCTGGCGGCGTTCGATGAGGACGACCGCCAGTTCATTGAGATCGTCGCCCGCTACGTGGCCATCGCTCTGAACATGCTCGACCTGCTGATCATTGAGCGATACAAGTCCACCGGCCGCCTGGCCGAGGACGTTCGCGGCGAGATCGCCGGTCCGCTCAACGACATCATCACCGACGCCAGCACGCTGATGGAGGAGTACATCGGCAACGACGATCTCCGCCACCGGCTCACCGCGATTTGCGACCGTGTCGCCGAGATCAAGGAGACGCTCAAGGAAGTCGCCGCGCCCAAGGCGGGCATTCTGGGGCGGTCCAACGGGAACACAGTGAAAGACCCCCTGCTCGACGGCAAGATAGTGCTGGTGGCGGACGACGAGGAGATCATTCGCGAGACAGTCAGCGGCGTGCTGCGGAAGCAGGGCTGCGAGGTCGAAACGGCGTGTGACGGCAATCAGGCCATCGCCATGATCGGGCAGCGGCGGTACGACCTGGTTCTGGCCGACATCAAGATGCCGGGCAAGAGCGGCTACGAGGTCTTCGCCGCCGCCCAGGATGGCGAGCGTAAGGTGCCGGTCATGCTGATGACGGGCTTCGGATACGATCCCAACCATTCGATCGTCCGAGCCCGCCGCGAGGGCCTCAACGCGGTCCTCTTCAAACCCTTCAAAGTCGATCAACTCCTCTCCGAAATCCGCAACGCTCTCCAACCGAAAACCACATAACACTTCAAAGACCCAGAGCTTCGACGTGCAGGCTGTGTCTATGCGCGAGAACCGCCAATCTGGTTGGCGTTGTGCATCGGAGCCTGCTTATGCGGGGTCCTGCGCCAGGGTTGACGTGGGTTTGCCGCGGTCATATTACGTCTGCCGGACATAGCCGGCTTGGGCGGCATGAGGCGACGATCGAATGGCAGAACCACGAAGACCTACTCCGGACAGTTCCCGCATTCAGCGTGTGCGAGATCAGATCGTCAAGAGCTTCGAGCCGGCGCGCTACCCCGGTGACGGCAACATCGTGACCCGCG
>DATKKX010000042.1:0-2138 GCA_035542775.1 Phycisphaerae bacterium | reverse complement strand
TGTCAGGAAGCTGGCAGGTAGCGAACTATAAGGACAGGTCGTATGCCCGGTGGAAATGGAGTCAAGATCGCAATCGTTATCGTCGCTCTTGGTATCGCGGTAACTGTATTTGCCGTAACTAGCCGGAGGGAAGAGGTGAAGATTGACGAAGGTGCGATGAAGGATCTGATCTGCACGAAATGCAACGCCCACATACAGATGAAGCTCATTGATTTTGACAAGGCAATGAAGGCGGCCCCCAAGCGCGATAATCCCGACGCCGGCTCAGGCCCCCGCACCCGCCGCGTCGCCGAACTCCCCAAACTCATCAAGTGCCCGAAATGCGGTGAGGACGCGGTGACACTGGCAGCGAAGTGTCCGAACTCCGATAAATGGTATCCTCTCAAGAACCCGGATGGTTCCAACGGCAAGTGCCCTGATTGAGCCTGAATCGCAATGGCAGGCCCTGCGGACGGCCCTCTCGGAAACCGTGACACCGTGGGCTACAGGAGGTTCTGTCAAGGTTGGTCAATGGCAATAGCGGAGCTTCCTGCTGATCTGGTCAGACCCCCCAAGCTCAGGGGCTGTCCGCGGCACTGAACAACGCGGCGACAATCAATCCCGACCCACCTCGTACGTCCGCGCGTCCTTGCACGCCGGCCGCCTCAATTCGACCGTGATGACGCCGTCGCAGTCGCAACGATACACCTCGCAGACAGGATCGCCGGCATACTGATCGGTGCTCACGATTGGCTCGCTGCTCACGGGAGCGGCCAGCGGAATCGCGGGATCGTACGGAAAGCGGATGTCTGACCAGGCTCGAACGCCGGCGGCCGGAAGCCCGTCCGGGCCGACCGACGTGCACTCCAGATATCGTAAGTGCCCGATGTTGTGCTTGGGATGGTACCAGGTGGTCCTCTCCAGCGGCGGCTCACCGCGGCGAGGCACAGGCGTGCCTGCGGGGAATATCGTGTCGAAGGTCTCCACCCGGCCGTGATCCTTCAGACGAATGAGCCCGAAATGCCTGGCAAACACGTCGCGATAGCTGACGTGCTGGGTGGCGCAAATGGCGGCGCCCATGGCCACGGACATGAAAGGCTTATCGGTCAGAATTACTCGCTCCGCGGGGAATGCGTGCGAAACCATCTCGGCGACAAGCGGGAGCTTGGACGAGCCGCCCACCAGATAGACCGTAAGCGGACTGCCGGACTGCAGGCGTGGCTCCTTTCGCCCGGCCTGCTCGATGATCTCTTTCAACAACTTGATCGCCGGGCGGATCAGCGGCCGGACACGCTCGAAGAACGCTTCCACCGGGATGGTGACCAGCGCCCCTTGCAGGCCGAAATCCCGCGGGTTCAGGAAGAGACTTTTCATGACCCCGGCCGAAATGGTCTCCTTCTGGGCCCGGGCGTGACGCAGCAGCGCGTGCCGCGTCATGCCGCCGAGCGATTCCGGGGACACCCGCATCGCCTTAAGAAACATGTCCAGAAGCACATTGTCGAAGTCATCGCCGCCGAGGCGTTCAATGCCGGCGGACGCCAGAACGTGAAAGTCCTCTCCGTCGACCTTGACCACGGAAGCGTCGAACGTCCCGCCGCCTAGATCGAACACGGCCAACGCATTCGGACCCGGCGATTGCCTGCCCGCCCGGCCGGCGGTGAGGCAGTCCGCCAACTCAATCGCCGAAGCCGTGGGCTCGTTCAGTGTATCGATCACCCGAAAGCCGGCCTCGCGAAAACATTTCCGCGTGATGTACCTTTGAGCGCCGTTCGCGTTCGCCGGCCAGGTAACGACGACCTCCAGGCTTTCGTCGGGCCCAAGTGATTGCGATCTGCGTATGGACTCAGCCAGGGCCTGCAGGAAACTGCGAAACAGATCGGCAATGTCAAAGGATGTCGGATCCGAGCCGACTTCGTCGCCGGCCCCGCTGGTCCTTCTGCCTTCGGCGTAGTCGCGCAGCCGGGTCTTCAGCGAGGTGACAAAGACGTGCCCTTTGCCTGGTCCCACCTGCCCGAACCGCCGGTCGGCCTCGATGCCGAACCACCGCTGGCCGGTGCTCTTGTCGATCAGGATCGCGGAAGGAAAAATCGGCTGAACGATCGTCCCCGCGCCGGTCTTGGCCGAGTGCAGAACCTCGGAAATGATGCCGCGGTCGTGAA
>DATKKX010000041.1:0-8499 GCA_035542775.1 Phycisphaerae bacterium | reverse complement strand
GGGATGTTCAGCTTGCCCTCCGCAGCGTGCAGGCGTTTGAAGAACTCGGTCATCGTCGAGAAGCGGATGGTCGGCCAGGGCGAACGATCCTTCATGGCGAGGCCGGCTTCGATATGCTCGCGGGTCGGACCGCCGCCATGGTTACCCACGCCGTAGACCATGAGATGATCTGTCGCTCCCGTGGTCTCGGTGAAGCTCACCAGCTCGCGGACCTTGTCGTCGTTGATGGCATCGGTGTACCAGGCATCCGGCCCGAGGGCGCTCTCTTCGAATGCCAGAATCTTCGAGCCGTCCGGCGCCTCCCACCAGAACAGGGGGTGCTTTTTGCCGCCGCGGCAGAAGTAATACGACTCCATGCCGCCCTTCTTGAGGATTTGAGGCATCTGCCAGGTGTGACCGAAGGTATCCGGCTCGAACGCCACCGAACACGTCTTCCCGAAGCGGTCCTGGAAATATCGCTGAGCATATAGTACGTGCCGGGCGTGCGACTCGGGCGAGATCATGTTCATGTCGCCCTCGCACCACCGCCCGCCGACGATTTCCCAGCGGCCTTCGGCGACATACTTCTTGATCTTGGCGAACAGCTCCGGGTGATATCGCTCGGTGGCCAGGTACAGCGCGGCGCTGCTCTGCGTGAATGTGAAGTCGGGAAACTCCTCCATGAATCTCACGGCTTGGCCGAACGTGTCGGGAATAATCTTGTTGATCGTTTCATCCCACGTCCAGAGCCACTGGAGGTCGATGTGGGCATGACCGACGAGGTGGCCCGTGAATTGGCTCGTCAAGGACTGTGCGTACTTCATTTCCTGGTAGGCGTTCTCCAGCGACGCGAGGTACGCCTCCGGATTCCCTGCGAACAGATCCGGCTTCTCCAGCGCCGCGGCATGGCCGAGATGTGATCGCCAGTGATCATACAGCGGATCGTCTCTGTGGAGTTCAGCGAGCCTGTGGGCAACTTCGAGCTCCGAGTGGAACCGCTGCCGGGCTTCGCGCAGCTTCTCCGCCTCCTGGGCTCGCTTCAGAATGGCCGGCAGCATCTCCGGGTTCGCCGCCTCGGCGCGGGTCGCGGTGGTAACCAGGATGCTGCGGCTGTAGCCATCAGTCTGCCGGAGATCGATGGCTGGCGCCGGGCCGTTCTCGTAAAGCGACAGGACGGTCTGGCCGTCGCGGGTGATGCGGATGTTGTCGAGGAACTGCGCATAACGGCCCTTGGCGTCGCCCTCGAAGACGACGTTCCAACGTACGGTAGAACAGCCCGCCAGCGACGAGAGGTCGAAGGCGCGGTGATACCACTTGTTTTCGGCGGGTGTGAGAATGGCGTCGCCATGCAGCTTGAGGCCCTGCTGGTCGACGAGGCCGGCGTCGCGGACCCAGGGCCGCCCGCTGGTTGCGGGCGGTAGGTTCTCCTCGCGGAGATCGGCGTCGATGCCGCCCTTGAGAAGCGGGTTGCTCGACGGCATGAGAATATCATATTCGAGCGTGTCACCCTTCTGAAAAGTGTACGACTCGGCCGAGAACTCGATGTAGCAGTACCAGTTGCCCGGTCCTTCGACGATGTTCTCCGCGGAAAAGAACAGACATTCGTCTGCATCCGCCGGTTGGCCTCCCGCGAGAGCCGGCAGCGGAACAAGCAACAGTGCCGCCCAGAGCCTGAGCATGTTCAGAGGATTCATCTTCGCCTCCTTTCCTTGCCCGGAAAAAGACGGTCCGCAGCCAACCCAGGCCGCGAGGCCATTCTACTTCTCCCTCGCCGCCGATGCACAACCCGCGTTGCCAATCACAGACTTCAGTGGCGGAACATCACCACCGAGCCTTTGCCGAACCTTTGGCGCTCTGTTCCACCCGGAGCGACGCCGTGCTGAAGAGGAGGAAGCATCTCTATGTCAGGCACGCCTGGTGATATACTCAAACGCTGCGGATAGAATGCCGCCCAACAAGAGGGACAGCCATGAATGCCAAGTGGATCCTGCGGGTGGTGCTGCTGATCAATGTGTGCGCGGGGCTGTTCGCGGAGGTGCCGATTTCGGCGGAAACCCGCGGCGAGGGTGCCCGGACGGCCGGCCCGGTGACATCGTCAGAGAAACTGAAACCCCTCTTTGCCAATCCGCCCTGCGAGTTCAGTTCTGCCCCGCTATGGGTCTGGAACGACGATCTCAGCGAAGCTGACGTACGCCGCACGCTGCGAGACCTTGCCGAGCAGCATGTCAAGCAAGCCTTCGTTCATCCGAGGCCCGGGCTCATGACCCCTTACCTCGGCGAGGAGTGGTTCCGTCTCTGGAATGTCGCCCTCGAAGAGGCCCGCGCTCTCGACATGAACTTGTGGATCTACGACGAGAACTCCTACCCGTCCGGCTTCGCTGGTGGTTGGGTGCCCGAGTTGATGCCGGAGGCGAAGGGCCGGGGGCTCAGCGTGCGCGAAACGAGCGATCCGCCGTCGATGGACAAGGACATCGTGGCGGTCTTCGCTCGCGGCGACCGGCAGGAGGACATCACCGCGCGGCTGCGGGCCGGTGAACAGTTGCCGCCTAGCAAGTACCAGGTCTGGTTCATCGAGTACGTGGCGAACGCCCCATGGTACGGCGACCGGTGTTACGTGGATCTGCTCAAGCCCGGCGTGACCGAGAAGTTCATCGAGGTCACACTCGAGGCTTATCGCAAGGCAATCGGAACGGAATTTGGAAAACGCGTGCCCGGCACCTTCACCGACGAGCCGCACATCCATCCGGCCGGCCGCTTCCCCTGGACGGACGACCTGCCCGCGGTGTTCCAGAAGCGCTGGGGCTACGAATTGACCGATCATCTCCCGAGCCTCATCGAGAAGGTCGGGCCCTGGCAGCGCGTGCGGCACAACTACTGCCAGACGCTGCTGGAGTTGTTCATCGAACGCTGGGCCAGGCCCTTGCACGACTACTGCGACCGGCACGGGTTGGAGCTCACCGGCCATTACTGGGAGCACGAGTGGGTCGGAGGCCTTTCGGGACCGGACACCATGGCCATGTATGCCTGGCATCAGCGGCCGGCCATCGACATCCTCTTCAACCAGTACGACGAGTCCGTCCACTCCCAGTTTGGCAACGTCCGCGCCGTGAAAGAGCTGGCCAGCGTCGCCAACCAGATGGGTTGGTCGCGGACGCTGTGCGAGGCCTACGGTGGGGGCGGCTGGGACATACGTTTCGAGGATCTCAAGCGCATCGGCGACTGGATGTACGCTCTGGGCGTCAACACGCTTGATCAGCACTTGTCCCATATTTCCATCCGCGGAGCCCGCAAGCGGGATTACCCGCAGTCGTTCTCATATCACGAGCCGTGGTGGCCGGCGTACCACGTCGAGGCGGACTATTTCGCCCGTCTTTCGGCGGCGCTGTCGACTGGTGAGGAGGTGAATAAGGTCCTGGTGCTGGAACCGACCACGACCCTGTGGCTGTACGTGACCGAGGGCGATCGGCGGTGGGAAGACATCGCCGCCGCGTTTCAACGGCTGATCACGGATTTGTCGCGCCAGCAGATCGAGTACGACCTTGGCTGCGAGGACATCATTGGCCGGTATGGGGCTGTTTCCGGAAAGCGGCTCCAGGTCGGCAAACGGGCGTATGAAGTGGTGGTCCTCCCGCCGGGGGTGGAGAGCCTGAACAGTCGGACGGTCGAGTTGTTGGGTGAGTATCTCGACAAAGGCGGGAAGGTGCTTTGCTGCGGCACGGGACCGCGTCTCATGGACGGCCAGGCGTCGGAGAAAGCAACGGACCTGGCGAGAAAGCCCGGGTGGTCATCCAATGTGGAGCGCCAGACGCTTGCGCAGGCCCTGTTGCAGATGATCGACCCGGAAGTGAAGGTGCTGCCAGATCCTGTTCGCCAAGGGATTCTCTATCACATGCACCGTCGGCTGGGCGACGGCGAATTGATCTTCCTGGCGAATTCGAGCATTCAGCAGCCCGCCGGCGTGGAGGTGCAGGTTCCGGCGGCCGGCGTGGAGGAATGGGATCTGGAGACCGGCAAGGTATGCGCCCGCCCCGAAGCCGTTCTGCAGAACAAGCTCGCGACCTCGAGGATTATGCTTCCCCCCTCCGGAAGCATCCTGCTGTTCTTCCCCAGGGTGCGGGCGACCGCTGAGGCGAGAGCTGAGCTGAAAACGGCGGAGACTCTCACGCCCGGCGAGACGCGCATCCAGCGGCTCGCTCCCAACGTTCTCACACTGGACTATTGCGATGTCACCGTCGGCGATGAAACCAAGCAGGACACATATGTCTACGCCGCCAACGCCTTCGTGTGGCAGAAGCACGGGCTGAAGCGGGACCCGTGGGATGAGGCGGTGCAGTTCAAGGACGAGCTGATCAAGCGCCGTTTCCCGGCCGAGAGCGGCTTCACGGCGACATACCGCTTCACCATCGAGGAGCGCATACCGGCCGATCTGCGGATGGTCATTGAGCGGGCAGATCTCTACGATATCGTCTGCAACGGTCGGCCGGTGAAACCCGGCGCGGCGACCTCGGCTCCGCCCGCCGCTGCGAAGGACCAGTCCGTCGAGCCGGCGTGGTGGCTCGATCGCAGTTTCCGCGTGGTGGACATCGCCGCAGTGGCCCGCCTCGGGGCGAATGAGGTGACCATCAAGGCAGCTCCGCTGACAAACTACCACGAACTGGAAGCCGCCTACCTTCTGGGCGACTTCGGCCTGCGCCCGGCGAAGCGCGGCTTCGTGATCGCTCCGCGGACGCCGCTGACGCTCGGACCATGGAATAAACAGGGCATGCCGCTGTACGGCCATGAGGTCACGTACACGCAGAAGTACGACGTGCCCGCCGTGGACGGTCGATTCACCGTCGCACTGGGGTCCTGGTACGGCAGCATGGCCGAGGTCCGGGTCAATGGCGCGTCCGCCGGCTTCATCTGGCATCAGCCGTGGGAGCTGGACGTCACGGAGCTCATCAAGCCGGGCGGCAATACGGTGGACGTCATCGTGGTCGGCACGCTGAAGAACACGCTCGGACCGCACCATGGCAGCCCGCCGCTCGGCTTCGCCAGTCCGGGCAGCTTTCGAGTCGCGCCCGCTGAGGGTCCGCCGGCTGGAGACGAGTACGCGACCGCGGGCTACGGCCTCTTTGAGCCTTTCGCTGTGATACACCGGGCGAGCAAAGCGGGAAGCACCGACGGCGAGCTGAGGGAAAAGTAATCCGCGGCATCCGCGGAGGCAAGGAACCGGACGAGAAAGACGAGGACAGGGCAATGAACGCCATACTCCCGTGTTTGGTGATCGTGACAATGACTCAGGCTCTCCTGGCAACAGACAACCCGATTCCGCCGACGAGCCTCGATCCCAAAGTCGAGCAGCGCGTGGATGCCCTGCTCAAGCAGATGACGCTGGAAGAAAAGATCGACATGCTGGGCGGGCATGACAACGTGCGTACCGAAGCCAACCCGCGCCTGGGAATTCCGTCGTTGCGGATGTCCGACGGCCCGGTCGGCGTTCACAACTGGGGTCCGGCGACGATGTTTCCTGCCTCGATCTGCGGTGCGGCGACTTGGGACGTGGACCTGATGCGGCGTGTCGGTCAGGCGTTCGGGCGGGAAGCCCGGGCGCGCGGCGTTCATGTCATCCTGGCGCCGGCCCTCAACATCCATCGCGTCTCGCGCTGCGGACGCAATTTCGAATACCTCGGTGAGGATCCCTTCCTGGCCTCCGCCGTGTGCGTGCCGTTCGTCCAGGGCGCGCAGGGAGAAGGAGTGATCGCCACGGTGAAGCACTTCGCGGCCAACAACCAGGAGGACGACAGGCACGGCGTCAGCGCCACCATGGATGAGCGGACGCTCCACGAGATCTACCTGCCCGCGTTCAAAGCAGCCGTGCAGCAAGGCCACGTCTGGGCGGTGATGTCGGCGTACAACCGGATCAACGATGTGTATTGCAGTGAAAACGAGCATCTGCTGTGCGACATTCTCAAAGGCGAGTGGGGCTTCAACGGCTTCGTCATGTCCGACTGGGGCGCGACTCACGACGGAGTGAACTCGGCCAAGCACTGCCTGGACCTGGAGATGCCGTCCGGCGCCTACATGAACCGCGACACGCTGCTGCCGGCGATCAAGAAGGGCGATGTCTCCGAGACCGTGATCGACGACAAGATCCGCCGGATGCTGCGGGCTTTCGTGACCATGGGCTTCCTGGATCGGGAGCAGAAGCTCGATGAGCTGCCCGTGTATTCGCCGGACTCCCGGCGGGTGGCATTGGAGGAGGCCCGCAAGGGGATCGTGCTGCTGAGAAACCGGGAAAGTCTCCTGCCGCTGGATCGTGGCAAAGTCCGATCGATCGCCGTGCTCGGCCCCAACGCCCATCCGGGCGTTCCGGCCGGCGGCGGAAGCTCTTACACGGAGCCGTTCCGCGGCATCAGCGTCCTGGAGGGTCTGGTGGCCCTGGCCGGTGAGCGGACCGATATCCACTTCGCGCTCTGGCAGGATGACCCGACCACGCTCTTCGTCGAGTCCCGCTTCGTGTCCTCCGCGGCCGACCCGAAGGCGCCGACCGGCCTGAAGGGTGAGTACTTCAACAACGCCACGCTTGACGGTGAGCCGAGCTTCACCCGCGTCGACGAGCACATTAATCTCGACTGGACCTCGCAATCGCCGTTCTGCGGACCCGATGCGCAGCGGGACCATTTCTCGGTTCGCTGGACCGGCGCGATACCCGTCTCCGATGACGGCGATTACCAGTTCCTCTGCCGGCACGACGACGGGGTGCGGCTGTACGTGAACGACGAGCTGGTCATCGACAACTGGAAAGACCAGGCCCCGGCCCCACCGCCTACGGTGAACAGCACGGGCAGGGCCACCCTGAAGCGCGGCCTGTCGAAGATCCGGCTCGAGTACTACCAGGGCGGTGGCGGAGCGGAGGTGCGCTTCGGCTGGCGCCCGCAGCCTCCCGATCCGGTGAAGACCGCGGCCGCCCTCGCCGCCAAGGCGGACGTGGCCGTCGTCTGCGTCGGATTCAACCAGGACAGCGAGACGGAGGGCCGGGACCGCACCTTCGAGCTGCCCCCCGGCCAGGACGACCTGATCGAGAGCGTTGCCAAGGCCAATCCCAACACCATCGTGATCGTGAACGCGGGCGGGGCCGTCGCCATGACCCGCTGGATCGATCAGATCGGCGCCTTGTTGTACGCCTGGTATCCGGGGCAGGAAGGCGGACAGGCCATCGCGGAGCTCCTCTTCGGCGATCAATGCCCCTCGGGCAAGCTGCCCGCCTCGTTCGAGCGCCGATGGGAGGACGCCGCGGCCTCCGGCGACTATCCCGGCCGCGATCATGTGTGCAACTACCGCGAGGGCATCTTCGTGGGCTATCGCCACTTTGACCGCACCGAGGTCAGGCCGTTGTTCCCGTTCGGGTTCGGGCTCTCCTACACCTTGTTCGCCTACGGCGATCTCAAGCTCGATCGTGCCGGCGCGGGAGATGACGCTGCCGTGAAGGTCTCGTTCAAGATCAGGAACGCCGGCCAGCGCCGGGGAGCGGAGATCGCCCAGGTCTATGTGCAGGATGTCGAATGCTCGCTGCCCAGGCCGGTCAAGGAGTTGAAGGGCTTCGCCCGCGTCGAGCTCGATCCCCGCGAGTCCAGGAATGTATCGGTGACGCTGGATCGCTCTTCCTTCGCCTTCTACGACGCCGACAAGCACAGTTGGACCGTGGAGCCCGGCGAATTTCGAATCCTGGTCGGCGATTCGTCGCAGGAAATCAAGTTGCAGGCGGTGCTGCGCTATCCGTGAACGCTGCCGCCGCGGGACCTGGTCGCCCACCGTCCGGCGTCGACTTCAGCCCTGGAAGGGCGACAGGAACCGCTCGACTCTTCGCCGCGCCCCACCAGTTTGTGGTGCGGGTGTCTCGCCTGCACGCCGCCGCGCAGAACCTCGCCACCGCGACAACCGGCTACCCCTCGCTCTTCAGAATCTCCCGCACCATCGGATGCGTCCGCTCGATCAGCACCCGCATCGTCTCCGCCGCCTGCTTCGCAACCTGCGCGTCCGCGACGTTGCCGTCGAAAGGCACTCGGAACCGCGCCTCCATATACCCCTTCCCGCCCACGGGCGCGATGGCAAACTCGAGATCCACACCGCGTTTGATCTCCGCCTCATGTTTGCGGATTCGCTCCGCGGCCCTGGCATTCCGATCGGGCTCCGGCCACTCGAAATGCAGCGCCACCTCGATGACCGCCAACCGCTTGCGCCAGGTCCATTGATAATGCACGTACGAGTTGCCCACCGGAACCGTGATCCAGTCGCCCCCCGAGTTCCCGGTAGTGTGGAATCCGGTCTCCAGGCCGTTGAATGCCTCGCCCACCGCCGACCACAAGGCCCTGAACTGTCCGGTGCTCTTGGATTCCTCCGCGCGTTTGATCTCCTTCCGCTCGATACTGATGAGATGATCCCTCGCCTCCGGGATCGGGATAATGGTCCGCGGCACCAGGATCAGCTTGTCGCCGCCCATTCGGTAGGGCGTCAGTTCGATGCAGGTAATATCCACGC
>DATKKX010000040.1:0-18320 GCA_035542775.1 Phycisphaerae bacterium | reverse complement strand
GACAGATTGACCACCGCCGGGCTGGCGCCCTGGAAAACCTTGACCACCGGCGTCATCCGCTCGCTCCGTTTGTCCTGGGTGGCGCTATCGCGGTCGTCGGCCCGAGCCGCACCCACGATCGACTCGCACGCAAGCAGCGCCGCGAGAGCAATCATCATCCATCCCCAATGCCGGAGTCGTTCGCGAGCATGGATGGCACGGGCAACGCTGCGTTGCCCGTGTCTTCGCCCGCCTGCCCGCCCGAACCTGGTGACGTGCCGACCGTACGCCTGCACGATGGTTCTGCCCACGGGCAAAGCGGCTTTGCCCGTCCCACCCTCCAAGGGCATATCACAGATCGAGGACTTCATACCGTTTCTCTCTATATGTCGATCCAACGGCGGTGCAGATCATGCCGCCCTTTCGACAGGTCTGGGCCCTGTGCGAGTGGCCGCAGAATACATGACTCACTTTCGGAAAGTCGAGCAGCGTCTCTCCGAGGAGCTCGCTGCCCAGAAAGCCCGTGGCGAACTCCAGGGCGGGCACGATGGTGTGAGGAACGAGCTCGGCGAACGGCAAGTGATGCAGACCGACGATGATCCGCTCGGCCGACTCCGTCACATCTTCGAGGTGCCGCCGGAGCCGTGCCGCCGCGATGTGCGTGAACTCCACATCGCTCACCGGCAGGCGGACGCGCTCCCCGTCCATCCAGCGGCAGGTAATGTCCCAGGCTGCCGGGGGGATGTCCTCCTTGTGCTCGACCAGGTGCCGGTGTTTCGGAAAATGGGCCGCCGCGCCCGGGGCGATCTTGTTCTGGTAGAACCGCAGCGGGATCTTTATCGCCGACGGCCGAAAGCTGAAGTCGTACCAGCCGACGTTGCCGACGAAGGCGACGCCGTTCAGCCGCATCGGATCGGCGTCGAGATAGTGGAAGCCGTTCCGCCGGCAGGCCTCCGCCAGCTCCATTTCGTAACGATACAGCGAATCCTGCCCCCCGACGGTCCACAGCTCGTGGTTGCCCGCGATGGCCATCTTCGCGCCCGGAAACGACTCGAAAAGCCGGAGCACTTGATCTAAGATGGCCAGATTGATCGATGCCGAATCGCCCAGAAGCATGAGGGCGTCGCCGCCCAGCTCGCAAATCTCGCGAGCGGCGCGCTCCGTCGGCTCTCTGCTTCGCGCGACGTCGTAGTGGAGATCGGAAGTTACAATGATGCGCATAGGCCTGCGCCATCCTCCATGCGGCCGCTGACAGCGGTTCGGCCAAGGCTGACAGCTCGGTAAAATCATAGCTGTCAGAGGCCCGGGACACAACGCTCCATGCCCAGTATCGTCGCTATCGAAGACCTCATTAAACGCTACCACCTCGGAGAGGAAGTCATCACCGCCCTGTACGGCGTGAGCCTCCAGGTCGAGCGGGGCCAGTTTGTCGCCATCATGGGCGCCAGCGGCTCCGGCAAAACCACCCTCCTGCATCTCACCGGCGGGCTCGACCTGCCCGACAGCGGGCGAGTGCTCCTCGACGGCAACAGCCTCACCGAAATGAGCGACCAGCAGCGGACGCTGTTCCGCCGCCGGCACCTGGGAATCGTATTCCAGTCTTTCAACCTCCTGCCGACGCTGACCGCCAGGGAAAATGTCATGTTGCCGCTGCTGGTCGACGGACGCCCGGCCGCCGAGATCGCCCGGCGGGCCGACGAGCTCATCGCCACCGTCCGCCTGGACCAGCGCGCCAGGCACCGTCCCGCCGCCTTGTCCGGCGGAGAGCAGCAGCGCGTCGCCATCGCCCGGGCGCTCATCAACAACCCGGTCCTGATCCTCGCCGACGAGCCCACCGGCAACCTCGACCCGGCCTCCTCCCTGGAAATCTGGAGGCTCCTTCGCGATCTGGCGGACCGAACCAAGACTACCATCCTGATGGTCACTCACGAAGCGGCCGCCGCCGCGTACGCCGACCGCGTCCACGTCCTCCAGGAGGGCCGCTTCGTCGGCGTCATCGAAACCAACGGGAGCGGAGATGCAGCACTGGTTGCTACTCGCTACGCGGAGCTGGGGCACTAAGCCGGCCCGCTCCATCCTGGCGGTCCTGTCCGTCGCCCTGGGCGTCGGCGTCATCGTCTGGGTCACCTGCTGCTACGAGTCCGTGCGCCTCAAGGTGACCGACGTGGTCCTGGAATGGATCGGCCGCAGTCACGTCATCGTCGAGCCCGACCTCGGCGTATGGGCCTTCTTCGACCAGGACATTGAAGGGCTTGTCGCCAAAGTGCCCGGCGTGTCCTACACCACGGTGCAGACGCGTGAATATGTCGAGGCCGCCCCGCCGCCCAAAGGCGCCGCCGATCAGGCCGCGCCGCAGTTCAGCCGAATCGAGGTCACCGGCGTCGTGCCCGAGAAGGAACAGCGTTTCCGCACCCACAAGATGGCCGCCGGGCGATTCCTGCTGCCCGACGACAAGGACGCCATCGTCGTCGAGAAACTGCTGGCCGACGAGTTCAAGCTATCCGTGGGCGACGACATCCTCATCCGCCGCCATTCGGAATCGCAACCCGTTCGTCGCTTCAAGATCGTCGGCATTGCCGACCGGCGCCGGGCCAGCCTCAATCAGGCCCAGATGACCTGGGCCAGGCTGGCCGACGTGCAGTCCATCTGCGGACTGCCGGGTAAGGTCAAGGACGTCGACATTATGGTCGCCGAGCCGACCACGAAGAACATCCGCGACATCGCCGCCGCCATCCGCTCGGCCATCGACAAGCGCAACGAGCAGCGCGAGGCCGCCGGGCTCGAGCCCGAGCGGATCGAGGTCAAGACCACCGAGACGCAGCACCAGAAGCTCGATGCCGCCCAGGGACTCCTGCGCTTCATCATGATGCTGCTCTCCTGCGCCGTACTGCTGACCGCCTTCTTTATCATCCTTGCGACCATGAGCATGGGCATCACCGAGCAGATCACCGAGATCGGCCTCATGCGCTGCGTCGGCGTGACTCGCCGCCAGATCGCCGGCCTGGTCCTCCTGCAGACCGCCCCGCTGGGCATTGCCGGAACGCTGCTCGGCCTGCCGCTGGGCTTTGCCCTCGAAGGGCTCACCATGAAGATGGCCCCGGACTACGTCGGCGCAATGGCCGTCAGCCACTGGGGCGTCATCCTGGCCATCGTGGGCGGTATCGGCACGACGCTGCTCGGAGCGGCCGTGCCGGCGATGAGCTCCTTGACGGTCTCGCCGGTGGACGCGGCCAGAGCCCAGGTCGGCGGACGACTCCTCCGCTGGCTCTGGCTGATGGCCATCCTCGGCGGTGTCCTGATCGGCGGACACGAGATGGTCAAGCGGTCCATGTCCAGCGAAGACATGGCCACCTTCGACGCCCGGGCCATCGTGAGCCTCATCCTGCTCTACAGCGGCTGCGCCATGATTGTCCCCGCGGTGATCATGGTGTTCGGAAGGATGGCCGTCCATGCGGCGGCCCGACTGTTGGCCCTGCGACCTCAGCTCTTGGGCGACGAAATCGCCAAGGCGCCCTACCGTTCCGCCGCCATCTGCTGCGGGCTGATGGTGGGGCTGTCGTTGATCGTCGGCCTGGTCGTTTGGGGCGAATCGGTCAAGGCCGGCTGGCAGTTCCCCAAGGAATTCCCCGACGCCATGCTCTACTCCTATGAACCCATCCCGCTCGAGGAGTTCCAGGCGGTCCGACACACCGAGGGAATCGCCCAGTTCACCGTCACCGATGACTTCGCCTTCTCGCTCAAGAAGCCGCCCAAGTCGGGCATCCTGCGGAGCCTGTCCGGGCTGGATCAGTTCTCCCGATTCCTGGCCATCAACCCCGACGAAGGCTTCGCCCTGGTCAAGCTGGCCTATGCCGAGGGCAACGAGCAGGACGCCATCGCCAAGCTCAAGCAGGGCGGCCACATCCTCGTCACCCGGGAGTTCGCGCTGGCCAACAAGAAGGGGCTCGGCGACACAGTGACCATCTGGGTCGGCAGCAAGAAGGCCTCGTTCACCATCGCCGGCGTCGTGGCATCGCCGGGCTTGGACATCGCCATCAGTTTCTTCAACGCCACTACCTACTTCCAGACCTATTCGGTCGGCGCCATCATCGGCACGCTGGCCGATGCCAGGCGGCTCTTCGGCCGCGATTACGGCAAGCTGATGCTCTTCAATTTCAGCTTCGAGCAGACCGATTCGTCGCGCATCACCTCCGACAGCGGACAGACCATCGTCGGCTCAACCGGCGTCACCCCGGAGGGGCGCCCCACGTTCGAGATGGGCGCCGGCCCCCTGCCCGGCAATGGCCCCGAGGAGCAGGTGGTCAACCAGATCCTCGCCAAGCTCGATTATCCGCCCAAGGCCTTTGTCACCGCCCGCGAGCTGAAGCACCAGATCGACCGCAACATCAATCGCGTGATGCTGCTCCTCTCCGCGATCCCCATGGTCGGCCTGATTGTCGCGGCGCTGGGCCTGGCCAACCTGATGGCCGCCAACGTGGCCAGCCGCACCAGGCAGATCGCCGTGCTGCGGGCCATCGGCACCACCCGCGGGCAGCTTGCCCGGATCGTCATCGGTGAGGCCCTGGTACTGGGACTGATCGGTAGTGTCGTAGGGTTGGCACTGGGAATCGCCCTCGGCCGTACCAGCAACTTCATGACCATGCTGCTCTCGGGCTTCCAGCCGGAATTCGCCGTGCCCTGGCATATGGTCGCCGCCGGCGCCGCCCTGGCGACGCTGCTCTGCCTGCTGGCCGCCCTGATCCCCGCCCGCTACGCCGCGCGAAGCAACATCGTGTCGGTGCTCTCGGGGCTGTGAGCGCGCCACGGACGCGGAGGTCCGGAAGATCCCAGCGAGGCTGAGCCGCAACCAACGTAGCGGCACGCGCCCTCGCGCGGCCGCCGCACGCCGACAAACTTCCGCGACGCGCGAAGAGATCAGTCGCTTGCAGCACGAGGACGCATCTGAACGGCACCAGCCTGAGCTGCCAGTGATACCCGGATCAGATAGCGGCGGAGCTTGGCCAACCTGATGGCCGCCTCGATCGGCGCGCAGACACACCCCTTGCCCGGTGGTCCGGGCAAGGGGTAATCGCGTACGATTCGTCAACCCAGGCTCGTGGTTATTACTTCTGCGCCGGCTTGGCGGCCTTGTGGGCCTTGTGATGCTTCTTGCCGGTGTGCTTCTTGGCCTTGGTGTTGTGCTTCTTCTGCCCGGCCTTCTTGGCCTTGTGGTGCTTCTTCCCTGCGTGCTTGTGGGTCTTGGCCTTGTGGGTCTTCATCTTGTGCGTCGCGGCGGCAGCATCCTTGCCGCCAGCGGTCGCCGTGTGGGTGTTCGGCGTGGCCAAGCCGGTCGTGCAAGCTAGAACACTGATAAGGGTCCCCACGATCAGATTCCGAAATGTACTCAGCATTGCTACGTTCTCCATAACGTAAGCGCGAACAGCGCTTCGGCCGGCGTCACACGACCCGACCCCGCGCTCGAATTGGCCGATACAATACGATTCCGCTACCTGGCTGTCAACGACAATATCAAACCGCGGCCTCCCCCGCTTTGTACAGTTCAAACAACGCGCTATCACCCGCACTGCTCGAATGGGACGTACCAGGCTCCGCGGATGCTTCAAAATACTCGGCTTGTGGCCTGAGCCGCAAATACCGCTGGCCGAGAGTCGTCGAGGCTTCAGCCGGGTTGCTTCAACCACCGGCATTATCAGTATTGTTAAGGCCGCTTTCATGACTTGTGGGTAATGGCGGGCTCAAAGAGGTCTGATACTTGGTGCCGAAGCTTCAGCCGCGGGCCATTTCGAACAGTTGAGCGGCAATGGTGTCCGCGGCGTCAATCCGCCCCAGGGCCCCGGCGCATCGGGCCATCCGCCGCCGCGACTCCTCCGATCTCATCAGGTCCCGCAACTCGCCTCGCAACCGGGAGGCGTTGACTTTGGGGTCGTTCGCATCCTCTACCAAGATGGCCGCGCCCTTGTCGACCAACACCTTGGCATTCGCCGTCTGGTGCTTCTTGCGGTCGAATGGATACGGCATCAGGATCGACGGCAGACTCATCGCCGTGATTTCCGCGAGCGTCGACGCGCCGGCGCGGGAGATCACCAGATCCGCCGCCGCCATGCAGTGTGACATGTGCTCGGTGTAGGCGAAGACGCGGGCGTCGACGCCGTTTCCCTTGTACTTCTCGCGGCACATCTCCAGATCCGCCGGACCCGTCAGGTGAATAATCTGCCACCCCTCGGCCACCCGCCACAGGTCGAACAGCTCCATCATCGCGGCGTTGATCGAACGTGCCCCCTGGGAAGCGCCCGTCACCAGCAGCGTATTGCTGTCCGGATCCAGCTTGATCGCCCGGCAGGCCTGCTCGCGCGTCACCGAGGCGAAAGCAGGACGGACCGGGCAGCCGGTGCATACCACGGTTCGGGCCTTGGGGAAGTGCTGCGCCGTCTCCTCCCACTGCACGAAGATCCGATCCACCCTGCAACCCAATCGCCGGTTGGCCCGACCGGGCACGGCGTCGGGATTGAAGATCGCGGTAGGGATGCCGAGCTTCGCGGCGGCCACCACCGGCGGGCCGGCCGCATAACCGCCCAGACCCAGCACCATCGTCGGCGGACGCTTCCTGAACCGATTGTGGGCCACCTTGACGGAACGGAACCACGCCGCGAGAAAGCCGGGCCACTCCCAAGGTCGGCTCGGAAACGGACGCACATCCTGGACGACCAGATCATACCCGCGAGCGTCGGCAAGCTTCCGGTCGATCGGGCGGGCGGTGCCGAAGATGGCCACCTCAAAATCCGGTTGCACAGACTGGATGCTCTCGGCCACAGCGAGGCCGGGGTACAGGTGTCCGCCGGTGCCACCGCCCGCAATTATGAACCAGGGCCGTTGAGAGGGCATAACAGGCTCTTCGCGATCAATGAATCTCCAGCCACCATGAACGCACGCACGCCCGGCGGGCCGGCCGCTCACGCTGCTACGCGACGGCAATTGGTCGGGCAGCGGCAGGCGTGGCCGGACGGGCCGGCCGCGCCATCGCCGGCACCTCCGATTCCACGACCACGGGACGATAGCGAGCCACGTTCACCAGCAGTCCCACGAGGATGCTCAACAGGATCACGCCCGAGCCGCCGGCGGAAACCAGCGGCAGAGCGATGCCTTTCGTCGGTATCGAGACGGTGACGACGGCGATGTTCATGGCTGCCTGGAAACCGATCGTCAGCGTCGCGCCGAGGGCCAGCAGCCGACCGAAGTCGGAGGACGCGGCCATCACCGCCTTGCGGCCGTGCCAGAGCAGGATGGCGAACAGGGCGATGACCGCGATGCCGCCGATGATGCCCAGCTCCTCGCAGATAACGGAGAAAATGAAGTCGTTCCGCCCCTCCGGCAGATAGCCGTATTTCTGAATGCCGCATCCCAGACCTTGGCCCCACCATCCGCCCGAGGCGATCGTGATGAGAGACTGAATCTGATGGTAGCCCTTGCCGAGCGGATCAGCGTAAGGATCCATGAAAGACGTCAGGCGGGTGACGCGGTAGGGCTCCATCTTGATCAGATAGACGAAGCCCGCGATCCCCGGCAGGCTGAGCAGAATCAGATGCCAGATCCGAGCGCCGCCGGCCAGCAGAATACAGCCGCCGACCAGGGCCAGCAGGGCGGCGGTGCCGAGGTCTTCCTTGCCGACCAGCGCACCCATCATCCCGAGAACCAACAGTGCGGGAAGCAGTCCCGACCAGAACTTGCGGATGCGCTCGCCGATGTAAGCGGCGTACGCGGCAAAGAAAACCACCTCGGCCAGTTTGGCCACCTCCGACGGCTGGAAGCCCAGACCGAGCGATGAAGGCCCGAGAGGCAGCCAGCGCCGGGCGCCGTTTCGCTCCTCGCCGATCAGCAGCACCAATACCAGAAGGCCCAGAGTGATCAGGATCAGGAAGACGCTGGGCTGAAAGAAGCTGCCCCTGCGAATGCGCCAGAACTCGAACGGGCAGACGCCGGCGATCAACAATGCGACCAGGGCCGCGAGAGTGAACATGGCCTGCCGCACCGCCGAGTGTTTCCACACGTTTTCAGTGATGGGCGCGGAGGTGAGGCTGGCGCTGGCGGAGAAAACCATCACCACGCCCAGGGCCAGAAGCGCCGATGCGACGATGGTGATCGTCGTGCTGGAAGTTGATGGTCTGCTGCGAAGGAACGCCATGAGTCTGCTTCTATGCTGGTCGCCCTGTCATCCACGTCCGCCAACGTGTGCCACTGCTCTGTAAGCAGTGCGGCCCCGCAAACCACTACCGCAACTTGGTCGTCGCCAAAGCCAGCGCCGCAAACAGCGCTGCCAAGAGCCAAAACCGCGTAACCACTTGCGATTCCGTCCACCCTTTCAGTTGAAAGTGGTGGTGTATGGGAGCCACCAGGAAGATCCGCTTCCCGTGCGTGGCTTTGAAATAACCCACCTGCAACATGACCGACATCGCCTCGATCACGAACATCCCGCCGACGATCAGGAGCATCGCTTCCTGGCGAATGACAATGGCCACAAAGCCGATCAGCCCTCCAAGCGGCAGAGAACCAGTGTCTCCCATGAAGACCTGTGCGGGGTGGCAGTTGTACCAAAGGAAGCCCAGGCAGGCCCCCATCATCGCCCCACACAGTACCGATAGCTCTCCCGCCTGCGGTATGTGAGGATAGAGGAGATATCGCGCCACCCGCTCATCCCCGACGGCATATGCCAGCAGCATGAACACCAGACAGCACATGGCCACGCAACCGCTGGCCAGGCCGTCCATACCGTCGGTCAGGTTCACTGCGTTCGACGTGCCCGTCACAACAAGAACGGTGATCACGAAGAACGCGAGTTTGGGAAGCAGAAACTCCCCCTTAAAGAAGGGAAGCGTGAGAATGCGGTAATAGTCAGTCTCGCCGCTGCCCTCGAAAGTCTGCTCGCCGCGGCTGTAGATGAAGAACGCTAGAACGACCCCGAGCCCAATCTGGAACAGGAGCTTCTGGTAGAACTTGAGGCCGTCACGAGAGCTGTTCTTGCCTTTGTCCGACAGTTTCAGACGGTCGTCCAACCAGCCCAACAGCGCCAGCCACAACATGCAGAAAAAGGCGAGATGAATATAAAACACCGTCAGGTCGGCCAACAGAATCACGGCCACGGCGATGCCGATCAGGATCAGCAGGCCCCCCATGGTAGGAACGTTGGCCTTGTGCTGGGTCAGTTCATTCAACCGCTTGTGGTCGAAGTCCGGTATATCCCCCAACCGCTTGCGTACAAGCCACCGAATCACGCTAGGCCCGAGGATCCAGACGACCAGGAATGCCAGAAGGATCGCGAAGGTCGCCCTGAAGAGTGGGTTCTCGTAGGCGTAATGCCCTTCGAATAGGTATTTGAGTAAATGCAGAATCACGTCAACGTCATCTCGGTCGATTCCTCAATGCTTTAAATCGGCCATTAGGGTCGCAAAACTATTTCGCAGCCGCCGATCGGGCTATCTCCTCGATGTTCGCCAGCAGCCGCTCCAGGCGGACTGCCCGCGATGCTTTCAGCAGCACGACATCTCCCGGCTGGACGAATGTGCCGATCTTTTCCGCCACCGCCTCTACGGACGGAAAGGCGTAAATCCGCTTGGCGGTGCCGGCCACGGCAGTCGCCCCGTCAGTCAACACCCTGGCCATCGCTCCAACCGCGATAATGATCTGGGCGGTCGACCGCCCCACCTCTCGCCCGACGGCCTGGTGGCAGCGGACGGCCTCTCCGCCGAGTTCGCGCATGTCACCCAGAATCAGTACCTTGCGTCCGATGGAGGACATTTGATCCAGAACCTCCAACGCCGCGCGGACGCTGCTGGGATTGGCGTTGTAGGCGTCGTTGATCAAGGTGATTCCGCCAAGCTCGAATCGCTCCATGCGCATGGGCGAGGCCTGCGCGCCCCGCAAAGCCGAAGCGATCTCCTCGTGAGTCAGTCGAAAACGGGTGCCGATGGCGATGGCCGCCAGGGCGTTGGCGACATTGTGCTTGCCCAGCAGCGGAAGGTGATAATCGAAACGGTTGTTGACCTTGAACCGCTGCCCGTCGGCGTTGACCTGAAGACCCACCGCCCGCAGATCCGCCGCCTCGCTCAGACCGTATTTCAGCACCGTGCAATCCGCCGCCGCCTTGGCCGGAGCAAACTCCGCCGCCTGATCGCTCATGGCCACGAAACCGCGATGCCGCATGCACGGCAAAAGGGAAAACTCCTCGCGGGCCACGGACTGCACGTCCCCGAAGAACTCCAGGTGCTCCTCGCCGATGCTGGTGATGACGGCGAGATCCGGCTGCACGATCCGCCCCAGAGCGGCGATCTCGCCGGGATGATTCGTGCCGATCTCGACGACCACAAACTCGTCTTGCGGCTCGACGGAGAGCAGCGTAAGCGGCACGCCGATGGCGTTATTAAAGCTGGCCTGCCCGGCACGGCCGCGCTTCCGCGAACCGAGCACGCGGTTGATCAGGTCCTTCGTGGTGGTCTTGCCGTTGCTCCCGATCACCGCGATCACCTGGGCGGCGAACTGCCGCCGGTACCACGCCGCCAGCCTGCCCAGCGCATCCACAGTGTTGTTCACCTGGATCAGCCGGCCCGATGTGTGGTACTGGGCGTCAACCTTCGATACATCGCTGACCACCGCGGCGCTGGCCCCTTTGGCCAGGGCCTCATTCACGTAGGCGTGCCCGTCGAAGCGTTCGCCGATGATCGCGAAAAACAAGGAGTCCGCGACGGAGCCGCGCGAGTCCGTCGATATCCTCGTCGCCGTCGGCACGGAAATGTTGCCCCGCAACTTCCCGCTCATCGCCGCCGCCATTTCCTGCAACGTCAGCGCCTGCATGCCTTTATCGCCTCGCTCTTCGCCGGATCGCCCCTTCCGCGACCTCGACGTCGTCAAAGTGCATCTTTTCCGTCCCCAGGATCTGGTACTTCTCGTGGCCCTTCCCTGCAATAACCAGAATGTCGCCGGGCGCCAAGTGACTGATCGCATATGCGATGGCGCACGTTCGATCCGGCTCCGTCAGCGACCGCTCTCGATCTTGCGGCGACAGACCGCGCTCGATGTCGGCGATGATCGCCAGGGGATCCTCGGTCCGCGGATTGTCGCTGGTAATGATGAATGCATCCGCCGCCTCCGCCACCGCTCGGGCCATCAGCGGACGCTTGGTCTGATCGCGGTCGCCCCCGCACCCGAAGACGCACCACAACTTCCCCCGCGTCAGCGGACGCACCGCCCGCAGCACGTTCCGCAGGGCGTCATCGGTGTGGGCGTAATCGATATACACGTCAAAACCCAGGTCCCCCGTATCCACCAATTGCAGGCGGCCCGGCACGTTCTTGAGCGAACTGATACCTTCCTGTATCGCTGTCGGGGGAACTCCCAAGGCCAGCGCTGCTGCCGCCGCCCCCAGGGCATTGACCGCATTGTGCCGGCCGACCATCGCTGTACGAATCTCGAAGCGGTCGCGTTCGTGCTCCAACGAAAAACAACTGCCCTGGCGACCCTCTTCGATGATTCGAGCTCGAACCTCGGCGGCGCCGTCAATGCCGAATCGGATAATTCGTGCGCGGCAGTTCGCGACTATCCGCTCCCCGCTGGGATCGTCGGCGTTCACCACGGCCGACGCCTCCGGGCCCAGATCATCAAAGAGCCGCCGTTTGGCAAGCAGGTAATCCTCCTGCGTGCGATGGTAGTCCAGATGATCCTGGGTCAGATTGGTGAAGATCGCCGTTGAAAACCGAATCCCGTCGGTCCGGCGTTGACAAAGACTGTGGGATGAAACCTCCATGACCGCGTGCCGCGCTCCCGCGTCGTGAGCCTCGACGATGTGCCGGGTCAACGTGACCGCGTCCGGCGTGGTCAGGGCCGCGGGGATCGTTCGGCCGATCAGGTCGTACTCAATGGTGCCGAACAGGGCCGATTGCAGACCCGCCGATTTCAGGATGCTGCGCAGCATGAATGCCGTCGTGCTCTTGCCGTTCGTGCCGGTGATGCCGGTGATGCGCAGTTCTCCCCGGGCCTGAATCCGGTCCAGGCCGAAATAGGTGGCGGCAAGAGCGGCCAGGGCCTTTCGCGAATCCGGTACCTTCACAATGACCGGCCCGGCCGCGAGATCGACATCCGCGTCCGTCACGATGGCGGCGGCGCCGCGGGCGGCGGCCTCGTTGGCAAATGCGGCGCCGCGAACCTTGGTGCCGGCCATGGCGACAAAAACCGCGCCGGGCGTGATTTTCCGCGAGTCGTCGCACAGGTCGTGTACTTCCACGCCCCGACAGTCGGACGGCACGGCCTCCTTGCCCAGTGCCTCGCTTAGTAGTCGAGCCAAGTCCACGGTTGCCTCCTCAGTGGCGGCGACACCCTCCGCCGTGTCCGGCATTATAACCGGCCGGCGATCCGAAGGGGCGAGGGTTCAGACGGACGCCGCGATCGGAGAATCCAACGGGCCAAGGCGGATAATGTCGGTGATTGGCGGACCCGACCGGATAGTTTTGCGATAAGACGTAGTCGCATGTCCGCGGCCTCAAGAAAACTCTGAGAATGACCCGATTAGACTATCGGTGCACTTTGCAAGTGGGGGAAGGTGCGCGCTTCGGGCCGCGGGGTGTGTTCGACAGACTCTGAACTGCTTGCGGTGCGAAGGGGAATGCAGGTAGGATGCCGTTTTGCGGGTTCAGGGACGACGGGACCATGGCCCAAGCGGCCGCTTGCGGGGAAGAAGAATGTATGCGAGCCGCAAAGATCCTGAAGACGGGCCGGCCGGGTGGGGCGGGCCCTCAATAGGCTTCACAGGGAGGTGAGCCTGACATGTCGGAAGTAATCCCCACGACGGATGCCGGTTTGGAGAGAATCACCATGCTCACGCCGCGCCGCGCTCGTCCCGAGCACCGGCAGCACTGGTCCAGCCCGTATGCCGCGAAGCGGATCCATCTGATCGGCGCCGGCGGCTGCGGCATGAGCGGCCTGGCCGGCGTGCTGCTGCGCTGCGGAGCCATTGTCAGCGGGTCCGATCAGGTGTGGGCCAAGACCTTCGACCGGCTCGAGGAAATGGGAGCCACGCTCACCCTGGGCCACGCCCCCATGAGCATCCCGACGGATTGCGAATTCGTGGTCTACTCCGCGGCCATCAAGGACGAAAACCCGGAGCTCAAGGAGGCGCGGCGCCGGGGAATCACCTGCCTCAAGTATGCCGAGATGCTCGGCCGGGTGATGGCCCTGCGCACCGGAATCGCCATCGCCGGAACGCACGGCAAGAGCACCACCACCGCCCTGCTCGCCTTCATCCTCCGGCAGGCCAACGTTGACCCGACTTTCGTCGTCGGCGCTGAGTCCAGGCAGCTCGGAGGCGGCTCCGGCGTGGGGGACGGGCCGCACTTCCTGGTCGAAGCCTGCGAATACGACCGCTCTTTCTGGAACTACCACCCCCAGCACGCCGCGATCCTGAACATCGAGGAGGACCACCTGGATTGCTACAAGGACCTCGACGCCATCATCGAGGCCTTCAATGGCTTCGCCTCGCGCGTCGCCCCCAGCGGCACCATCGTGATCCACGGCGAGGATCCCGTGGTGGCCAGGGCCGTGCGCGATGTGCGCGCCAAAGTCGAAACCTTCGGCCTGCACGACGGGGCCAACTGGCGGGCCGTGAACCTCGCCAACTCGCGCGGGCACTATTCATTCGACATCCAGCGGGACGGCGAGTTCCACCTCCACGCCGACCTGGAAAACCTGCCCGGCCGGCACCAGGTGGGCAACGCCCTGGTTGCTGCGGCCCTGGCCCACCACGCCGGCATCAAGCCGGCCGCGGTCGCTGAAGCGCTGACCCGATTCGCCGGCGCCGACCGGCGCATCAGCACCCGCGGCGAAGTCGGCGGCGTGATCCTGGTGGACGATTACGGGCACCACCCCACCGAGATCCAGGTCACGCTCCATGCCGTGCGCGAGCGCTATCCGGACCGCCGCCTGTGGGTCATCTTCCAGCCGCATCAACACTCGCGGACGCGGTTCCTGCTGGATGATTTCGCCGCAAGCTTCGGGCAGGCCGACCGGCTTCTGGTCCCGGACATCTACTTCGTGCGCGACAGCGAGAAAGAGCGGAACTCGATCAGTAGCCGCCACCTCGTCGAGCGGGTCCAGGCCAACGGCGGCAATGCCCTCTATCTGCCCAGCCACGACCAGATCGTGGAGCACATTGTGGATCATATTCAAAGCGGTGACGTGGTCCTGACCATGGGCGCTGGCGACGTATGGAAAATCTCTGATGAACTTGTTCGACGACTTGCCCGCTGATGTCTGCCGCCGCAACGTGCCGCTGGCACCGCTGACCTGGTTCGGCCTGGGCGGCTCCGCGGAATATCTGATCGAGCCGCGGACCGAGGAGGAGTTGGCGGCGGTCGTGCGACGGTGCCGCGAAAACGGCGTCGCCGTCAAGCTGCTGGGCTTCGGGGCCAACGTGCTGGTGCGCGACGAGGGCGTGCAGGGTGTTATCGTGCGGCTCACCGCCGAGGCCTTCACCAATACCAATTACGACGGAGCCCGCGTCACCGCCGGAGCAGGCGTGGATCTGGCCAAGCTGGTGCGGAATACGGTTCGGCGGGGTCTGGCCGGGCTGGAAACGCTGGCCGGCATTCCCGGGACGGTCGGCGGCGGCATCCGTATGAATTGCGGAGGAAAATACGGAGAGATCGGTCGCGCCGTTCACAGCGTTCGCGTCGTCAGCGCCGACGGAGAGCTGTATCATCGCGAGCATGACGACCTGGCGTTCGGGTATCGCCGCTGCGATCTGGGCGGCGACTGGGTGACCAGCGCCGAGTTCCGGCTGCGGCAGATCGACCCGCAGGACCTGGTGCGGCGCTTTCGCGAAATCTGGATGTTCAAGCAGAATACGCAGCCCCCGATCGGAACGAACTGTGCGGGCTGCATCTTCCGCAATCCGGCCGGTCGGCCGGCCGGCATGCTCATTGAGCAGGCGGGCCTGAAAGGCACGCGGCTGGGCGGGGCCTACGTCTCGGACCGGCACGCCAATTTCATCCTCGCCGATCGCGGAAGCAAAGCGGCGGATGTCATCGCCTTGATCAAGTTGGTAGCCAATAAAGTCGAAGAACGCTTCGGGCTTCAGCTCGAGCCGGAAGTGGAGATCTGGTAACCCCCGAGTGGGGTGGCACGGACAAACTTGGTTTGTCCGTGCTCTCTCGCGACAATGCCGTCCCGTTCTCATCTGCGACGGCGACTTGGCGATCATCGCCCGTGCGGTGAACTGAAAAAATGGTCGCGCTACGAGGAGGCGTGCAGTGAAGAGCACGAGCGTTCGCTTTGATGCGACGAAGGTCAGTCGGGCTCCGGCAATGCAGAAATTGGCGATCACTGTTCTGGCGGGCGGACCCGGCGGCGAGCGGGAAGTGAGCCTCGAAAGCGGCAAGGGCGTCTCCGAGGCCTTGCGCTCCCTCGGCCACGAGGTCCACTGCGAGGACATCGGGCCCGACAACCTGGGAGCCTTGGCCCGGCAGGTCGATTGCGTCTTCATCGCGTTGCACGGCAAGTTCGGTGAGGACGGCGAGGTGCAGGCCATTCTCGAACGTCGAGGCCTGCCCTACATCGGCTCAGGCCCCGAGGCTTGCGCCCTGGCCATGGACAAGGCCCGGGCCAAGGCGAAATTCGCCGAAATGGGGATCCCTACTCCGCGCTACGCCGTGGCTGCCCCCCAGAACCTCCGCGAAGCGCTCGCGGCGTGGAGCCTCCCGCTGGTTGTCAAACCTGTGCGCGAGGGCAGCAGCCTGAATTGCCTCATCATCGAGGACGTGGCCCAGCTTCGCCCCGCCGTACAGGGCCTGATTCAGGAATACGGCGACTGCCTGATCGAGGAGTACATACCGGGCAAGGAGATCACGGTCGGGATTCTTGGCGACATGGCCCTCCCCCCGATCGAAATCCGCACCAAACGGCAGTTCTACGACTACACCGCCAAATACGTCGATAATGATACGGAATACGACTTCGACATCCATCTGCCGGAAGGTCTGCTCGTCGATGTGGAGGCCATGAGCTTGCGGGCTCATCAGGGCCTCGGCTGTCGGGACTTCTCGCGCGTGGATTGGCGGGTCGACGATCGCGACGGAAAGCCATGCCTGTTGGAGGTCAACGTGATCCCGGGGCTTACGTCGCATTCACTGCTGCCGAAAGCGGCCGCCCGGGCCGGCCTCGCCATGCCGCAGATGTGCCAGTTCCTGGTGGATCTGGCCATGAAACGAAAATTCACGAGGTAAACGCAGATCGGGAGCCCTCACCGAGTTGGCCAGGAAGAAATCCAGAAAGAGCAGAGAGCAGAACCGGCAATCCGAAGGCGGCGCCTTCTGGCACGTGCTCCTCAAGCCGGAACTGCGCCGGCCGATACTGTGGGGATTGGCGCTCGGCTTGATTGTCGGTACCGCTGCGGTGGGCGTCTGCATGGCCTTCGATCGCATGAACAGCGGCGTCCACGCCCTGCCCAAATACGACCGTTCCCTGACCCTGAGCTGGGAAGATCTGCCGGACTGGCTCCAACTGCCCGACAACCGCCACATCCTCGAGGAACTGACCCAGCGAGTGGATCTGCGCGACTCCGATCGGCTGCTCGACCGTCACCTCGCCGAGCGCATCGGCAAAGCCTTGTCCGACCCCAGCGCGGGCTGGGTCAAATCGGTCGTTCGTGTCACCGTGCAGCCCAACAGCACGGTCTCGATCAAATGCCTTTTCCGCCGGCCGGCGGCGTGGGTCCGCCACGGCCGTTATTGCTACCTGGTTGACGAGGAAAGCGTGCGCCTGCCGGGTCGCTATGAGGCCGCGGCCGCCGGCGGCAGCGCCCTGCTGACCATCGAAGGCGTGGGCATCTCGCCGCCGGAAGTAGGCCAGGTATGGCGCGGCGGCGACCTCACCTCCGGCCTGAAGCTCTCTGCCGTGCTCGCCAACAAGCCCTTCCGCCATCAGATCGCCGCAATCGACGTCTCCAACCATGATGGCCGCCGCGACCGAAACCGCCCGTACCTCGAGCTGACGACCGACCGTGAAGGCTCGCGCATCTGGTGGGGCCGCCCGCCGGACGAGGAGTTCGGCACCGAGATCCGGGCCAACCAGAAGATCACGCTCCTGGAAACGCTCTACCGGCAATGGGGCCGCATCGACATGAACCGCGCTTACGTCAACGTGATGACCTGGCCCGACCGCATCACCATGCCCGCCGTCTCCCCCGAATCCCACCCCCCGCGCCGACTGGTCCGAAGCTGACCTCCCGCCTCCCCGCCCGCCCGCTCTTTCGGATGGCACGGGCGAGCTCCGTTTGCCCGTGGCTCCGCACGAGTGCCGACGGCCTGCTAAACATTACACCCAACGCCGCAATCGTAGGCGATGCCGAGTGACCAGCGCGGGCAAGACCTAGGCTCTCCCTGCCAGGCCGGCATCGTCCATCCCTACGAGGGCCCCTCTCCTGACGACAGGCAAAAGGCCGACCGTACCTTGCGGCTCGACCCCCAGCCCGGCTGGTCACAGCGGCGGCCCTCGTATGCATCACCAAAGCGTCTCACGACGCCGGGGGGACGAGCATCGCCCCACAACGCGCCGCTCATCCGCCCCGGAACGCCGCTTGACTCAATGGTCGCTCGTATCGGAAGCAGAGGTGCACTTGCCCTCATAATTGACGCTCACGCCCGCCATGGCCGCATAGCAGGCGTTCGAGTACGTCTTCCCATCGCACCCGCAGACCGGATCCCACACATCGATACACGCGCTCGGTCGCGCCTGACAGGTGCCGTCACCCTTGCAGTCGCCGACGTCCTTCGCGCAGTAGTGGGTCTTGGGGCAGTCCAGATTGTCCTCGCAAGGCGTCCCGCACACCCCTACGTAATCGACGCTCACCCCCGCCGCGGCCGCATCACAGGAATTCGGGTACGTCTTCCCGTCGCACCCGCAGACCGGATCCCACTCGTCGGGACAGCCCAGCGGTCGCGGCTGACATACGCCCTTGTCCGGGCAGTCGCCGATCGGCTTCTCGCAGTAGTCAGTCTTGAGGCAGTCGATGTTATCCACACAAGGCGTCAGGCACTCCCCATCGTGAGCGACGCTCACCCCCGCCCGGGCCGCGTAACAGCCGTTCGAGTACGTATGCCGGTCGCACCCGCACACCGGGTCCCAGATATCCGGGCACGCATCCGGCACCGGCGCGCACACGCCCCTGCCGTGGCAATCGCCCCACGCCTTCCGGCAATAGAGATGGTACGGCTGGGTGCTGCAATCGAGGTTGCTGGCGCAACGGATCTCGTTGCAGTTGATGTCGTTATAGAAATACATCTGGGCGACGCCGCCGTGCGGCGTTC
>DATKKX010000039.1:0-11759 GCA_035542775.1 Phycisphaerae bacterium | reverse complement strand
CCAACGGCTGCGACCCGGCGATCGGTGAGATCGTGGCGTCGAGCGACATTCGCAGCAAATTGAGGCTCAATATAGTAAATTCTCTTCGCCTGGTGTGCGATGGGGGGCCCAGCGTTCAGGAGAAAGATGTCCACATGGCGGGGACGCTCCTTCTGGGGGAGGACCCGGTCGCCTGTGACGCGGTGGGATACACAATCCTGAACGAGGCCCGATCGCTGCGGGGGTTATCACCTCTGCTCTCGGAGGCTCGGATACCCAGACAGTTGGTGACCGCCGCGGCTTTCGGCCTCGGGCATGCCGACATAGAGGAGATCGAGATCGACAACATATAAGGCGGTGCCGATAAGGCGGGGAGGTTCTCGGGCACAACGGGCCTGAAATGACTGGAGGGCTGCTTGCCGGGAGCGGCCCGCCGGGCGGCGTGAGGCCGAAAAAGCAGCACAGATGCTGCAGTTACGGTTGACACCCGATATCGGCGCGGTAGTATAATACAGCTGGAGGAAGGGTTGCCCGATGTGGGCGCGGGTGTCCGCCCAGAGGCTGTGGACAGAACGGGGACGTTAACAGCGTTATTATACATTCGTTTGCTTCTGCGGCGATGAGTGGGCCGCCATTATACCCTCCACCAAGCCTCGTTTTTCCTGCCTCGATGTGAACCTCAGGAGCGTGTACTTGCGAGCGCGTGCCGGTGTTCTGGCATGCAAAGCCTGCCTGGAACGCTGAGCGCGTTCCACCCCGGGGGTCAGACTGGAGTCGAAAAGGTTAAGTGAAGTCGGCGTTGTGGTTGCCGATTCACGACTTATCCGCGTGAGCGGTTGAGTCGGATCATGACGAAACCAACGTCCGTAACGGCTGGCCCGGCGTCCACTCGGGCTCTGGCGGGATCGAGTGGTGACCGGCCGGCAGATGCGGGACGTTCTCACTCCGAGCCTCGGCAATGGTTGCCGGGGAGTTCTCGGGAGATGACCGTGCGGTCTAAAGGCAACGGGGCCGCCCGGTATGATCAGTTGCGTCGGCAAGACCTGGGCCCGGCGAGAAGAGATCGGTGCCGTAGGTCCCGATCCGACAGAGTTCTTATCCATTAGTTCTTGTGACGCCCCAGGCGTGCTGATGGAGCTGGGTCAGAACAAGCGGTTGCCATGAGGAGGTTTCATCGTGAAGAAAACCAAAGCGTTTACCCTGATCGAACTGTTGGTAGTGGTTGCGATCATCGCCCTGCTGATCTCAATCCTGCTGCCAAGCCTCTCGCGAGCGCGAGAGTTGTCCAAGAGAACGGTGTGCGGGGCCAACGTTCGAGGCGTCGGCCAGGCATTTTACATTTATGCCCAGGATGATCCGGGTACATTCCCCGCCATCGCTTCGACGACCACCTCCCCGGAGGGTGGTTTCCAGGTATTCAACAGCACGGACCGGTCGATTGAGCCTTCGACGACCGGATGCCCTTCTCCGACCGTGGACATGTGGGCGATCGTGAGAGCGAACAACACCACGCCGAAGCAGTACATCTGCCCGAGCACGTCGGACGTGCAGGATCCCGCCCAGGACACGACGGTGTACTACGACTTCAACTCTGCGACCAACCTGAGTTACGCGTATCAGTATCAGCATGACCCGAATCGCCGAGTCATCGGGACGTCATCCGAGCCCACCTTCCCGGTGCTGGGAGATGCCAACCCCTACATCAAGGGTGGCCTGGTGATCGGCGCCGATCTGGTCAAGGACCGCACGGGAGCGGGCCGCGGCAACAGCTTCAACCACACCGGCCGCGAAGGACAGACGGTGCTGTATCAGGATGGTCATGCCACCTTCGAGAAAGGCCCCGATTGCGGTTTGTCCGGCGATGTCGGCACCACCCCGGCGGCCTTGAAGAAGATCTCTCGCGGTCGCGACAACATCTATACGGTCCACGAGAGGAACAAGCAGGTTGACGCCGGCTCCGTGGCGCCGACGTTGACCGGCGCCGGCTGCACCGGCTTGTGCAACCTGGGTGACCAGTCCGACACGTGCCTCATTCCGTAGCACGGTCGAACGACTGTTGCTTTTTGAATTGCCCTGAAAAACGGCGATCCACGACGTGTGGGTCGCCGTTTTCTTGCTGACGGTTGCTTCCGTTATCTTCAGGTCCGCCGCCTGGCGGCATTGACCCCGCCTCCGGTCGGGGTCATGATGAAACGGCATGGCCGGCAGCCCCGCTGACCACACCAGGCCGTGGCAGAGAGCGGAATCGGCTGACGATTCCGGGGGCGGCGCCTGAGCGGGGTTTCGTCATGACCGAACAATCGCCGTTGCGCGCGTCCCTCGGGCGGCACCTGGCCGGCATCGCCGGAATTGTCGAGTCCGCTGAGACCATCGAGAAGATGGCCGCCGCCATCGAGCGGACTCTGTCCGCCGGAGGCCGGGTTCTGACCTGCGGCAACGGGGGCTCCGCCGCCGAAGCGCTTCACTTGGCGGAGGAGATGATCGGATGCTTCGGCAAGAAGCGGATTCCCCTGGCGGCCATGTGCCTGGCGTCTGATCCCACCGCGATTACCTGCATCGCCAATGATTACGGCTACGAGGAGGTGTTCGCCCGACAGGTGGAGGGACTTGGCCGAAAAGGTGACACGCTTGTGGCACTATCGACCAGCGGCCGGAGCACGAACGTCCTCAGGGGCCTGCAAACAGCCCGTCGATTGAGCCTGGCCACCATCGGCCTGCTGGGCAAGCCCGGCAGCCCCGCCGAGGATCTCTGCGACATCGCTTTGACCGTTTCGGTCGCCGACTCCGCCCAGATCCAGGAAATCCATCTTCTGGCCATCCATCTGATTCTCGAACATCTCGAGGCCCGGTTCTGAAATCGAGGCCCTGTCCCATTCTGAGGGAATCCAACTTGCAGGATGCGGCCACTCCGCGCGGCTGCTCCCCGGGGCTCGCGGTGGTGCGAGGCCGGAACTACGGGAAGCTTCCGCAAGTCCGGCGAAATCGAACCGCGTGCCGATACATCCCTGGGGAGCAACAAGGCGCGGCATGGGACGAAGGTTGAAAACCGCGAGTGCCCGGATAGACTCGGCAACAGGGCCTGCGACAGTTCCAGGCCGGAGCTCGTGAAGTGAGGAATCCCGGCTCGGGCCAGACCAGCGCTGCTTTACGACCGGCAATCGCGCGGGCGTTGATTGCCCTCGCAGTGACGGCCGTGTGCGGGATCAGCCTGCTGTTCGAGCGCTTGCCGGAAGCGTTCTCTCCGGTGGGTCAATGGGACTTCGAGGCGTATTACTATGCCCTGAAGGTCTATGACGCGGGCGGCAATCCATATGACATGTCCGCCGTGGTGAAAGCGGCCCAAGGGGCAGTGTGGCCGTTCTTGTACCCGCATCACACTTTTGCCTTCTTCCGTCTGTTCGCCTTCGATGATATCCGCACGGCCAAGGACGTGTATCTGGCGGCACGATTGGTCTGCCTGGGGGCCCTGCTGCTGCTGTGGAGCCATGTGTTTGTGCGTGCCGGAGCCCGAGGCTGGTTCCTGGCCTTTGCATCCGTGGGATGCAACGCGACCATCTGTCGAGACCTTCTCATCGGCAACGTCTCCATCTTTGAGCAGACGCTCATCTGGTTCGGGCTGTTTGCCCTTTTGCGGGGGAGGGCGGGATGGTTCTGCCTCCTGATCGTGCTGGCAGCGCAGTTCAAACTGCTACTGATCTGCCTGCTGCCGCTGGCACTCTTCGCCGGGACGCGCCGCAAATGGGCATATCTGTGCGGAAGTGTCGCGGCGTGCGGGCTGATGGGGCTCGGCGTCTATCTTTCCAATCCGTCGATGGCCAGGGCTTTTGCCCGCCTGACCTTGGACCAGGGCGCCATGGGATTCGGCGGGCAGATGAATCCGTGCAGTCTGGCGCTGCTCAGGGACGCGGCTGACGGGCTGTTGAGATCATGGGAGGCGATGGGAGACCTGCGTCCCAGGGAGGTGGCCGATGTCGTGTACGTCGTGTTCGCGGTGGCGGTGGCGGGGGTGTACGTGCACGCGGTCCGGCGAGGGATGGAGCTCCGCAGGGCTCTGCTGGTCGGCATCCTGACCTACGTGGTCCTGGCTCCGCGGATGAAGGATTACTCGTACATTATCGCCCTTGTTCCCATGTTTGAAATGATCCGCGAGCGGATCAGCAAGCCGGATTCAGCCAGGCCGTTGGTGCTGGCGGCGACGCTGATGCTGGCGATGCCGGGACTGGACATGCTGTGGGAGTACCGGCCGCTCGTGCTGGCCGGATGGGCATGGCTGATCGGAGTGAGCTCCGCGCCCGGAGCAACGTCCCCCGGCGAGTCTTTGGGCACCGGCGCGAGCATCGTGGCGGGTACGGGCCGGACGGGGCCGTGAAGGTCCGCTGCGCACCGCAAGGGCGGCCTGACTCGATTGCCTGGGCGAGGATTGTGGCGCCGCGGCTATAGCAGCAACTCAGCGCCAAGACGCCGCCGACTTCCCCGCAGATTTACCGTTCGGCGCTGTCCGGACTGGTCAGTTCCAGGAATACATCTTCCAGGCGGTGCTCGCGCGCGGCCAGCGCTCTCAACTCCGTCAGTGTGCCGCAGGCCACGATCCGTCCATGGTTGATGATCGCGATCCGATCGGCGATGGATTCCGCAACATCGAGCGTGTGCGTGGACATGAAGACGGTGCGGCCGTCGTCGGTCCGTTGCCGGAAGAGCTCCTTGACCGTGCGCACTGTCCGCGGGTCCAGGCCGATCATCGGCTCGTCGACCACCAGCACCTGCGGGTCGTGCAGCAGCGCCGCCGCCAGGACCACGCGCTGCTTCATTCCATGCGAGTAGCTCTCGGCAAGCTGGTCGGCGAAGCCGTTCACCTGCAGTCGCTCCATGTAGAATTGTTCCCGCTGCCACGCCGTTTCCCTCGTGATGCCGTACATCTGGGCCACGAGCCGCAGAAACTCACGGGCCGAGAGCTTCTCGTAGAGAAAGGGCTCGTCCGGAACGTAGGCCATTTGGGCCTTGGCCTGCCGCCCGTCCGCGAGCACGTCATGCCCGCAGATTTCAATGGCGCCGGCATCCGGCCGGAGCAGCCCGGCGAGCATCTTGATGGTGGTTGTCTTTCCGGCCCCGTTGGGCCCCAGGAAGGCGAAGACCTCGCCGGCGCGCACGTCGAACCTGATATCATCGACCGCCCGCAGCCGGCCGAAGCACTTGGTCACGTTCTGGATTCGTATCGACATTTGCACCTGCTGAGCTTCCCGCTTCCCGCCCAGCCGCCTTCAACGGCGCGTCATCGCGGCATCGAGCTCGTCCTGATGAACGCGGATCGATCAAAAGGCTCATCCGTCAGGATGAATCGCCCCAACACGGGTATCTTCACCTCCTGCCGCAGCACGCGCCCGGCGTCGTCCGACCAGGCGACCGTTCCATCCGTTTCAATGCGGAAACAGTCGACGTCCCGGCCGTTGTGCCAGATCGTCTCTCGCCCGGTCACGGTGGCCAGTTGGGTCTTGAACTCGAGCGCCTGATCTTGCAGGATGGAGAACGGGTCGAGCACGCGGAGGCGCCACTTCTGCCCTGCGCTGAGGTCCTTCAATCGCGTGAAAGGCCGCAAGGATTCACCGAGATACTCTGACTGCCGGCTTTCCAACACGATTGTCTTCGTGATCGGCCCGATGGTCACCTTGCAGGCAAAATCGTTGACGATCTTTTCGCCATCGATCCTTGCTTTGATCACCGGGCCATCCACCTGGAATGTAAATCGATCCAGTTCCCCTCCCGCGCCGTAAACGAGGTCGTTTTTCATCACCAGATGGCCCCGCACCGGCAGCAGGCTGCTAACCCGGCCCATGTCCAGAATGGATGTGCTGGTGACCGTGCTCATGCTCGGCGTAATGTCGGTGGTGACCCAGGTCGTCCCCAGTCGCTGGCCGGCATCGTTGCAGATGCCTACCTGATATGATTCATCGGCTATAATCTGGCAGGGAGCGTCGTTGGCCGTCCAGAAGGGCAGGACATCGCGCCGGATCAATGCCGCCATGGCAATGACCCAGATCGATGCCAGCAGGATTCCAACGGTACGGTTCATCTGGCGGTGCCTCGTTGCCGGCGACCCCCCTCGCCCACCTTACCACAAACGCCCGAGCTCTTCGCGCGCCACGAAGATTCTACGACGTTCGGCGGCTGTCCGCCGCCCGTCACGCGGCGGGCAAGCTCCGGGCAAGCTCAGTGGCCGCCACTCTGGTCACGGCGGGGCCGGGCCAGACTTCATGCGGCACGAACCCGAGGGATGTCCACTGTCTTTACGACACCGATTGTATGTAGACCGCCAGCGAGTGGTCAAACGCGGCGATTTGGAACCGCAGCCGGACCCGACGGCGCCCTTGCTGACCCGCGCCGCGACGATTGGGAGTCGCGAATGCGGGTTTATATCTCGCCCGCTGCGCCGATCGCCGTCCGTGATGACCATGGCATGGCGGGGAGGCCTGGCGTAGCGCGGCGCCGGGACATCTTGACAGCGAGCGGTGTTGCTCGTTTCCTCTGACGCCTTGCAGGATTCAATGAGACGCTGATGTTGGCCCAGAGAATGCTCCGGATCGATTGGCAGAAATGGAAATGGACTCGCCGGCGAAAGCTCGCGGCGGCCCTGATCGCCTGCGGGGCCATCATCCTGATCATCCTTTTTCTGCTGCTGCATGATCCCTCCTGGTACGATCCGCCGGTCGTCTTGCCTGCCGCGCGGCAGCAGGTCCGCAACAATCTCGTCGACGCCGAGCAGGCTTTTACCGAAAGCCTCCGCGCCGGCGCCGGACCTTTCGTCTATCACATTTACCAGGATGACGTGAATCGCTGGCTGGCCATGCGCCGCGAAATCTATCCCCTGCTCGACGAATTCGTGCCGCCGGTGCTGACCGATCCGTTTGTGGTTTTCGATGTCGGCAAGATCACGGTGGCCGGCCGCTATCGGACCGGCGGATTGAGCGCCGTCGTCTCGGTCGACATCGCCGTGGCCATGCAACCGGACGCGCTATGCCTGACGGTCGCTGCTGCGCGCCTCGGGTCGGTGCATATGCCCCTGTTGATCGCCAACAAACTGGGCCTTGCCGAATCGGTTGACAGGGATCCCGATGAAACCTGGCCGGGCAGTCCGCGCATCTGGGGCAGCCTGGCCAGCGGATTGAAAGTTGGGGCCGATGCCTGGTGGAAGAATGGCGGCGTGATCTATCGTGTCCTCGACGTATCCGTCCAGCGGGGACAGATCAACCTCACCGTGGAACCGCGCGGCCGTCACGAGGAGGGCAGGGATCGCAAACACCATTCGCTGCCGACGGCAGAGACAGGCTCCAGCGCAAATCGCCCGACCAGACAGTGACCGTGGAAAGTCAACTCCCAGCCCTGCGGCGCCTGGCGATGCACCACACAAGCGCCCTGGTCGTGCCGTCGTACCTCTCCTCGATCGCCCGAAACGGCTCCCTCGTAGTCGAGATACTGCCGCCGATGGTCCTTCAATCGAATGCAGGACAAGTCAGATTCTGCCGCCGTCTCCGGGGGCCGCGGGCATTTCCATGTGGCCAGCAATTCGCCCGTATCGACCATCAGGTCGAAGTGCACCCCCTCGCGGTCGGTGTGCATGAGCACCACGAACCGGACGCGTTGTTCACTGCTCGGTTGTATCTGCTCCGGCATGGGTCGTGTCCCGGAGGTCCTGCCGCCGGGGCGACGGCCGGGCGACGGCATCTCCTCGAGCCGCATCCGGCTCCGCGGATGGCCTCTGGCGAGGACTCCGCCGGCTCGCCGGGCGATCGCCTTTGGGGGAGCCCTCGGACGGCGGGGGGGCGGGGGAACGCCTTCTCTTCCGCGAGCATTTCCTTTTTGCCCGAGCGCGGAAATCAGGCCCGCGGATGCTGCCCCGCGCCGTTTTCGCGGCATGACGGGAGCCTTGGCGCTTGCCACGTCCCGCCAATCGGTTTAGCATTTTACCAATGTTCACCATGCTACGACATCTGCATCAAATGGAAGTGGGGGACTTCGTTCCCGCGAAAGCCCGCACTGTTCTGTTGTGCATCGCCGTTCTGATATCCGGCGGCTGCGGCAAGCCCAAGCCTGATTACGCCGAGTTGATGAAGAACGGCCGTCGCGAGTACGACGCCCGACGCTACGTCGAAGCCGTGGCCATGTTCCGCGAGGCGGCCGAGTTCGACACCGAGAGGGCGGAGCCGGCCTATTGCCAGGGCCTGTGCTACATGGCCATCGCCAAGGAGCAGTTCCGGGAGAACGAGCTGGTCTCCGCACTGCGTTACACGGATCGCGCCATCGCCGCCTTTGACAGCGCGGTCGGCGCCTTTCCCGGATATACGGCGGCGGTGCAGGGCAAGGCCGACGCGCTCAAGCTGAAGGGCAAGCACCAGGCGGCGCTGGAGATCGCCAACTGGGCGGCGGCCCAATCCGCTTTCCACCCGAATCTCATGAAGCTCAAGGCCCACGAGTACTCCTCCGTCGGCGACATGGACAAGGCCCAGCTCACTTTTGAGCAGGCGGTGGCCCTGGACCCCGACAATGCCGCGATGTTCGCCGAGCTCGGCCTCTTTTACATGCGCTGCGGGAATGACACCGAGGCCGTCAAGTGCCTGAAACGGGCGTATGAACTGAATCCGCACGCACCGGGCGTCGCCGCGGCACTGGCCCATCTCGGCGCGCTGTCCGATGTCCGCTGAGGGATCGAGCGGCGACTCCCCATCTGCGACGAGTGCGTCGGCCGCTGCGGATCAGCCCGGATCGGGACCAGGGCGATTCTCCCGCCTGGGCGACTCAGCGAGATCATCGGGGCCGCGTTTTGACACGTGAGGCGGCCTCGCGCTGTCCTGCCTGGCGAGCGGCCTCTGCTACGTGGCCACCAGTTCGTTGATGAAGCTCTGGACGTCCTTTCCGTTGACTGTCCCGTCTCCATTCATGTCGGCGTGGAGAATATCGCAAGCTGGATATTCGCTCTGATAGGTGGCGGGGTTGATCAGTGCCTTTACGAAGGGTGAAACGTCGGCGACGTTCACCACGCCGTCGCAGTTCAGATCACCTAGGAGCGCGTCGCCGCTGACCCCGTACTTCCAGGTTTCATCGCTGTAACCGGTCGGGCCCGTACAGCCCCCGAAGAGCACGGCCACGCTGCGAGAGCCGTCGTAGGCCATCGCGTGCAGATAGCGGCCCCCCGGAGCATCGCGGACCGAGCGCTGGGTCCAGGTACTGCCGTTCCATTCCCACGTGTCCGCGAAATAGTTGACGGAATCATAGCCGCCGAAGAGGACAGTTACGTCCCGGCTCGCGTCGTAGGCCATGGCATGGCGGCTGCGAGCTAGCGGGGCGGTGCCGCCGGATCGCTGCATCCAAGAGCTCCCGTTCCACTCCCACGTCTCGTTGCTGTAGCTGCCGCTCGCGGTCGTGCCCCCGAACAAGACGGTCACGTGCCGGCTGGTGTCGTACACCATCGCCGCGGCGGACCGGGCCGTCGGGTTGGGGCTGGGAGGACTGGGAGTCCGGTTGGTCCAGGTGCTGCCGTTCCACTCCCAGGTTTCGTTGTTCTGGGTGCCCGTGTAGCCTCCGAACAGCACAGTCACGCCCCGGGCGCTGTCGTAGGCCATCGCGTGCTGATAGCGCGCGGTGGGCCGAAGACTGGGGTTTCGGTTGGTCCAGGTGCTGCCATTCCACTCCCAGGTTTCGCGGTTGCGGCCGTCCGCGTTGGAACCCCCGAAGAGCACGGTCACGCCGCGCGAGCTGTCGTACGCCATACCCGCGCCCGACCGCCCCGAAGGCGGATTCGCGGGCGAGAGCTGCGCCCAACTGCTGCCGTTCCACTCCCAGGTCTGATTGAAGTAAGTGCTGGCGTTAGTACCTCCGAACAGCACGGTTACATGGCGCGCGCTGTCATACGCCATCGAGTGCCCGTAGCGGCCTGAGGGCAACGATGTAGTGAGCAGGTCCCACTCCGGCTGTTGCCCGAAGGCGGAACCAAACAACCCAAGCACCGCGACAACCGGCCACGCTGCCGGCGTTCCAGCCGACCTGCGGTTGCTCGTTTGCTCGACGCCATGACCTGTGTTGCTCCGTTTCTCTCGCATTCTCATGAGCACCTCCCGTGAACCGATCGGTTCGCTTCGACAATGCGGCTGGACGAAGAAGTGATGTTCAGGTGGAGTGGCTGCGGAGCATGCTGCTCACTCGCCGCGATGCGGCGGACCAGGCCCGACCTCCCTCTTCATCGACCGTCGCTGCCCATACTTCCTCCCTCGAATCCTACCGGACTCGGACGCGGGGCATACCATACCGGAAGCAGGAGAGAAAGGAAACACTCGAAAAGGCCGGGTCAGTGAACGCCAGGACACCGTGAGGAGGCGTCAGGCCCCGCCTCCTTCTGCTGCTCCAACGGGTGCTGATGCCCGTCCCGGCGCGTGATCGACCGGTCTGGCCACGGGAGCGTGCCGGCCATACTAAGCCGCCCGGGTGCCCCTGCGCTCAGGGCGGTTTGCGTGTCGTGTGACGGTCGGTCGGATGACGCGTGGGTTTGTGATCAGGGCACTGTCCTTGACGAGGCGGGATTTACTTGAAAGGTGGGCAACGCGCCGTCGTAGAACCTCCAGGGCGTGCCCGTTACACCCTGCTCCGCCTGCGCCACTGGCTCGCCCGCCTCTTCCTGGCCACGAAGGGCTTCTTCCTGACGAGCTGGCCGAGGGTGGTGGTTTCGAGGAACGTCCGGTAGGCGCGGACCACGCGGCTCCATCGTTCATGGACCGGGCACGGGTTCGAGCCGCCGCACTCTGGGTTGCCAAAGGGGCAGGACATTTGTTGGCTCGTGTCTTCGAACGGTCGCAAGACGTCCACCAAGTAGACTTGTGCCGGCGGCCGGCTCAATTGAAAACCGCCGCCGATGCCGCGGGCGCTGACCAGGACGCCGACGCGCACGAGGTCCCGGAGGATCTTCTGGAGGTATTTCAACGGCACATCGGTGTACTCGGCGACGTCCTTGGCGAGAACCGGTTCCTCGCCAGCGTGGTGGGCGATGAAGGTTGTGGCTCGAAGTGCATATTCACAGGTTTGGGACAACACGCCCGTGACTCCAATAGGGTCGGATCGGTCAAGCGAGACAGTCTAGCAGGAATGTCGGCACCGGGCAACCAAGCAACGAGGCGGCGTTGAGCGTCGACAAGGCGGTCGCCGGAGGCCTGCCGCGTGGTTCATGAGCATCCCGGGATGTTGACGATGTTCGAGAGTCGCCGGCGCGGCTTCCTGCGGGGTTGCCGCTGGCTTGGGCGGCCCGTCTGTTGCGCGCCCCTAGATGAGGCCGGGGCTCAGCGGGGTTGATGAGCGTGACGAGCCGAGCGTCTCTTTGGCCCCGTAGATGCTCCGGGCCTGGACCATCGGGACCATGTGCCATTGCAGCATGAAGCCCGATTCCTCGGCGGGCCTGTAATTCGGCGTACCGTTGCGGTGCCCTCGCCGCCTCTCGATCGAGGACGCCTGCCGCGAGCGCGATGGGAATGGTTGCGGCGGCTTGCAAGAACGGTAGATCTTGTCCAGCTCAGGAGTTCCACAGGCGGTCAAGTTCGTCAGTGCGGCTCGAGCAGCGGTTGCTCGTCGGTCCCATGCACCGCCTGGGAAGCGGTTTCGAAGCATGTCGGAATCGCGGGGACAGCGCCTTGACAAGCCCTCTGCCCGGACCTACGCTTCGCCGTAAACGTTGCGGGGTAGAGCAGTTGGTAGCTCGTCGGGCTCATAACCCGGAGGTCGTTGGTTCGAGTCCAACCCCCGCTAGT
>DATKKX010000038.1:0-11959 GCA_035542775.1 Phycisphaerae bacterium | reverse complement strand
GCCGGTGAGGTCGCCGCGTTTATCCTGCTTGACCTTCTTCAACAGCGCCGCGTAGCGCTTGTCATACTGCGCGTCGGTCTCATTGCGCCGCTGGCCCCAGCGGATACGCTCCTCGTCCTTGTTGACCTTAGCGGGGGCGCTGTCCTCGTCATCCGCCTCCTCCTTCTTTTGTTTCTTCCCCTGGTCCCGCTTTCCCTTGTCGTCGCCCGGTTTCTTTCCCCCGGAGGCCCCTCTGCCGCGCGGCTGCTGCCTGGCGGAGGCCAGGGACTGCTGAGCAGGCAGGGAAATCCCCACAATGAGAATGGCGATCAGCAACCATGCAAGTCGTTTCAGACCCAACTGGACCATAGGACCGTTCTCCATTGGCATGCGTGCGATGGGCGCCTGGGCTGTCACGTGCCGTCTTCCGGCCGCAAACGGGGCGCGCACCCCCCAACTCGATCGCTCGCCCACCCCAAATGACGCATGCCCTATTGTACCAGGGAGGCGTCGATAGGGTCAATTATCCATATGTTTGATCGTGATCCGGGCCACCTCCTCACGCCGCCGATCTCTGTCTGCGGCGGGACGGCCGCCAAGCAGGCCGCGGCGGGCCGGAATCTGTCGGTCATACCGAAAACCGGGCGCCCGCTTCCCTACATTCGTCCGCTGCGCCAGATGGCGATGCCCAACCACATGGCCATCAGGAAGGACAGGGCGTAGCCGACGAATCCCAGATAGCGCAAAGGCATGCCGAGAAGCCCGGCATCCGAATCCATGCTCAAAAGCATGGAGCTGCCGATGATGGTCGAGGCCATGAGTACGGAAAACGCCAGCCGGTTGCTGGAACGGTCGAACTCCCCGGCAAGATGAGCGAGGTCTTCGTGACGGAGGTGAAGCTGAAACTGTCCGCGGCCGATGCCGCGCATGACGTCGCGAATTAGACGCGGAGCGTCCCGCATAATGTTGCCGAGGTGCCAAGCGGAAATACCGGCGATCCGCAGCAGGCGATGGCCGGAGGCGCGTTCGCGAAGGAGCTTGGCCAGCTTCGGCTCGATCAGCTCGACCAGGTTGAGGTCAGGGTCGAGCTGCAGGACGACGCCCCATCCGGTGGTGAGCGACCTGATCATGGCCACGAAATCACGGGGCAGGGTGACGTCGTTTCGACGCATGGTGTCGATCAGTTCCTTGAAGATCGTGCTGAGATTGAGGTGCTTCAAGGGCAGCCCGTTGTACTTCTCCAGGAGCCGGTCGAGATCCCGACCCAGAGCTTCGCGGTCAGTGCTGCGACCGATGGCACCGAGATCCGCGAGAATGTCCACCAGGATCTCGGTCTCCCGCCTGACCGCGGCGTATATGCCGAAAACGAGGCGGCCGACCAGTTCGTCATCCATGCGGCCGACCATGCCGAAGTCGAACAGCACGATGCCGGCCGGAGGGCGAATGAGCAGGTTGCCCGGGTGCGGATCGGCGTGAAAGAGGCCCAGCTCGAAGAACTGGGTAAGGAAGCACTCCGCCAGGCTGCGGGCCAGCGCGGGCTTGTCACAGGAGCCGGCCTGGCCATCCAACGCCTCGCGCAGGCGGATGCCGTGCATGAATTCCAGGGTCAGGACGCTCGAGCCCGTCAGGTCCCAGCGAACCGCGGGCGTGTAGATATGGGGATCATCCTTGAAGGCTTCATAGAAGCGCGAGGTGGCCGATGCCTCATTGATGAAGTCAAGCTCGTGGCGGATGGTCTGGGCGAACTCGTCGACCAGCATCTTGGGATGGTACGGGCGCAACTCCGGGAAGAGGGACTCGGCGCGGTCGGCCAGCCATTCCAGGACGTAGATGTCGAGCTGGACGGTCTGGTCGATGCCGGGGCGCTTGATCTTGACGACGACCTCCTGACCATCGGTCGTGACCGCCCGGTGGACCTGAGCAATGGAGCCGCTGGCGAAAGGCTGGTCGGTGAACTCGCGGAAGGCTTCATCGACGGTTGTGCCGGTGGTCTGGTGGAAGATGCGCCGGGCCTGCTCAGTCGGAAACGGGGTGACCTCATCCTGCAATTTCTCCAGGGCGGCCTGAATCTGGGACGGCAGGATGTCCGGCCGGGTGGAGGCGGCCTGTCCGAGCTTGACGAAGGTCGGACCGAGCTCCTCGCAGACGCGGACCAGCCTCGCGCCGATCGCTTCCAACGGGTCGATGTCGTGCTCTTCGGCCGGAGGCCGGCCTCGCCGGATCCAGCCAAGCGAGGGAAGGTATCTGCCCAGTTGCATGCGGTCGACGAAATGGCCGAAGCCATGCTTGGACAGGACCTGGGCGATCACGCGGAGGCGCGTGAAGGTGCGAACCGTCTTGGGCAGCGTGGCGAGGGACATGAGAGAAAAGCCTCCAGCTTTCAGCCATCAGCTTTCAGTTCTTGTCCGCGAGGCGGGCGATTTCGGTGGTCGCCGGCGTCAAGGCTCCGGAAAAGCATTCGGTACGGCCGACGCAATATTCCGCTTTATCGACGGCGGCGTCAACACGAGGGTGTTCCTCCGGAGGCCATTCTCGAGTTGCGGAGCGCAGTGAGCGGGCATAGCATGAGGCAGCCCGGCAGCGGCGTCCGCGTCCGCGGGTTCAGCCGCTGATTATTCCGCGAAAGGCGCGGATCGCGACCCGTGTCCCCATGGCCGATCCCCTTGAAATGAGTGATGCGGGCAAGACGCGATCCCGGCGGCGGTCACTGGGGATCGCACTCCTGCTTATTGTCGCGGTTCAGGGCGTCGGCTACTGGGTGGTCCTCGATGCCGGTTTCGTCCAGGACGACTACTGCTGGATTGAAGCCGCAATCCGCTCGCTGGATTCGCCGGGCCTGGTTTTTTCGCGATGCATCTCCGGTTTCTTTCGGCCGCTGGTTCACCTCGTGTTCATGGGAAACTACGCGCTGGCAGGTCTGCACCCGTCGGCCTACCTCGCCGTGAACATCCTGCTGGAGATCTGCTGCACGCTTGGTCTGGCGCTGCTCGTGTACCAGATGACCGGGGATGCCCGGGCCGCAATCATCGGTGCGGTGGTCTTTGCGAGTCATCCGTCCCATGGAGAAGTCGTGGGCTGGATCAGTGCCCGCACCTCTTCTCTGCTGGCGCTGTTCGGATTGTCGGTACTCGTCTGCTGGCTCCGTTGGCGCCAGACGCGCCGGTGGGTCTGGTGGATTTGCGCATTGGCGGCGTTCTGCCTGGCGTTGCTGACCAAGGAGGAGGCGCCGGCGCTGCTCGCGGCACTGATCATCCTGGAGTTCGCCTTGCCCAGTCATGAAGGGAAGCCGCTCGCATCGGTCTATCGGCAAGTGTGGTCAGCAAAGTGGACGCTCCTTCCCTTCCTCGCGGCAACGGCGGGCTACCTGCTCCTGCAACACCGCTTTCAGTCGGAGAACCCGCTGGTCCAGGGCGGGGCGTACACTTGGGACTGGGCCGGCCTGGCAAGGGATCTCTCCCGTCTTGCCGGCCTGTTCGTGTACCGCGGAGTGGTGAGGACGCCTTGGCTCTATTTGGTCTTTGGGGTCGAGGCGGTGCTCGCCGCGGCGGCATTGTGGCGAGCGCCTTCCGGTGCCCGTCGGGTGGTAATCGCGGGCCTGGCGCTGGCGTTCGTGGCGTTGTTGCCATCGAGCTTCTTCGTGACCCATTCGGCAGCCAGATACAACTACGTCGCCACGATCGGTTCATCTCTGGCGTGGGCGGGGTTGACGACCACGGTGACCAGGAGGAGGGCTCTGCCAGCCGTCGTTTACAGCGGCGTGTTTGTGCTGTTGTTGCTGACGATCGCAGGTCAAATGCACCACCTGGGCCGCAAGGCGGCCTTCTGGTTCGACGAGCAGAGGCAGGGGCAGAGGCTCTTGCTGGCCGCGCAGCAGGCGGCCCCGCTCCTGGAGGAAGCCAGGGCGTCCGGGCGAGCCGTCCGTGTACTCGATGTTCCCATGCAATCGGCCCACCTGCATTCACTACTATGGCTGACCGGCGGAGTAGAGCCATCAAAGGTCACCCTGGGAAGCACATCTGACGCGGCCTCGCGGAATCGCGCAGACGATGCCTTGATCTTGCGGTGGGATTCAGCCGACGGCGTATTCAAGACCGTCAGCCCAAACTGATCCCTGACACAAAGCGCGGGGGCGATCAAGTCTTGATGCCGTCGAGCATGACCACGGCGACGGGGCCGAAGACCAGCACGGGCAGCCACGCGGGCAGGGCGGGGCCCATGAAAGGCATGTCCACGCTCTGGCAGACGAAGGTGATGGCGTAACAGGCGCCGCACAGCAGCAGGCACTTTCCGCCGGCGATCAGGACCGACGGGCGTTCGCGGTTCAGGAAAAAGGGGATGCCCAGACAGAGCAGAATCATGTTCGAGATGATGGTGGTGAGCCGCCGGTGCTTGACGTGAATGAACTCGGCGGCCCCGGCGCCCTCGAAGCGCTGCTGCAGCTTGTTCAACTCGGGCAGGCTGATGAACGATGTCCACAGCGTGGCCTGGAGCAGACCCAGATCCTTGGGCGCCAGGTCCGACCAGTATTCCGTCGTGGTCTCGCGACCCAGATCCTCGATCGCGCCGGTCACGGCGTTGACGCCCAGCTTCATGCGATAGCCGTTTTCGAGGTGCCAGAACTGGCGCTCGTCGTCCCAGCGGGCGCGGTCAGCGCGGATGACCTCCGACATGCGGTCTTTGGCGTCGCGCCGCATGACGATGACGCCGCGCATCTCCTTGGTGCGGGGACTGAAGGCGGAGGCTGAAAGCAGGCTGTTATCGCGGTCGGGCTGGAACCAGACGGCGTAGGAGTTGCGGCCCTCGATGTCGGAGTGCGAGCGGGAGAGCTTGTCGGCCATGCCCGGGATGATGAGCTCCTGATCGATGAACCACAATCCGTTCATGGCCAGAGCGGCCAGGAGGATCGGGGCCGCCACGCGATAGAGGGACGTGCCGGAAGCCATGACCGCGGTGAGCTCGTTGGTCCGGTAGAAGCGCCCGAGAGTGAAGCAGGCCGCCAGCAGGATGATCACGCCGGCCAGTTGGGCAAAGTACAGGAACAGGTTGTGGCTGTAGAAATCGGCGATTTTTTCGAGGGTCTGGAGGGTGGTCTGCGACTTGATCTCGGTGAATTCGTCGAGGTTGACGAACAGATCGAGGACGACGTACAGCCCGATCATCACACCCAGGGCGATGACGTAGTTGATGAGGAAGCCTCGCAGGATGTAACGGTCCAGGGTGGTGAACATTGGCAACGTCAAGAAGTCAAAACATCAAAACCACATACGACGGATAAGCCTATTTTCGGATCGTTTGTTCATCGTTTGAGGATCTTCATGGCCACGAAACCGGTGGCCAGGTACATAAACACGGCGGCGGCCCACATCACCGTGATGCTGAGCGTTTCGTAGGCCGGCCGGTCGGAAAGATTGCGGCCCACGATTCCGGCCACGACCACGAACAGCATGGGAATGCAACTGATGCCGAACGCGGTGAGGACCTGCCCGCCGCGGGCGATGATTCCCAGCACGGCCCCGAACAGGATGATGGCCACGCTGCAAAGCGAATACGAGGCCCGGAAGTTGATCTCACCCTGGATCTCGGATCTGAACTTGGCCAACCAGGTCAACAGCTTGCCCCGCGCCCTTTCCTGCTTGGGTCGAAGCGTGAACGACACGCCGGGATCCCACAGCGAGTTGGCGTCGAAAGACGCGGCCTGCCGGACAAGCTGCGGCTGATCGTCGAAGGCGATCGGCTTGAGCGATTCCTTCGGCTTTTTGACGACGCGGTCATCCGACCGAAGCGGGTAGTGCCGGATTTCGACGTTCCCGACCAGCTCGACCATGATGATGCAGTGCATGCGATCCAGGCCGCTCCTCAACTCGAACGTCGCGGAGTCGGCAGTGAGCAGATGATCGCCGTTTTCGCCTCCCTTCTCGATGACCCTGACGTCTCGCAGGGACGGCTTTCCGTCCTCCGGATCGACGGCGAACTGCTCGGCGGAAATGGCGTAGCCAACGTTGCCGCTTGCCAGGTGACAAGTGCCGTCGCCTCCCTGGTCGGGATCGAGCTGTCGCACTACATCGCCGTACAGGCAGTGAGCCATCATCTCCCGCCGGACGTTGCTGAGCAGGTCAGCGACTTCTGGATCGAGATCGGGCTTCTGGCGATAGGCCAGGAGTGTCCCCAGCGTTTCGAATTTGAGCTTTCGACGGATCGGCAGGGGGATCTGGAACGGGCCGAGAACCTGGTGGGCCAGCTCATAATACTGCTTGCGACTGGCATCGAAGCTGCGGACGCCCTGGAGGTCGACCGTCACGCGGGGAATGGCCTCGGTTCGATCGAAATCGACGATAGTGATGTCCGCCGTTCCGAAACGCACGGCCTCCTGGGCATCGGTTTCGCAGAAGGCGACACCACTGAGTTGCAGGTAAGTGTGTTCCGCGGGGGCATCCGCAGCGAGAACCGTACGGTCCAGCGTGGCGCACTGCCGGGCGGTCATGCGATAGCGGCCGAAGGAGAGCGGCTTGGCCTTCTGGAACTGGCCCTTGACGATCGTGGGAAGGTCACGCCGGGTGATTTCCTCGATCTGGCGCGAGAGCGTCGGAAGAAGATAGTTCCACGACCAGTAGGTAAAAACGGTGACGAAAAGGCCCAGCAACAGGGCCGACAGAAGCAGCTTATGGATATTGATGCCCGCCGCGCGACAGGCCAGGATTTCGTTGTCCGCCGCCGCCCGGCCGTAGGTAATGGCGGCGCTGAACAGGGCGGCCACGGGCAGGATGAGCGTGACCGCGACGGGCGTTAGAAACAGGAAGATCTTGGCCATGCCCTCGGCGCCGACGGCCTCGCCGCGGAAGATGTTGGCCACGCCACCGCCCATCACCACCAGCAGGGTCAGGGTGATGGATGTCATGATGAAGGTCTTCAGGAGTTCGCGAGCCAGGTAGAGATGTAGAATCAGCATACTCGCGTTCGCCTGTACGCCGGTTCCCGCAGGGGGCGGCATCTCACCGATGCGGTCGAGCCGGATCGGCGTGCTCGCGGAGGGGCCGGCTCGGAAAGCGGCGTTACTCGTTCGGACACAGTCTAGAGTCCGCGGCCGAGGCGTCAAGACTGCGAGGTTGCCGGCCTCGGGAGGGGTTCGCTTCAGGCTGGCGCAACGAGCCGTGCGCGCCGCGCTTTCGCGACGGCTTTCAAGTGCCGCACTGTCGGCCTGCTGTGCGGACGGCTGCACTTGCGGTACACTGCGGGGCGGATATGACGCGGCGAAAGCTCAATCGAACAGTGCCAAGGGTGCCGGATGCCACCGGTCAGCAAGGGCCGAGGGAACGGACCGCCACAAGCCGGGACCGGCAGGCTTCGAAGGAGGCGGAGGCGGCAGTCGAGGCGCCCAAAATCGCTCCGGGCGAGCGGTTTCGTTCACCGGCGCGGTTGGTGGGGGCGCAGCCGAAGATTCAGGGGTGGGTGCCGGTGCTCCTGCTGACGGCACTGTCGCTGGCGGCATGCTGTCTGATGTTCCCTACGGTTGGCTGGTGGCCGCTGGGATACGTGTGCCTGGTGCCATGGCTGGTCTGCGTGTGCGCGGCCAAGCGCTCGCGGTTCGTGTACCTGATCAGCTTCCTGTTCGGGCTGGGCTACTTCCTCATCAATGTCTACTGGCTGTATGCGGTGACGCCACCGGGGTACTTCGCGTTGTGCCTGTACTACGCGCTGTTCTTCCCCCTGGTGGCGTGGCCGGTGCGGCACATGTATACGCGGCACGGCGTATCGCTGGCTCTGAGCGTGCCGATCGCGTGGGTGGCGGCGGAGTACCTGCGGTCGATCGCGGTGTTGGGTTTTCCCTGGCTGCTGCTGGCCCATAGCCAGTATCAGAACCTGACCGTCATTCAGATCAGCGATCTGGTCGGCGCCTACGGCGTCAGTTTCGTGCTGGCCATGGTGAACGGATGGCTGACGGATCTGCTGATCCAACCAATCCTCATCTGGCGGGCGGATCGGGGCACGCGTCTGCCGATCGGCTCCTTGACCACGCTGCTGGTGGTGGCGGGAACCATGATTTACGGCAGCGCCCAGAGGTCCAAGACGTTCTTCGAGCCGGGGCCGACGGTGGCGACGGTGCAGCATGATTTCCCCATGTTTGTGGAGGAAGATCGGGCCGGATCCATATCGCCGGAACTGGCTTTTCGATCCTATCTCGATCTGGCCCGACAGGCGGCGACGCGAAAGCCCGACCTGATCGTGTTGCCGGAGACGCCCATTGCCGGCTACATCAACGATGAGTTCCTGAACGCCAGCCCCACGGACCTGGACGAAATCGGGCGGCGGCGCGGCTTCTCCCTGCAACTGATGAAGCTGTATCAGCGATTCAGCAGGCAGACCCGTGACGCCTTTCAACAACTGAGCACCGAGACCGGCATTCCGATCGTGCTGGGCTCGCTGGCGATTGAGTGGCGGCCGACGGCAATTCCGCCCCGGGTGGACGCGTTCAACTCCGCGTTCCTGCTGAAGCCGGGCGAGACCAGGCCGGCAGGGCGATATGACAAGATTCACCTGGTGCTGTTCGGCGAATACGTGCCCTTCCGCACCAGCTATCCGCCGCTGTACAAGTGGCTGAACTCGAAGACGCCGTGGGGGCGGATGGGCATCGAGTATTCGCTCACCGCGGGCCAGAAGTACACGGTGTTCGAGTTCGAGGCGGCGTCGCAGGGCGGACGGGAGTACCGGGCGGCGGCTCCCATCTGCTACGAGGAGGTCATGCCCTACATCGCCCGGGAGTTCACGCGCGGGTCGGGCGAAACGCCGGGCCGGAAGAACATCGATCTGCTGCTGAGTATCAGCAACGACGGCTGGTTCCTGCACACCTCGGAGCTGGAGCAGCACATGGCGGCAGCGGTCTTTCGCGCCGTGGAAAACCGCATTCCCGTGGCCCGCAGCGTGAACACGGGCGCCAGCGGTCTCGTACATCCCAACGGCAAGATCCATATGCGCGTGGCGATGTCAGAGGAAAAGATGGCGCTGCTGGAGCCGGTCGCGGAAAGACTCCGCGATTTGGACGGCCTGGCGGAGAAGCTGGAGGGGCAGCTCGACGGCGGCGAGGCATACGAGCGCATGCGGGGCGAACTGATCACCACCCTGATGGAAGGGCTCGATCCGGCCCTGCAGGTGCTGGGCACCGAGTTCTCCTATATCGGGCAGCGCCTGGGCCAACTGGCCGCGTTGTTGGGAACGACCACGAACGAGGGGCGCCTGGAAGGGCTTCGCCAGTTCCGCTCCCAGGTCGCCGACGATCTGCAGACCATCGCGCGCTGGAAGAGCAAGCCCTGGATGGCCCCGGGATTCGGCATCGCCCAGGCGCAGTGTGACAAGCGCCTGACCATCTACACGCGCTGGGGGGATTGGTTCGCTCAAGGAACGGCGGCGCTCTTCGCAATGATGCTGCTGGACTGGCTGCTGCGGCGGATCCGCCGGCTGTCGGCGACCGCGAAGACCACGGAGGGCGGACCGGGATGAAGGGCGATCGGGTGGCAAGGCGTTCGATGGCGTGGGCCGCCGCGGCGGCGCTGAGCCTGTTGGTATCCGGTTCTGGATGCCTGCAGCCCGCGCGGCGGGCGCTGCCGGCGGATGAAGAGGAGCGGTTTCGGGCGACGGCCCTGGAAGTCTTGAAAAAGGCGGCCTTCAGCGAGGAGCCGGCCATCCGCATGCACGCCATCGAGGCGCTGCAGGAGGTCGCTCCCAGGGAAGGACTGGAGTGCATCTCGGCGAATATCGAGAACGGATATGGGGGCGTGTCCTTCGCCGCGTTGATGGCCTTGGGCACGATGCGCAGGGGAGAATTCATCGAGCAGATCCGCATTCGCGCCGAGGACGCCGATCCCAACGTCGTCATCGCCGCGCTGTTTGCCCTGCACCGGCTGGGGGATCAGAAACGCACCGGAGAACTGTCGGAGTATCTGCTGAACAACCGCGACTTTCATATCCGGGCCAACGCGGCATTGGTCCTGGGGCGTTTGGAGGAGCCCAGCATGGTGAAGCTCCTGCGCATCGCCCTGCAGCAGGAGAAGAAGATATCGCCGAAGCTGCAAATCCTGGAGGCGCTGGCCATGTACGAGAACCGCAACGCCATTGAGCGGCTGATGGCGTACTCATACGACCCGCGGCCGGACGTGGCCACCACCGCGCTGAACTTCCTGGCCAATGCCAACTCCGAGAAGGCCGAAGACGTGTTTCTCTATCGATTGCGCTCGGCGGACTTTCCCGAGATCAAGCTCGAAGCGGCCCGCGGACTGGGGCGGCTGGGACGGGACGACGGCATGGACCTGGCCCTGGCGCACTTGCGCTTCAACGCCCCTGACAAGAACCGGCCCAACGACGCGCCCCAGCAGCAGGTGGCCCGCATTCGGGGCCTCGCCGCCCTGGCATTGGAGGCCATCGGCAGCCCGCAGGCGCTGGGGCCGCTGAAGGACGCGTTGAGCGCCCCCGAGCAGCCGGAGGATGTCCGCCTGGCCGTGGCCCGCGCCGCGGTCAGAATCATCGATCAGCGTGGCGGACGATCACCACGGAGACCCGCAGACGCGGAAAAGCGAAAATAAAGAAGGAGGATGGGGCCGCTCCGCCGGCGGTGAGACCATGGTGCGGCGGGCGGATCGGTCGAGAAACGGATGCACTGGATTGCCCTGATCATCCTGATTTACGTCGTGACCGCGTTGCAATCGGCGGCGGTGCCGTTCATCGCGGTGCACACCATCCGGCCCGACCTGATGGTGATTGTCGCGGTGCACTATGCCCTGGCGGCGCGGACCTATGACGCCCTGCTGGCCTGCTGGCTGATAGGCCTGTCCATCGACCTGTCCGGGATCAGCTATCACAACCACGGGAACGTGGGCGTCCACGCCCTGGCGTTGGGCCTGATCGCCCTGCCCATCGTCAAGATGCGGAGCTTCATTTTTCGCGACAGCGTGCTGACCCAGTTGTTCTTCACTTTCGCGGCGAAGTTCGTGCTGGATTTCCTGGTCGGCCTGCACATGATGTATGCAATCGGGGACTGGAGCCGGATGCGGGAGGTGGTGGTCACGGGAATGTACGCGGCCATCTATACGGCGGTGCTGGCGCCGTACGGCAACTGGTTCCTGAAGAGGTTGCGCGGGGCCCTGGGGATTGGCCCGGCCCAGCGTTTGCGCGTACGATAGTCGACTGAATCCATGTTCGAGCGCCGGTTGAAAATCATTTTGCTGCTGCCGATCTTGTGCGGGGTCGTGATCATCGCGCGGCTGTACCAGCTTCAGATCGTCCAGGGGAATGAGTACCAACGCCTGGCCGACGCGGCGCTGGTCTCGCCCAAGCAATTCCTGCCGCCGCTGCGGGGGCGGATCCTGGACCGGTCAGGCGGCGTGCTGGTGTCCGACGAGCCGGCCCACGACGTGACCGTTCACTACGGCGTGCTGAGCATGGACAAGGCGTACCTGCTGCGCTTCGCCGGCTACATCCGCAAACAGGACCCGCAGTGGCGCGACGCGACGGAGACGGAGTTGAGCCTGGAGGTGAGGCGGCGGATCGGCCGCATGTGGATCACGCTGCATGGAGTAAGTGGCCAGCCCATCTCGCAACTGGAAGAGCGCCGTGACGCCATCTGCAAGGCGGTGGAGCGGCTGCGCAATCACATCGCCGAGGCCCGCCAGAAGAACGGATTCGACCAGCCGCCGGACAAGATCCGCCTCAAGGAGGACGACCTGTTTCACCCCATCCTCCGCGACGTCACGCCGCAGCAGCGGACCCTGATCGAGCTGGAACTGTCCGATCTGCCGTTCGTCCGAGTGGAGCCGTCTGTCCGGCGGATCTGGGCGGAGGACGCCGAGCCGCTCTGCCACGTCCTCGGTGGGATGGGCCAGGTGTCGGCGGAGATGATCCGGTCCGACCCCAAGCCCGACGATTGGCTGGCGTGCTACCGCGCCGGCGACGAGGCCGGAGTCACGGGCGTGGAGCGGCTGGGCGAGGAGATGCT
>DATKKX010000037.1:0-24782 GCA_035542775.1 Phycisphaerae bacterium | reverse complement strand
GATGTCGTTACGCGATCCGAGCAACGCTGGAATTGGCCCACCACGGTGTCGACCGGTCGCTGACGATCGCCGAAATCGCCGAGGCTCAAAAAATCCCGGCCGGCTTTCTGGCTGTCATACTGACGGACCTGCGACGGGCCGGCATCGTGCGATCTCATCGCGGAGCCAGGGGTGGCTACAGCCTGGCGGTTGAACCGCGAGGCCTCTCTGTGGAAGACGTCATTTCCGCGGTGGATGGGCCGATCGAGCCTCCGGCTGCTTTCCGGGCGAGGCGTTCTCGCGATGACTATGTTTGGGGGGACGGAGTTCTGGCTGCTCTGCTCGAGCAGGCGGCAACGACGGTAAGCGGCATCTTTGCCGCGACCAGCTACGCAGATCTGATCGAACGAGAAAGCCTAAACGCTCAAACGCCTGTAGCGAACTACTGCATCTGACAACGGGGGGTGGCTCATGCGAGACAATGACCATGCTGTGCGAAGGTGTGAGACGCTCCTGGCGGCTATCGGCCACACACCGCTGGTGCGTTTAAGGCGATTTGCGGGGCAGGTGCCGTGTCCCATCTACGGGAAGGTCGAATTCTTCAATCCCGGCGGCAGCGTCAAAGACCGCATCGGGCAGGCCATGATCGATCAGGCTGAGGCCGAAGGGCGGATCAAGCCCGGCGTGTCGACCATTATCGAAGCCACGGCGGGTAATACCGGCGTCGGCCTGGCCATGGTCGCGGCGATCCGGGGATATCGATGCATCTTCGTCATGCCGGACAAGATGAGCCGGGAGAAGATCAGCCTGTTGAGGGCTTATGGCGCGGAAGTCGTCGTCGTACCCACCAATGTGTCCCCGGATTCCCCGGACAGCTACACCAGCGTGGCCAATCGCCTGGCCAATGAAATTCCCCATGCCTGGCGGCCGGACCAGTTCGCCAACATGGCCAACCCTCAAGTCCATTACCTGACGACCGGGCCGGAGATCTGGGAGCAAACAGAGGGTACGGTGACGTGCTTGGTCGCGGGCGTCGGAACGGGCGGCACCATTTCCGGGGTCGGTCGATATCTCAAGGAGCGCAATCCGCGGGTGCGAATTGTCGGGGCCGACCCAGCCGGTTCCATCCTCTCGGGCGGGACGCCTGGAAGCTGGAAGGTCGAAGGTATTGGCGAAGACTGTGTGCCGAAGACCTTTAACGCCCAGGTCGTCGACGAGTGGGTCCGCGTGACCGATGCCGAGTCGTTCGGCGCTGCCCGGAGGCTCGCCCGGACGGAGGGCCTGCTGGTGGGGGGATCAGCGGGAACGGCGACCGCTGCGGCTCTCCGCTATGCGGAAAGGCTCACCCGCGATGACGTCGTCGTGATCATGATGCCGGATACCGGGCGCAACTACCTCAGCAAGTTCTACGACGATGACTGGCTGCGAGAGAACGGCTTCGGCAAGGGTGAGGAGCGCCGGGCGACGGCCGAAGACATCCTGGCCATGAAACCGAAGGCCCGCCTGCTCTGGCTGACACCGCAACATACCGTGGATGACGCTGCCGCTCTCTTGCGCGAGCATGGTGTCTCGCAGATCCCGATTCTGGAAAACGGCCGCCCTGTCGGCGGCATTCAGGACGTCACCCTCGCCCGATTGCTCCACGACGATGCCGAGCAACGCCGTCGCCCGCTGAAGGAAGTGATGGCTCGGCCGCTCCCGGAGGTTGACGCCGAGACTTCCTTGGACGAAGTTTACCGCCTGCTGATGTCGGGCAATTCCGGCGCGCTGGTCCGACGCGGCGGTGAGATCGCGGGGATTATCACCCGGATCGATCTGGTCGAGTATTGGGATCGCCCCTGATCGCCGGTGCGAGTCCGCCACGGGCGGATTCTCGCACCCAGGCTAAGCGGAACCCTTTCTTGTGAACCAACACCTGGAGCCGCCATGAAGTTCGCCACGACAGCCATCCACGCAGGCCAGCAGCCTGACCCGTCCACTGGCGCAACCGTCCCGCCGGTTCATGTCACCAGTACCTACACGCAAGACGGCCCCGGTCACCACAAGGGCTTTGAGTACTCGCGGACCGACAACCCCACGCGGCGGAACCTCGAAGATTGTCTCGCTGCAATCGAAGGGGGTCAGGCTGCGGCGGCTTTCGCCTCCGGTCTTGCGGCCACGACGGCCATAATTCACGCCTTGCTCCGGCCAGGCGACTCACTCGTCGCATTCAGCGATTTGTACGGCGGCACGTATCGTCTCTTCGAGCGAGTGTTTACACCCTGGGGCCTCGATGCGCGATACAGCGACAGCACAGATCCGGCGGCTTTCGCCGGCCTCCTGGACGGATCGACGCGGCTCATTTGGATAGAGACGCCGACCAATCCGATGCTGCGGCTGCTGGACATCGCCGCGATTTCCCGAATGCTGCGCAACGTGAATGCGAGTCGCCCGGCGGACAAGCGTGTGCTTCTGGCGGTGGACAACACCTTTGCGACGCCGGCGCTGCAACGGCCCATCGAGCTGGGCGCCGATCTGGTCGTGCACAGCACGACGAAGTATCTGGGCGGGCATTCCGACGTGATCGGCGGGGCCGTCGTCGCGGCGGAGGCTGAATTGCTGACGCCAATCAAGTTCTATCAGAACGCCGCCGGGGCAGTGCCGGGGCCCTTCGAGTGCTTCCTGACGCATCGAGGCATCAAGACACTGCATGTGCGTATGGCACGGCACTGCGAGAACGCGTTGCAGGTCGCCCGCTGGGCAGCAGGCCGGCGCGAGTTTGCGGAGGTGATCTATCCCGGCCTCGACTCGCATCCCGACTACCAGTTGGCCCGGCGTCAGATGACCGGCAGCGGCGGCATCGTCAGTTGCGTCCTCGCGGGGGGACTGACACCCGCTCAGCGGTTCTTATCTCGCACCGGAGTATTCGCCTGCGCCGAGAGCCTCGGCGGTGTCGAGTCGCTCATCAGCCACCCCGCGACGATGACGCACGCATCAGTGCCCCGTGAACAGCGCGAGCGTATCGGCGTTGTCGACGGCCTGGTCCGTCTCAGTGTCGGTATCGAGGACGCCGCTGATCTTATCGAGGACCTCGATAGCGCGCTTGCGCCGCGATAAGCGGGATGGACGCGAGGTACTCGAGCATCAGCCGCTGAAGTGCTGGGCGATTCCCTCGGCGATGGCCTCGGCCATTTTGGACTGGAAGCCTGAGTTGTTCAGGCGCTGGGCGTCGGCGCGATTAGTCAGGAAGCCGCATTCCACGAGGACGGCGGGACGAGAGTGACCGACAAGGACGCGGTAGCCGGCGCCATGGACGCCCCGGCACTCGATGCCTGCTCGCTCCAGGGCCGAGGCGATGCACTGGGCGGCGTGAGAGCTCTGCGCCGATGGTGTGCGGGAGATGTAGACAGTGGTGCCGGATATGCCGGATTTCTTGGATGAATCAGCGTGGATGGAGACGAAGAGGTCGGCGTGAGTGCTGTCCGCGGTGGCGGCGCGGTCATCGAGCTCCACAAAATGGTCGCCATTGCGGGTGGTAACGACCTTCGCACCGCGACTCTGGAGCAGGCGGGCCAGGTCCATCGCGATGTTTAGGTTGATCTGCTTTTCCGCCGTGGCGGAGAGGCCGCGAGCGCCTGGGTCATGGCCGCCGTGCCCGGCATCGACAACGATGGTGGCGCCCTTAAGAGAGCCCCCGGTCTGTTTAGGCGGCGGGGGAGGCTGCTGCTTGGGCGGAAGGGGGCGGGCTCCGGATGGGTAATGGCCGACGTAGGGGTCCAGGTCGGCGATCTTTGTGGTCTGTTGTTGCTGACAGCCCGCGCCTGCGACGATTGCGACGACAATTCCAAGGATGAGAGGGGGCTTGCGAGTCACAGTCCGGCGGTCCTGGTTCCTATGGCCTCCTAGTAGCTATCGGCAAGAGGCAGGCAAATAGCATACTCGCAAGGAGGACCATCGGCAATGGAGTATGCATCTTCGCTCGATCCGAGCCAGGCATGCAGAACCCGATATGCTTTATGCTTGACAAGCCGTGGATGTGGCGGCAACATGGGGACTTCGGGTTTTCGGATGCCATCTACGGCCCATCGACGGGGCGTGTGCGCTTCGATCAACTCTCTACTTCGCGTCCAACCGTCCCATGCCGCAGGTGTCATCGATCGCTGGTGCTGAAGGCGCATCCGCGAAACGCCCGATGCCGGAGCGGTGCGCCAGCTCAGTGTCCGCGGATTCACGAGCGTGCCCAGGCTGGGGCGCTGGTCTAAGAAGGAGTTCTCGTCTGCTTCCTTGGCATATTGAGACGGGCGGCGGATCGAGAAGTAAATCGTGAGAGCAGCATCTCTCAACACACTTGGGGCAGAAGGACCCAAGGCACCTCTTTAACAAACGAAGGAGTTACTAAGATGGCCAAGCAATGTGTTATCAACGTGGATCTGGCGAGTATTTACGACAAGCCTGATGCAAAGGCCCGCAAACTGCTGAATACGCTCGCCTGGGGTGATTCCGTCGAGGTCCTCGAAACCACGGACACGCACCTGCGGGTCAATACCGTCAAGTTCGAGACCAAGGAGAACGGCAGCATCCTCCCGGTGAAGACGGAGGGATATATCGTTCCGCCGAAATCCGCTCTTAAAGCGGATGGCGCGAAGATCACGCCGGCCGACGTGGTGATTCCTCAAAAGGACAACGATGTTCTCAAGGTGAATTTCGTCGACGTCCAGCAGGGAGACGGAGCCGTCATTGAATCGCCCGACGGCAAGGTCATTCTGCTGGACGGCGGCGAAAACCAGATGTTCGCCCGCTACCTGGCGGCCCGCTTCCGAGGGACCAGCCAGGCAGAGCCCAAGCAGATCGACTGCATCGTGGTGTCGCACGGTGATATCGATCACGTCAAGGGACTGACCGAGATCTTCCGGTCGGAGAAAAACGAGGAGCCCCGAAAGCGGCTGTTCATCTCTCCCAAGCGTGTCTATCACAACGGCCTCGTCAAGAGACCGTCCACGATGAACGGCGAATCAGTCCCCGAAAGCGAATCATTGGGCCCGACCATGAAGGTCGGGGGCGAGACCATCATCACCGGCCTGGTGGACAGCCTCCTCGATGTGCCCGATAAGGAAATGAACCAGGAGTTCAAGGAATGGAAGAAAGCCCTGACGGCCTGGAACGAACGTGGCGAGATCGAGTTTCGCAGGCTTTCGTTCGGGGACGACGAGGCCTTTGAGTTCTTCAAGACCAATGACCTGGCCATATCGGTGCTGGGGCCGTTCCTCACGACAGTGGACGGCGTGAGGGGCCTGAAGTTCCTGGGTACTCCGCCTGAAGGACCGCGGATGGGCCACGAGTCTCTGGACCTTGGCGAGGAGGGCTTCCGGGGCCTCTCGTCATCCCACACCATTAACGGCCACTCGGTGGTGCTCCGCCTCCGCTACGGCGGGTTCAGCTATCTTCTCTCCGGAGACCTCAACGACGAAGCCAGCCGCGTGCTAGCCAGGAAACACCAGTCCGGCGAGATCAATGTCCGCTCGGAGGTGTTCAAGGTTCCGCACCACGGCTCGGCGGATTTCTCCGGGGCGTTTTTCCAGATGGTCTCGCCGATTGTCAGCGTCGTCTCCAGCGGCGATGAGTCGGCGAAAAAGGAGTTCATCCATCCCCGCGCGACATTGATGGGAGCGTTGGGGCGGCACTCCCGGGTCGACGAGCCGCTGATCTTTGTGACGGAACTGGTGGCCTTCTTCAATGTCGAAGGATGGGCCCGGCTGACGGACAAGAAAGAGGATGACAAGCGGGGCGCATTCTTCAGTTTCAGTCGGCCGGGCTACGGCATCGTCAAGACCCGCACCGACGGCCGCCGGATGCTCATTTACACCGACAGCGGCAAATCGAATTTGAAGGAGGCCTACGCCTACACGTTGGACCAGAACGGATTGCCGGTGCCGTCACGCGTTGCGAAGGTTTGAGGTTTGGCGAACGGTCGGCCGCCGGGCCCGCGGCGGGCCAGCCTTCGGCTCCGGTGACGGCGTGGCGGTGGACGATGCGGGGCGGCTCTGCGTCAGTTGCGCTTGGGCGGGTCTGGGAAAAAAGTGCAACCAGCCGCAACCAGGCGCAACTTTTTAGTGTCTGGTGCCGAGGGGCGAAGGTCGGACCGGGGTGTGAGCCGCTTTTCTGGAAGACGGTTGTCAGCATGGACCTCTCGACTTTCAGGCACGGGAGGCGCCAGACGCCGTGCACCAGTAACTATACCAAACATTTTGCGAAAGTCAAGTCCGCCGGGAAAATATCTTGAGGGCGCAGGTCGCAGGCGGGGATGGGGGTCGGCGGGAGAGCTCACGCAAAGGCGCAGAGGCGCGAAGGCTATCAAGGAGGAAGGATGAAGGATGAAGGATTCCCACTGTTCTGCCTTGGCGGGTTGCATATCGGCGGATCAACCTGGGGCCTCACGTGGCGGGTGTTGCGGGGGGCTCGGCCGGGCGTTCGGCCTCCACGGCAGCGGCTGTTGTTGTCGGCCAGCGGCGCAGGCAACAGCGGATGAGCGGTATGCTCAGAACGGCAAACGGCGCGATGGTCAACTCGATCCACCAGATGGATAGTGTCTTGGTTTGACCGGTCAGCAGATAGTATCCGGCGACGCCGTCCAGGGCCGTCATGAGCGCGAATCCCGACCAGAAGTAGCGCCATCGGCCTGTGGCAATGGTCAGGAGCGTCAACGCGCGCGAAGAGATGTGGCACAGGATCGCGATCAGCCGCTCGACGGGGCCGCAGAGCCAGGCGAGGAAGGTGAGCTGAGCCGCCGCGCGGACTTCGCCCACGAGCTGCTCCGTTGCCAGCCCGGACAGGAGCACGGCGGCCGCGCTCAGGCTTCTCAGGCCGATCAGAAGAGCCTCGAACACGCCCGCACCGACGCCCACGGCGATGGCCCGGGAGGAGTCTGCTGAGAGCTTCTTCCAGAGCAGGCCCGCGACGAGGGTGATTCCGATTTCAAAGACGCCGGTGAGCAACCCGATGTACAAGGCGGCGACAAGCTGATACAGCGGCGCCGGCATGGCTTGCTCCAGGCCATGCAGGATCGTCTTGTTCAGCGGCACGGCCCAAGCGAACTTCAGGATGACCCCGACCGTCCACACGGCGGCGCCGACCCCGAACCATCGCCAGTCCGTCTTCAGACGTTTGCGGAAGTAAAGCAGGCTGGCTGCGGCAACGACAACCATGCCCAAGCCGGACACCAGGGTGGTACGGAAGGCGTAGGCTATATCCTCAGGGCTGACCGGCGTCGATGGGGCGGACGTCGCCGGCTCAGTTGTCGAGGGGGCGGGCTGGGCCGTACACCACGATGCCATCACCGTCATGTACAAAACGGACACGATTGCCGCGCGTGACCAATTCAAGCGGAGGTGCATTGGATGCTCCTGTGGCGGATGACGGGATTCTACCGCTATTGGGCGGACAGAGTGCAAGCCAATTCGCACCGGTTTTGCGTCAGCGGGAAGCTCGCCATCTCGGGTAACCGGGGACACTGGGGCTGTTGGAAAAGTCCGTTCTATCGTTGGATGAACGGGGTTATCCGAATGACACTTGCGTCGTTGGTTGGCTGAACGCTTCGTTGCAGAGAGGCGACTAGATGATTGGACGACAGGAACATCGGCCGGTGGATCGTACCGGTCAGGAGGCAGGGGCGCGCGGCGGGGCGAGGTTGACGGGATCGCCCTGCGGTGCATAATGCCGTGTGGAGTCACCTGATCCTCGCACCTGGAGCATGACATGAACACGAGGGATGTCCGCGCGCCGCGCTGGTCGTTGGGCGCAAGTCGTCTCGGCTTTGCATGGGTCGTCTTCGTTTCGGCGTGCGCCGTGGTACGCGGTCAGGATCTGGTCGTCTACCACGACTCGCTGGCCGGGGGTTGGGACAACTGGTCCTGGAACACGACGCTCGATTTCGCGAACCCCAGTCCGGTGCTCGGTGGCAGCGGACGCTCCATCCGCGTTCAGTACACGCAGGGCTGGGCGGGCGTCTTTCTGCACACCGGCGCGGACATCACCAGCGCGGACTACACCAAGATCCGCTTCTCTTACCACGGTGGCACCAGCGGCGGGCAGACCGTCGCGTTCTGGGTGTACGACGCCGGAAGCAGCGCCAGTCAGAGCATCGTCATCCATCCTGTCGCCGGCACATGGACCACAACGGAGATTACCTTCGAACAGCTTGGCGTCGCGTCGATCAGCGGATTGATCTGGCAGGAGTACACCGGCGGCGTGCCGGCGGCGTATTTCCTCGATGAAATCGTGATCGTGGCGGGGCCGCCCGCACCGCCGCCGTCGCTGGCGGTCGATATGGCGCAGGATCGCCACGCGATCAGCGACGACATCTACGGCATGAACTTCGCATCCGCGGAGCTGTTGTCCGAGCTGCAGGTGCCTGTACATCGGTGGGGGGGCAACTCCACGACGCGCTACAGTTGGCAGAACGACACGTCCAACCGGGCCAGCGACTGGTACTTTGAGAACATCCCCAACGACAACCCCGATCCGGGCCAATTGCCCGACGGCTCCGACTCCGATGAGTTCATCGAGACCAATCGCGCCGCCGGCAGCGAGACGCTGCTTACCGTTCCGCTGATCGGCTGGACGCCCAAGGCCCGAGCGTACGCCTGCGGCTTCAGCGTCGCCAAGTACGGCGCGCAACAATCCACCGATCCGTGGCGGCCGGATTGCGGCAACGGCGTCCGGCCCGACGGTACGACGCTGGTCACGGGGAACGACCCGAACGACACCAGCACCGCTATCGGTCCGGGCTTCGTGCAGGCCTGGATGGCCCATCTGATCGCTCGCTACGGCCCGGCGGGCAGCGGCGGCGTGCGATTCTACAACCTCGACAATGAGCCGATGCTGTGGAACTCGACGCACCGGGACGTGCACCCGACGCCGTGCGGCTTTGACGAGCTGCGCGATCGGACGATCCAGTATGCCGCCGCGATCAAGGCGGTCGATTCCGGGGCTGCGACGCTGGGGCCGGTGTTCTGGGGCTGGTCGGCGTATTTCTACTCGGCGCTGGACGTGGCCGCCGGCGGCGCGTGGTGGGAGACTCGGCCGGACCGCCGGGCGCATGGCGACGTACCCTTGATCGAGTGGTACCTCCAGCAGATGCAGGCGTACGAGCAGTCACATGGCACGCGCCTGCTGGACTACATGGACCTGCACTATTACCCGCAGGCCGACAGCGTGGCCCTGGGCGATGCCGGCGACGCGGCGACGCAGGCGCGGCGATTGCGTTCGACGCGGTCGCTGTGGGATCCGAGCTACGTCGATGAGAGCTGGATCGGGGAGGCCGTCCAGTTGATTCCGCGGATGCGGGCGTGGGTGCAGGCAGACTATCCCGGCACGAAGACCGCCGTGAGCGAGTACAACTGGGGCGGGTTCGAATCCATCAACGGGGCGCTGGCCCAGGCGGACGTGCTGGGCATCTTCGGGCGCGAGCGGCTCGACCTGGCAACCCTCTGGACCGCGCCGGAGACGGATCAGCCGGTCGCGTATGCGTTCCGCCTGTTCCGCAATTACGACGGCGCCGGGGGCCGCTTCGGGCAGACCTCGGTTCGTGCCGTGAGCACGGACCAGGCCCGCGTGGCCGTGTACGCCGCCCAGCGGAGTGACCAGGCCGCGACGATCGTGCTCATCAACAAGACCACCCAGCCGCAGAGCGTGCCCCTGACGGTGGCGTCGTTCGGGCAGAGTGCCACGGCGGCCTTGTATCGCTACAGCGCGGCGAGCCTGAGCAGCATCGAACGGCTTGCGGACATGCCGTTCGCCGCGACCGGCGACGGTGGGCCGCTGCAGCCGCCGGGTGGCATGCTCACGTTGCCGGCGTCGTCGTTGACACTGCTGGTGTTGAGCGCGAGCGGAAGAGCAGGCGATCTGAACTGTGATGGACAGGTAAATGTGGCGGACATCGGTCCATTCATCCTGGCGCTGCTCGATCCCGAGGCATATGCCGGTGAGTTTCCGGGGTGTGACATGGCGCGGGCCGACGTTAATGCGGACGGCAGCGTGGACGGGAGGGATGTTCAAGCGTTTGCGGCGATGCTGGTCGGCGGAGAACTCGCGCAGGGGCGCGGAGGCGCTGGCGGGTGTGGGGGGAGGTTGATTGAGATTGTCGGCACAGCTCCGCATGAGTGCGGCGCTCGGCATTTCCCATGAAGATGCGGGCGGGGCGAGAAGTCGAGTGGGTTCTGCCGCCCTTCCAGGGCTTGATGGTGGTTGGGCGTCGTTGTCCGAGGGCTCACGCCGCTCGGCTATTGACTGGCGCCCTTCCAGGGCTCGATGGCGGCTGGGCGTCGTTGTCCGAGGGCTCACGCCGCTCGGCTTCCCTGGACTGAGGACGGTCGGTGATCTGTTGAAAAGCCAATGCGTTGCGTTTCGAAGAGCAAGGCCTGAGATCGCCATTTGCAGGGTTTCCCGTGTTCCACGTCGGTTACAGGGGGCCGACGCAAAAGTTTTCAACGGAGCAGGCTGTCGGCTCGGCTCTTCGCCCATTGCGGTGTGTCCGCCGGTCACCTGTTCCGGCGTGCCGGGACTGTTTTGGTTGTCAACCTGCGGTTATCTTCCAAGATTCCTCCCTCAGTTGCGTCGGTTTTCCTTGCTTTGGTCGCCGCTGACGGCGATCATAGAGCCAGGGAGTACACCATGCGGATCGGCAGCCGCCGGCTGCTGCGGGAGATGGGCCCGTCCGACCACGTATGGGGAGTGGGGACTCCAGTCTGCTTTTGAACTCGTGGAGGGAGATCGTCATGTCCGTACCCAGCCAGCGTTTGATTTATGGAGCTTGTTTAGCGGTTATTTTTGCTGTCATTGCCCGACCGGCACTCGCGGATAATTCGAGCGCGCGACTTTCCGTGAACTCCGATGGGGCGCGAACGACGTTGGCTCTGGACGGTGCCGTGCCGTTCCACGCGACCACCGACCGGGTGCTCGAGCCTCGGCTGGTCGACATTCCGGATTCACCCGGCGTTGCCGCGGTGTGGCAGGAGGCGCGGCCCGACGGCACGGTCGCCGACTGCTATGCGATCAGCCTGGACGGCCGCAGGTTTGCGCGAGAGCGAGAGACGAACTACCAACTCGTGTTGCGCTACGCCATGTTTGATCCCACGGTGAGCGCGCCGTACGTGGCGCCGGCGCTGCGCGCGAACGCGGAGAGCGAGCTCCGCATCGTGCAGTTCGTGACCCCGCCCCTGGAGGCGTATCGCCGGGCGCTGGCCGATCGCGGCGCTACCGGGTGGAAGTTCCTGCCCAACCACGCCTGCGTGGTGAAGATGAGTCCCGCCGCATGCGCGGCCGTTGCTCAACTGCCCTTCGTACGCTGGGTCGGTTCGGTGCAGCCCGCGTACAAGATCGAGGAGGAAATCCTGGCCCAGCTTCAGAACGGGGAGCCGGTCGCGCCGCGCCGTTACTCGATCATGGTGTACGAGCGCGGAGCGGCGGCGCAGGACCGCGTGAGCCGCCAGATCGCGGCGATGGGCGGCGAGGTTCACGGCACGACGCCGGAAGGATTCCGCCTCGAAGCCACGCTTACTCTGGAGCAGGTCCGCGCGATTGCCTCGCTGGACGATGTGATGTTCATCGACCGCAAGGGGCCGGTTGAAGTCGATATGGACATTGTTCGTCAGATCGGCGGCGCCGACTTCATCGAAAGCACCCTAGGCTTCACCGGGCAAGGCGTCCGGGCCGAGGTCGCCGACACGGAACTGGATGTGACTCACCCTGAGTGGTCTGCTCCGCCGATCATTCATATCCCCGGCGACGCCGGCACGGACCACGGCACATCGGTGTACGGCATTCTCTTCGCGCGGGGGGCCAGCCCGCAGGCACGGGGGCTGATTCCGGACGGTGTGGGCATCTTCGCGGAGAGCAGCTCGCTGCTGGGCGGGGGCCCGACGCGCTACCAGCGCACCTGGGAAATCGTGGATCCCAACGGGCCGTACCAGTGTGTTTTTCAGACCAACAGCACCGGCGACGGGCGGACCACGCAGTACACGACGATCTCGGCGGAGATGGATGACATCCTCTTCCTCTATGACATACTGGTCTGCCAGTCGCAGAGCAATGCCGGAACGCAGGACTCCCGCCCTCAGGCGTGGGCCAAGAACATCGTCTCGGTCGGCGGGTTCTATCACTACGACACACTTTCGCGGGCCGACGACCATTGGGGCAGCGGCGCGAGCATCGGTCCCGCGTCGGACGGGCGAATAAAGCCTACGCTGGCCCACTTCTACGACGACATCTACACGACGACCGCGGGCGGCGGCTACACGCAGTTCAGCGGCACCAGCGGTGCGACGCCGATCGTGGCCGGCCATTTCGGCCTGCTGTTTCAGATGTGGCATGAAGGCGTGTTTCCCGGTTTCGGCGGCGGGGCGAGCGTTTTTGCCAGCCGTCCGCACATGACCACGGCCAAGGCGCTGCTCATCAATTGCGCATACCGCTACGACTGGCTCGCCGGCGGGCCAAACGGCGACATCGACCGCTTCAAACAGGGCTGGGGCTCGCCCGATCTCCAGGAACTCTACAACCTGCGCGAGAAGATGCTGATCGTCGACGAAACCGATGTTCTCGCTCCGCTCGGCTCGAAGCAATACTCCGTGACGGTCCCGTCCGGCGAGCCGAACTTCCGTGCCACGCTGGTCTATGCCGACCCGCCCGGCAACGTGGGGGCCGCCCACCACCGCATCAACGATCTGTCGCTGCGCGTCACCAGCCCGGACGGAACGACCTATTGGGGGAACCACGGGCTGACCGCGGGCAACTTCACAACGCCCGGCGGAACTTCGGACACGCTGAACACAGAAGAGAACGTGTTCGTCGCCAATCCGGCGGAGGGGGAGTGGAACGTGGAGGTCCTGGCCGACGAGATCAACGAAGACAGCCACCTGGAAACGCCCGAGCTGGACGCCGACTACGCGCTCGTGGTCACCGGCGGCCTGACGATTCCGCCGCCGCTCACCATGCACCTGGTGAGCGGCCCGTCGGGATACGTTCCGGTGAACACGTCCCCGGTCGTGGTCGTGGAAATCACGCCCGGCTCGGAATCCGTCGTTCCGGGCAGCGAGACCGTGTTCTACCGCTATGACAGCGGCACGTTCCGGAGCCGGCCCCTGATCCATGGGGACGGAAACCTGTATACCGCGACGCTGCCTCTCACCTACTGCGAAGCGGCGCCCCAGTACTACTTCAGCGCGGAGGCCAGCGGCGGCAGCGTGACTTACCTGCCGAAGGGCGGGGCCGCGACGCCGCTGTCCGCCATCGTCGGTACGTTCACGGTAATCCTCGATGACAACTTCGAGTCCGACCTTGGCTGGACGGTCGTCAATGATCCGTCGCTGGCCTCCGGGGCGTGGGAGCGCGGCATTCCCGCCGGTGACGGCACTCGCGGTGATCCGGTCGCCGACCACGATGGCTCCGGGCAGTGCTACCTCACCGGCAATCGGCCCGGCAACTCGGACGTCGACGGCGGCCCGACCAGCCTGGTATCGCCCACGTTCGACCTGAGGGGCATGGCGAACGTCACGCTGCGGTATGCGCGCTGGTGGGCCAACGATGATCTGGACAGTGACCCGTTTGACGTTGAAGTCTCGAATGATGGCGGCGTTTCGTGGGTCCGCATCGAGCGGGTGGTCAATATCCAGCCGGGCTGGGTGGAGCGGACCGTGCGGCTCAATGATTACATCAGCATGACGAGCATGGTCGTGCTGCGGTTCAGCGCCATGGACCGGCCGAACAACTCCGTCGATGAGGCCGGTGTGGACGCCGTGCTGATCACGGATTTCACGTGCGCGGGCGGCCCGGCGGCCGGCGACTTGGACTGCGACGGGTTCATTGACACATCGGATATCGCTCCGTTCATCCTGGCGCTGCTCGAGCCCGAGGCCTATGCCGGCCAGTTTCCGGGCTGTGACCGGGTGCGGGCGGACGTTAACGGTGACGGCAGCGTGGATGGGAGGGATATTCAGTCGTTTGCGGAGCTGCTGGTCGGCGGAGATCTCGCGCAAAGCCCAAAGACGCAGAGCATGAGAGCGGGCGATGAGAAGGGCGGGGCTCGCCGGTCGGCTGGAAGTTAAGCGGCGCGGTCGCGAGGATGCACGGACAAACCAGGTTTGTTCGCGCCATCCAGTTCTGCAACCCAGCTCTGCTACCCAGCTTGGCCACGCGGCCGCCGGTGGTGTGCCGGCCGATGGTGTCCCGGCGTACGGGGTGCCGGGTCAATGTGCGCGGACAGCGGCCTCATCGCGGAGGCCAGAACACGAAGTCGTCGCCCGGGTCTGCGGGTGTGCCGCCGTCGCCCCAGCGGTGGTGGATGCCCCTGTCATCAGTGCCGTTTTCTGAGGTTGAGTACAGCGTGAAGCCGTCCTGCGTCCGGCGATAGACGAAATCCTGACCGCTGAACGGGTCGGTTCGGGCTCCCTGGGTGTAGCGAGGAGGCAGGTCGTTCAGGGACTGCGGCCACTGGCCGGTCTGGGCCTTGTACAGGTGAACGGCGTAGGAGATCTGCGTCGCCCGGCGGGAAGCCTCCGCGCGGGTGCTGATCTGGTATGCTCGGGCCAATGAAGGCAGCATGAAGCGAGAGACATAGTTGTCCTCGACATGGGGTTGGGTCATCTCCTCGATGTCCTTGGCCCGCACGGCGGGATAACCCTGGCGGGCCATGTCGGTGAACTTCTGGTAGAAATCGGTGAAGTTTCTGGTCACTCGGTCCGGCGTGGCGACGGCCAGCTCTTCGGGCGTCGGCGTCCTTGACTGGTTTTCTTCGTTGATCAGGCCGGTGAGCCGTTGGATACGATCGAGCCGCAGGTTCTTCCCGCCTCCTTCCTCACCGACACCGAAGAGGTACTGAGTGGTTTCCATGCACATGGCGGTTTCGCCGACAATCCACTGCCCGGGATCGGCCGGCGGCAAGTCCTTGGCGATGAGCGTCTCCAGCGCGGTCTCCAGTTGCTCCGCTGAGAAGACGCCGTGCTGAAGGGCGAAGCGAGCGTCCTTTTCCACGAGCGATTTCTCCGAGATGGCAACGAGCCTCTCGATCAGGGTGTCGCTCTGGCCCAAGTGGTTTGAGGCACTCAGGCAGGTATCGAAGGCGTTGATCATCGCCTGGGGGTCCGGGCGGCCATCAGGAGCACGCCAGGCGTCGGACATGGTTTGCTTGACCAGGGTCCGGTGGCCCGCGAGGTTGGGCAGGATGATGTTCAGGAGCAACGAGTTGAATCGCTCGTCTTCCGAAACTGACTGTTGATCTGCAGACTGCGGGCTTGCCGGATCTCCGCTGGCGAACAGCACCGGCCGGATGTAGTTCTGATGAGAGGCGGCGTCGGCGAATCTGGTCAGGTAGGGCGCGGCGGTGTTGTAGGCCTGCTCCCATTCGGGATGCTGGGCGGGGTCCCAGGGCACGGGCGGGCCGACGAAGCCGGCGTCATTGTACATGCCGGAAAGCGGCGGCAGCGGGGACTCGCTCAGCGGCCCGCGCTGCGGGTCGAGCAGCAGGTCGGCGTAGTAGAACCAGCTATTGTCGGGGATTGATGCGGGATCGTGTTGGGCCTGGTACCACGCGAGGTAGTCCAGTTGATTGACGAAGTCGGGGATCGGCACGCCCGTCGCGGTGCAGTTGAATCGTTGGAAGTCTGTGAGGGTTTCCGGGGGCAAGGTGCCCGGCTCCATCTGGGCGGCTTCGGCGCCGGCGATCTGGTCGGGGGCGAGTTGAGCGGCGGCGGGGTTGCTTTCCATCCCCACCGGCGTGGCCGCGTCAGCAGCATCTCCTGCGATAGAAGAATCTGTCTCGCCCTGGTCGCTCTCATCGAGAACGGGTTGTTCAACAGCAATCGCCTCGCCGGCAGTGCCTTCGTCGACCATGGCGGCAGGTGGTAGGGCACCCTCATTGCCCGGCAGGGGGCCGGCAGGCGGCTCGACGTAAGCAACGCCGGCATCGGCCTCCCTCTCGTCCGTTTGCTGCTTGCGTCGGCGTTTCGCCTGAGCCGCCGTGGGTCCTTTGGCGTACACCATCAGCCAGGAGCCATCGCCGAGTTTGACCACCGCGGGGTCTTCGCCGTCGCGCAGCCGCAGCCCGGGCTCCGGTGACCATTTGCTGCCGTCGGCGGAAACTGCGGACATCACGCCTTCGCGGCACGAGGCGTAAAGCCGCAGGCCGTTCGGGGTCGTGACCACGGCGCCGCCCGTACCAACCTCGGCAACGGGAAGGTTCTCAAGTCGGCGGAAGCGCAGACCGTCGGTCGACGTTCCGTGATAGCGCTGGGTGCCAATGTCGGCAAGGGTGCCAAATAGGTGGCACTGTTCTCCGATGAACGCCGCGGCGATGTCATCGACGGAAAGGGCCTTTTCCGCCAGGGCAGCGCGGCCGGACAGCTTCACCGCGACGGAGCCGTCGGGCAATCCCGCCTCGTCGCGAGCTTGTGCAGGCTGGCTGGAGGCACTGCTATGAGGAGACTGTCCGGCGCGGCCGACATGGAGATCCGCGGAAAGCACATTCCCGCGGCTGCTCTTGTTTTTCCATAGGAAAAGGAGTTCCAGCGAGCCGTCGGGCTTTACGGCCAGGGCAGGGCTGCGCGGCGAGCCTGACGTTCGGCTCAGGTCTTCGATCTCCAGGGGCTGCGCGTTCGACCAGGTCTTGCCGTTGTCGCTGGAAAGCGAGAAGCCGAGTCCGCCGAACAGCCGACGGTCGGTGCGAGGGTAATGCTCGAACACGAGCAGGAGCCGCCCGTCGGCCAGGCGGGTCATGGTGGGGGCGGATGCATAGCGAATGATCGGCTCGGCGACGGCTTCGAATGTCAGGCCGTCCTTCGATCTCGCCATATGCAGGCTCGCATCCCACGGTCCCGCATGGCGCGGCAGCCACGAGGCGGGCCCGCTGGTCGGACGCTCGCGAAAAACGGTGGTGGAGGGGGCCGCGCCCTGGGTGGTCGGGGCCGGCGCCACCGGCTGCGCCAGGAGCGCTGCTGTCACAAGAAAGGCGTAAGAGCAAGTCACAATTAATGCGATCAGGCTGGCTCGGGGGGTGGAATACATGATCGGGCCTCCGCGTTGGACTGTTGGGCGTGGCTCGGATCAGTCCGCTGGATACGCGTACACGCTGGTAAGGCATTTCATTATCTCCCGCGCTGCGCGGGAATGCAAGATTTACCTGCACATTTGCGACGGAACCCGGATCGGGTACCATGATCCGGGTGATTGGGCGGAGCGTAACAGCGTGGCATTGAAACTGGCTATCAGCGGCAAAGGGGGCGTGGGCAAGTCGACCATCGCGGGGGTGTTTGCCCATTTGGCGGTCGCAGACGGGTTTCGGGTGCTGGCGATTGATGCGGACCCGGACGCCAATCTGGCGGCGGCCCTCGGCATGTCCGAGGCACAACGGCGGCGGATCGTGCCGCTGGCCGAGCGGCGGGCGTTGATCGAGCAGCGGACGGGGGCGAAGGTCCGGCAGTACGGCCAGGTGTTCAAACTCAACCCGGATGTCGCGGATATCGCCGAGAAGGAATCCACGGAATTTCGCGGTGTCCACCTGCTGGTGCTGGGGGCGATTGAGAGCGGGGGTTCGGGGTGCGCGTGCCCGGAGAGCGTGCTGCTGCGAAGCCTGCTGATGGACGTGGTTCTGTACAAGGAAGACTGCGTCATCCTGGATTTCGAGGCGGGACTGGAGCATCTCGGGCGGGCGACAGCGCAAGGCGTGGACCTGATGCTGGTCGTGGTGGAGCCGGGGCGGCGATCCATCGAGACGGCGGGGAATATTTGCCGGATGGCGAGCGAGATCGGCATCGGCCGCGTGGCGATCGTGGGCAACAAGGTGAGGAACGAGAACGATCGGGTGTTTTTGGAGGTTTCGCTGGCGGCGGAGGACTATTTGGGCGGGCTGTCGTTCAGTGAGACGATTTGCCGGGCGGACCGAGAGAATCTGGCGCTGGTGGACATCATGGAAGCACCACTGGCCGCGCAATTTCGCGAAGTGTGGGAAAAAGTCAAGGCAAGGATCGCGCGTTGAGTGGCGCTGGAGGAGATACGTAATGGAGTTGCAGCCCAAGTGCATGGCGGCGGCGATTGGATCGATGCCGCATTCGGACCCGGCGAGAGCGCTCGACGTGCTTTTTGCGGCGTTGCCGGATGCACCGATGTGGCCGCAGCTTCCACGGCTCGGGCTGCGCGAACAGATGGAGATACAGTATTCGGAAGGGTTGCCCCGGATGGTGATCGACGAGGCCAAGGGCCGGATGTTCGTCGATACATCGGGCGATTACTCGGAAGAACTGGCCGGGTTCTATGAGGGATACCTGAAGGCTGAGGAGAGCGGGGATTGCTCGGCGGGGGCGATTTCGGCGGCGTTCGCGGCGGGCATTCCGGCGATGGAAGAGCGGCTGAAGGCCCAAGGCCGGCGGGTGCCGCTGGTGAAATGCCAGACGACGGGGCCGTTGTCGTTCGCCCTTACCATCGTGGATGAGAACAAGCGGGCCATCTACTACAACGAGGAATTCGTGGACGTGGTGGTCAAGGGACTGGCGCTGAAGTGCCGCTGGCAGATTCAGAGGTTCAAGCCATACGCGGAACGGGTGCTTTGCTTCATTGACGAGCCGATCCTCGCAGCATTCGGCAGCTCGACGTACGTCTCCGTGCAGCGGGAGGACGTGATCGGGAAGGTGGGCGAAGTGATCGCCGCGGTGCATCAAGAAGGGGCGCTGGCGGGCGTGCATTGCTGCGGCAATACCGACTGGTCGCTGCTGGTGGACGCAGAGGCGGACGTGCTGAGCTTCGACGCGTACGAGTTCGGAGAAACCATGGCCCTGTATCCGGAACATATCCGGCGACACCTGGGCGAGCGCCGCAATGCCCTGGCCTGGGGAATCGTGCCGACCAAGCCGGTCATCCGAGAGGAATCTGTGACCAGTTTGCTGCAGCGATTTGAGCGGACGGTCGACCATCTTGCGAAGCGTGCAGGCGTGGACGCACGGACAATCGCGGAGCAGGCCTTTATTACCCCGTCGTGCGGTACCGGGACAATGGAAGTGGGGGACTCCGAGCGGGTGTTCAAGCTTCTTCCAGAGTTGACTGCGGCTCTGCGGGAGAAATATGGTTTTTGAGGGGCCGGGGGAATCAGGCGTCCAGTGAGTCGCAGTCTCCGAGATATCTACCAATGGGTTTGACGCTGGCAATTACAGGCAAGGGCGGTGTCGGCAAGACCACGCTGGCGGCGATGGCGGTGCGCTGGCTCAGCGAGAACGGCCGCGGCCCGGTGCTGGCGGTCGATGCCGATCCCAACACCAACCTGGATGTGCTGCTGGGGGTGCGGATTTCGTCCGCGGTGGGCTCGGTGCGCGAGGAAGTACGGCAGATTGCCCAGGGCCTGCCGGCGTCGACGGGGGGAATGGGCAAACAAGAATTGCTGGAGCTCAAGATCCAGCAGAGCCTCGTGGAGACGGATCGGTTTGATCTGCTGGCGATGGGGCGTCCCGAGGGGCCGGGCTGCTACTGCTACGCGAATAACGTACTGGGGGCGGCGGTGAGGCGGTTGGCGGGGAATTACGCCGCGGTGGTCATTGACAATGAGGCCGGCCTGGAGAATCTGAGCCGCCGGATTGTTCAGCGCGTCGATGCCCTGCTCTTTGTGGCCGATGCCTCGACGCGAGGATTGACCACGGCTCGGCGGCTGTACGATCTGGCTGAGGAAATGCGCATCGATGCGGGGACGATGGGGGTGGTGGTCAATCGAGTCCGGGGGCAGGCTGCGGCTACAGGCGCGGACGATCCACTTGACCTTGCGAATCAGCTTTTCGAGAATACGAGAGCGCCGGTCGTGGGAAGTCTTCCCGAGGATGAGGAGGTCATTGCCAGGGATGGGGCCGGCGAGCCCATCTGGACATTGCCGGCGGCGAACCCCCTGTGGAAGGCCGCGGGGGGGATGTTTGGGAAGGTGATGCAGCCGTAATCCGGGTCGGCACCGGCTATTAGCCGGTGCCACACAATTTGGGGGCTTGCTGCTGGAGACGAGTTCGGCGGCTCGCTGTAGCGTGAAAGCACGCGGCCTGAGTTACAAGGAGTGGCATGGCACGGGAGAGAGAGACGCGGGAAAAGGTAATCGACGAGGCCAGCGCCGCCATGCTGAAGAAGGCGGCCTCTGACGGGGTCGCCGACGCGTTCGCCCGGGCCGATGCTCAGGGGAAGAGTTGCACTTTCGGCACGGACGGCGTGTGCTGCCGGCTGTGCCACATGGGGCCGTGCAGAATAACGCCGAAGTCGCCGCTGGGGGTTTGCGGAGCGGATGCGGACACGATTGCCGCCCGGAACCTGCTGCGCGAAGTGGCGGCGGGGGCGGCGGCACACTCCGATCATGGGCGGGGCCTGGTCCTGCTGCTGAAGGCTGTCGCGGAGGGGCGGAGCGGCGATTACCAGATCAAAGATGAGCGGCGGCTGCGGGCGGCGGCGGAAGAGTGGGGCATCGAAGAGATCGCGCCTGCGACGAACGGCGAAGAATCGAACGATGTTCTGCTCCATAAGCTCGCGGCCAGGCTGGCCGAGTTGTTCCTGTCGGAATTCTCCTTGCAGGAGGGCAAGCTGAAGACGCTGAGCCTGGCGCCGGTTCCGCGGCAGGGAGTGTGGGACCGATTGGGGATAGCTCCGCACGGCATCGATCCTTCGATTGTCGAGGCCCTGCATCGTACGCATATGGGCGTCGATCACGACTACCACAACCTCGTGCTTGGGGCGTTGAAGACGGCACTGGCGGACGGGTGGGGCGGGTCGATGATCGCCACGACAGTCAGCGATATTCTATTCGGGACGCCCGAACCGGTGCGGGGTTGCGCCAACCTGGGCGTGCTGGAAGAGCGGAAGGTCAACGTGCTGGTTCACGGGCATGAGCCGGCGCTGACGGAGATCCTGGTGGCCGCCTCGCGCGATCCGGAGATTGTGGCGGAGGCCAAGGCGGCGGGGAGCGACGGCGTCAACCTGGCGGGGATCTGCTGCACGGCCAACGAGGTGCTGATGCGGCATGGCGTTCCTGTGGCCGGTAACTTCCTCCAGCAGGAGCTGGCCATCGTGACCGGCGCGGTCGACCTGATGATCACCGACGTGCAGTGCTGCATGGCCTCGCTGCCATCGGTCGCCGGCTGCTATCACACCAAGGTCCTCACGACGAGCCCGATCGCCAGGAATGCCAATGCCGAGCCGCTGGAGTGGGAAGGTCACCGGCGAGGTGGACACCCGACGCTCAGCCTGGGCAAGGAGATCCTCCGCAAAGCGATCGCGAATTTCGCCCACCGGGACCCGCGCAAGGTGCGGATCCCCGATGTGAAGCACCCGCTGGTGGCCGGGTTTTCGAATGAGACGATTTTCACCATGCTGGGCGGGACATTCCGCCGCAGCTTCCGGCCGTTGAACGATGCGGTCATCACCGGGCGGGTCCGCGGGATTGCCGGGATTGTCGGCTGCACCAATGCCCGCGGGCGGGTGGATGATTACATCGTCACGCTGACCCGCGAGCTGATACGGCGGAACATCCTGGTGTTGCAAACGGGCTGTGCGGCGGTGGCCTGCGGCAAGCACGGCCTGCTGACGCCGGAGGCGGCGCTGGAACTGGCCGGGCCGAGCCTTCGCGAGGTGTGCGAGGCGGTGGGCATTCCGCCTGTGCTGCACATGGGATCGTGCGTGGATAATTCGCGGATTCTGATGGCGGCGACGTATGTCGTGGAGGAGGGCGGGCTGGGGAACGATCTATCGCAGCTTCCCGCCATCGGGGCGGCGCCGGAGTGGATGAGCGAGAAGGCGGTTGCGATCGCCCATTACTTCGTGGCGTCGGGCATCGACGTCGTGCTGGGGCGGCCGTTCCATACGACCGGCTCGGAGGCGGTGACGGACTATCTGTGCGGCGGGCTGGAGCAGATGGTCGGCGCGAAGTTCCATTACGTGCCGGACGTGAACGAGGCGGTGCGTGTGATCGTCGAGCACATTGAAAAGAAGCGAGACGCCCTGGGCATCAATCGCAAGACCGAGCGGAAGCTCTACGACATGAAGGACAGGAGAGAGCTGGATGTGTAGGTCGAAAAAGGGGACAGGGACCGCGTGGAAGCTTGCGCGGCGAGGCCGAAGCGGGGATGGGCGCGGAGCCAGTCCCCTTTTTCGACGGAGGGAGCTGGATGTCTAAGGCCATCTGCGGGGACGCCATTCATGGAGCGAGGGAGACGGTCGCCCGCGCCCGGCAGATGCATGCTAGAGCCATTCGCGAGAAGGGCCGAGACCATCCAGTGGGTTTTCCCAATACCGGCTACTACCTGCCGGTGATCTACTCCATGACCGGCGAGAAGGTGGTGCGGCTGGGCGATCTTGAAGGCATCCTGAACCGTTGCGAGCATTTGCTGCCAGAGCCGCCCTCCGAGAGGGTGTGGCTTCCGTATCTGGGGGACGCGCTCGATGCGGGCATGGCGACCCTGTTTGCGTTCGAGGCCATCGAGGCGTGCAAGACGGTCATCGGGCCGCATCCGGTGAACGGAATCTGGCTGGGCGCGGCGAACGACGTCATCATGCGCGAACGGGGCGTGGAATTCGTCGACGGCACGGCGCCGGGTTTCGCGGCTGTGGTGGGGGCGGCGCCGACTTCGGCCGACGCGGTGCGGATCGCCCGACAGCTCCAGGAAAAGAACCTTTACGTGTTCATGTCCGGGAGCGTGAACGGGACGACGTTCGCGGAGCAGCTTCATTCAGAAGGCGTGCAACTCGGCTGGGAGACGCGGCTGGTGCCGTATGGCCGGGATGTGTCGGCGACGATTTATTCGCTGGGTTTTGCCAGCCGGGCGGCGCTTTCGTTCGGCGGTGTCGCGCCGGGCGATTTCGTGCGAAATCTACGCTACAACAAGAATCGCATCTTCGCCTTTGTGCTGGCGCTCGGGGAGGTGGACCGCGAGAAGTACGCCGCCGCCGCCGGGGCGATCAACTACGGCTTCCCGACCATCGCCGACACAGACATCCCGCAGATCCTGCCCACCGGCGTTTGTACCTACGAGCACGTGGTCAGCAACGTGCCGCTCGACGTGATCGTTGATCGGGCTCTGGAGGTCCGCGGGTGCAAGGTGAAGGTGGCCAAGGTGCCGATTCCCGTCGCGTACGGGCCGGCCTTCGAGGGCGAGCGCATCCGCAAGGCCGAGACGCATGCCGAGTTCGGCGGCAACATCACGCCGGCCTTCGAATTCGTGACCATGGCGGAGATGGACGAGATCGAGGACGGGCAGATTGATCTAATGGGGCCGGATGTCGATGTCGGCCAGCCGACTGACGCGGGGCCGATTACGCTGCCGCTGGCTATCTGGGTGCAGGTGGCCGGACGGAAGATGCAGCCGGATTTTGAGCCGATCCTGGAGCGTCAGATCCACCATCTGATCAACGGCGCCGAAGGCATCTGGCACATGGGCCAGCGTGACATTGTGTGGACGCGAATCAGCAAGCAGGCGTTCGCTCGCGGCGTGCGGCTGCGGCACTATGGCGAGATCCTGCATGCGCGGTTCCTCGATCAGTATCCGGCGATCGTGGACAAGGTGAAGGTCACGCTGATCACCGAGCGTGCGGAGGTCGAGCGCCGGCTGGCGATTGCCCGCAAGGTGTACATCGAGCGGAACCGCCGCCTGGCATCGATGACCGACGAGTCGGTGGAGACGTTCTATAGCTGCCTGCTATGCCAGTCGTTCGCACCGAACCACGTGTGCATCATCACGCCGCAGCGATTGGGTTTGTGCGGGGCGTACAACTGGCTGGACGGGAAGGCGGCCTTTGAGATCGACGAGACCGGTCCGAACCAGCCGGTGGCGAAGGGCCATTGCCTGGACGCGGAGCGCGGCATCTGGGAAGGGACTAACGAATACGTTCGAAAGAATTCGCACGGGACCGTCGGGTCCATCAGCATGTACAGCATCATGGATCGGCCGATGACCTCGTGCGGCTGCTTCGAGGCGATCGCGGCGTACGTGCCGGAGTGCAACGGCGTGATGATCGTCAACCGCGAGTTCATGGGTGACACACCGGTGGGGATGCCGTTCAGCTCGCTGGCCGGATCGGTGGGTGGGGGCAACCAGACGCCGGGGTTCATGGGGATCGGGAAGGCGTTCATTGGCAGCCCGAAGTTCCTGTCGGCCGACGGCGGGCTGCCGCGGCTGGTGTGGATGACGACGGACCTGAAGAAGGCGGTGGGGGAGGATGTCTCCCGGCGGGCGGCGGAACTGGGGCTGACGGGTTTTCTGGATCAGGTCGCGGATGAGAGCGTTGCGACCGATCCGCACGCGATTCGGGAGCATCTGGAAAAGGTGAAGCATCCGGCGCTGAAGTTGCCGGAGATGGGATCTCTGTGGAGCGGCGGTGGCGAGCGAGCGCCCACGGAACCGCGCGAGCAGAAGGATGCGGCGCGAAACGCGAACCAGGCACCGGCTATCAGCCGGTGCCGCACTGTGCCTGGTGCGGGCTCTGAGGCGAATGCCAATACTGCTGTGGCCTCGCTGACGGATGGTTCTGCCCTGCTGGCGGAGTTCGAGGCTGAACTGGGAGCCGTGCTGAGCCCCGATGTGACCAGCCGGATCATCGGTTCCCTGAAACAGAAGCTGCTGAGCAAGGGCTTCGGCGAGGCGGCACTGTCAACCGTCTTGAGGGAGCCTGAGACAAAACCGTCTGCTGAGCGCGCCGTGACAGCCCATGCCGAGCCCGGTGTCGCGGCGCCGGCTCGTTGGGCCGCGGAGAAACTTGGCGCTGTTGCCGCCTTTGAGATTCCCAAGGAGCGGCCGGTCGAGGCGATTGAGTGTGTGACGCTGGGCGCGACGCGG
>DATKKX010000036.1:0-2319 GCA_035542775.1 Phycisphaerae bacterium | reverse complement strand
CCGATCAGGTTCGTAAGACCAATCGCCCGCAGTTCTTTGTTGGGCTCGGGCCGCGGTTCGTCGGGGCCCCGGAACGCCTGGCCGGCGGCAATGGTTTCGACAAAACTCATCAGGGCAATGCCAATGGCCGCAGGCCACAATTGGTCGAGGAGCGAGAGCTCCGGCAGGGCGAAGGAAGGCAGACCTCCCTTTACCTCCCCGACCAATTCGATGCCGAAGCGGTTCAGTCCGGCGAGACCGGACAGCGCGATGCTGCTGGCCACGGTCACGAGCGCTGCGGGCACGCGCGGCAGGAATCTCTGCAACCCGAGCTGCAGCGCCAGCATGGCCAGCGCAAGCACAATCGTCGCGACTGATGCCTGGGGCAGGTGATTCATGATGGAAAGCAGGTTGTAAACGAAATGGCCCTTGGGGAAATGCACTCCCAGCAGTTTGGGAATCTGATCCACCACAATGGTCAGCCCGACGCCCGCCTTAAATCCGATCAGGACCGGCTCGGAAATGAAATTGGCGACGATTCCCATTCTCAGAACCGATGCGAGAAGCAGGATCCCGCCGACCAGAAAGGCCAGTGTCGCAGCCGCCGCAACCAACGCCTCGTTGCTGCCGTTGGGCGCGATCTGGTGGAGCGCACTAGCGGTCAAGATGGCGATCGTCGAGGTGGTGGTCACGCTCAGCGGACGGGACGTTCCCATAACCGCATACACGATCAGCGGCACCAACGCGGTGTAGAGGCCCACCACCAACGGCAGCCCCGCTATGGCCCCGTAAGCCATGGCCTGGGGCACGACCACCGCAGCCGCGGTCAGCCCGGCGAGCACGTCATCGCGCAGCCACGTGCGCTGGTAGGAACGAAGCCATCCAAACGCCGGAATCCAACCCGCCCAGCGGGTGGCTGACTCCGGGCTTGAGGTCCGGCTCATTACTGCCATAGCCTCGTCGAGAAAACTCCCGCCGGACAGAGCGTCGTGTCTACGGCTGCGGCCGTCGCCAGGAAATCGCGGCGCTTGACGATCTTGTGAGATGTAAAATTTTCTGTGCCTGTGGGCTTCATAGTTTTGTTTTGGATGGCGACACTTTATCGATGTTTATTGCTGCCGCAGCGTGTGGTTCTAACGCGGTTTTCCTTTGCATCCAGTTGCTGATCCACCGCATGACGACCGCGAAGAAAAGCCCTGCCGAGAGCCCGCACATGAGAATGCCAGTCAATGTCTCAACCGGTGCGAGCATACGCCACGGCTTGGGTAACATGAGATCGCCGTAGCCAAGACTCGTATAGGTGACTCCGGAAAAATAGAACGCAGACTCGGCGTCGGGAAAGCAGTCTTGCCGGAAATAGAACAGCCCCCAGACGAAGATCTCGGCCAGGTGGATCAGCATCAGCCAGCAGGTCAGGCCGATCACCCACCGGGTGACGGGCCGGAAGCCAAACTTGGCCAAGGCGTCCGACCGAACCATGACCCGGAGCAGCACATCGAACCCGACGGCATGGAAGAACACGGTGACCACCACCAGGCCAGCAGCGAAGAGAATTTTTATGAGCATTGACGGTTGATTTGGCCCATTAGGCGAAGGTCTTTCGTTATTCGCGTGGAGGTTTTCAGAGAAATCTCCATTGATTCTGTTAGCTCCTGTTAAACTGAATTGACTTTTTCCCTCGACTGACGACCCTCGACACTCTTTGTTCCCTTTCGTCAGCCAGACGCGCGTATTGATCTGATAGAGCGAGAGATATGCGGGCAAGGGCCTTCATGTCGTCGGGCCTCCTTCCGACTTTCCGCGGACAAAGCCGGCACTCACGCCACCCTCGAGAAACTTCCCCGCGTCGAGCAATCCGAAGAGCTGGATCAGCTTCGCCACCACTCCAGTCCATCCCGTCTGGTGGCTCGCCCCGAGCCCGGCGCCGTTGTCACCGTGGAAGTATTCATAAAATAGAATCAGATCGCGCCAGTGCGGGTCGGTCTGGAACTTCTCGGTACCACCGTAGACGGCCCGCCGGCGGCGGTCATCGCGAAGGAAGATGCGGTTGAGCCGGTCCGAGATCTCCTTGGCGACCTCGAAGAGGTTCATCAGGTGGCCCGAACCGGTCGGGCATTCGATCTTGAAATTGTCGCCGTGGTACAGATAGAAGCTCAGGAGCGCCCTGATGAGAATGACATTGACCGGCATCCAGACCGGCCCGCGCCAGTTGGAGTTGCCGCCGAACATGCCGGTGTTCGACTCGGCCGGCAGATAGTCCACCCGGTACTCCTGGCCACCCTCGTGGAACACGTAGGGGTGCCGCTCGTGGAACTTGGAGAGCGACCGGATGCCGTAGGG